>NZ_JACTAH010000002.1:1098585-1398585 GCF_014489115.1 Thauera sedimentorum | reverse complement strand
GGTGACCTCCTTCGCTGCCGCTTCGGCCGCCACGTCGGCCACGGTCACCGCCAGGCGGCGCGGGCTGGCGAAGCTGCGCCCGGCCACATCGGCCGCGGCCAGGCCCTTGGCCTTCAGGCCTTCGACGACCTTCGTGGCGAAGGTCTCGCCCAGGCGCGGCAAGGCCTTGGGCGGCAGTTCCTCGGTGAGCAGTTCGACCAGCAGGGTCGCGCGATGGGTGGTGGCGCTCATCACACGGCCTCCTTGTTGTTCAGCATCGGGAAGCCGAGCGCTTCACGGGATTCGAAATAGGCCTGCGCCACCGCACGCGACAGGTTGCGGATGCGGCCGATGTAGGCGGCGCGCTCGGTCACCGAGATGGCGCCACGGGCGTCCAGCATGTTGAAGGTGTGCGCGGCCTTGAGCACCATCTCGTAGGCCGGCAGGGCCAGGCCCGCTTCCATCAGGCGCTTGGCCTCGGACTCGTAGTTGCCGAACAGCGAGAAGAGGAAATCGACGTTGGAATGCTCGAAGTTGTACTTCGACTGCTCGACCTCGTTCTGGTGGTACACGTCGCCGTAGGTGACTTTCGAGCCGTCCGGGTACACCGCCCAGGTCAGGTCGTAGACGTTCTCCACGCCCTGCAGGTACATGGCCAGGCGCTCCAGACCGTAGGTGATCTCGCCCAGCACCGGCTTGCAGTCCAGCCCGCCGACCTGCTGGAAGTAGGTGAACTGGGTCACTTCCATGCCGTCCAGCCACACTTCCCAGCCCAGACCCCAGGCGCCCAGCGTGGGGTTCTCCCAGTCGTCCTCGACGAAGCGGATGTCGTGCACATTGGGGTCGATGCCCAGCGCGCGCAGGCTGTCCAGGTAGAGTTCCTGGATGTTGAGCGGCGAGGGCTTCAGGACCACCTGATACTGGTAGTAGTGCTGCAGGCGGTTGGGGTTCTCGCCGTAGCGGCCGTCCTTGGGACGGCGCGAAGGCTGTACGTATGCGGCGTTCCACGGCTCGGGGCCGATCGCGCGCAGGAAGGTGGCGGTGTGGGAGGTACCCGCACCCACTTCGAGGTCGTAGGGCTGGAGCAGCACGCACCCACGGTCGCCCCAGAACTGCTGGAGCGTCAGGATGACTTGCTGGAAGGTCGGATTCTGGAGGGACATGGTCTCGGGCGGCAGGCGCCGCGCTGCGAACGCAAAGAGGTGGATTTTACTGGCATTTGGCAGCGCGCGGGCGGCACGTCATGCACCCGGCGACGAGCATCCCGTACAGCCCCGCCAGCAGGACTACCGGAGCGTCTCCCCACCGGGCATACGGCGTGAGGCCGTGATGAGCACGGACTTCGGCGTGCAGGATGCCGCGCGTCATCGCCGGCAGCACACTCTGAATGCCCCCATCGGGGCGAATCACGGCAGTCGCGCCAGTATTGGTCGCCCGCAGCATCGGCCGGCCGGCTTCCAGAGCACGCATACGGGCTACCTGGAGATGTTGAGGCAAGGCCAACGAGTCGCCGAACCAGGCGAGATTGGACATATTGAGCATCAGGCCCGCTTCGGGCAACGCTGCGCGCAGCTCGTCGCCGAACAAGTCCTCGAAACAGATATTCACCGCCACTTTCTGCCCACCCAGCAGCATCGGTGGTTGCGCGGTCGCTCCGCGCACCTGATCCGACATGGGTATATTCACCAAGCGATACACCCAGCCAAACAGTGGCGGTGAGAACTCCCCGAATGGCACCAGATGGTGCTTGGCGTAATGCTGGCCGGGCGAAGCTCCGAGACTGATCGCCGAGTTGAGCACCCCGCCGGCGCCATCCGTCGTGAAGGTGCCGAGAATCAGATTCGCCCCCGGCTCACGCAGCGACTCGGCAAGCAGATCAAGATAGCCTTCCGGCAGGTGGTGTATGAGCAGCGGCGCGGCGCCTTCGGGCAAGACCACCAAGTCAGCCTGGCTCGCAGCAACCATTTCGACATTGACGCGCAACCATTCCCGAAGATGATCGGGCCGCCACTTCAGGTCTTGCTCGATGTTGGTCTGAAGCAGCGCCACCCTCACGAACTCCCCAGTCGGGGCGGTCCACGCAACCCGTGTCAGCAACACCCCCCCAGAAAGCACCAACCCAAGGGTCAGAACGGCGGGCAAGGCCGTGCGTAAACGGCGCCATGGCGAGAACGCCAGCAACCCACTCAGGAGCGCCAGCAGGCCGCCGACGCCGTAAACGCCAAGCAGAGGGGCAAAGCCAGCCAGCGGACTGGGCGGCGTCTGCGTATAACCCACGGACAACCAGGGGAAGCCGGTGAAGACCCAGCCGCGCGCCCATTCCATCAACAACCACAACGCGCCAAACAGGACGGACTGAGCCATTACTCCAGCCGGTCGCAGGCGGACAAAGAGCGCGCCGGCGATCGCCGGAAAGATCGCCAGAAGTGAGCAAAACAGCAGGATGGCAAGCGCGGCCAGGGGAACGGGCATGCCGCCATAACGCTGGAGCGCGATGAAAAGCCAAGAAACGCCGACCAGAAAAGCGCCCAACCCCCAAGCGAAGCCCAGCACGAAACCACGACGCCCTCCTCGCGCCTGCCCCAGAAGGAAGGCAAGCGCGGCAAGTGAAACGAGGGCGAGGGGGAAAATGCCGAAAGGCGCATGGGCCAGTACCGAGGCGGCACCAGCCACAAAAGCCAAAAGGACGCGGGTTCGCATCAGCCGCCGACGATCTCCGCCGGTGAGCTGTTGCGCTCGACCAGCAGGGTATGCACCCGCCGGCTGTCGGCGCGCAGCACCTGTATCTTCAGGTTCTCCACGGCGATGGCTTCGCCGCGCTTGGGCAGGCGTCCGAGTTGGCGGATCACCATGCCGCCGACGGTATCGTATTCCTCATCGGACAGATGGGTGTCGAAAGCCGCATTGAAATCGACGATCTCGGTGGTGGCCTTGACGCGGTAGCGCCCCTGGCTGTCGAGGCGGATGTTGTCGCCGATCTCGTCGAAGTCGTACTCGTCCTCGATGTCGCCGACGATCTGCTCAAGCACGTCCTCGATGGTGACCAGTCCGGCCACGCCGCCATATTCGTCCACGACGATGGCCATATGGTTGCGGCTCACGCGGAACTCGCGCAGTAGCACGTTGAGGCGCTTGGATTCGGGTACGAAGACCGCCGGACGCAGCATGTCGCGCAGGTCGAACTCGCGGCCGGCGAAGTAGCGCAGCAGGTCCTTGGCGAGCAGGATGCCGGCCACGTCGTCCTTGCCCTCGCCCACCGCGGGGAAGCGGGAGTGCGCGGTATCGATGACGAAGGCGGCGATGGTTTCAATGGGGTCGTCCAGGTGGATCACATCCATCTGGGCGCGGGGGATCATCACGTCGCGCACCTGCATGTCGGACATCTGCAGGGCGCCCTCGATGATCGAAAGGGCATCGGCATCGAGCAGGTTGCGCTCGAAAGCCGAGTGGAGCAGCGCGAGAAGTTGTTCGCGATCTTCCGGTTCGCGCGTCAGGAGGGCCGAAAGTCGCTCGAGTAATGAGGGTTTACTAGGGGAACTGTCCATGTTGGGTGGCAGGTAAGGAGTCAGGGGTGCACAGCGGCAAGCACGAACCGTGCTGCCCTGCCCCACGCCTGACGCCTCACGGGCGCCTCATGACCATCAGGCATACGGGTTCGGGTAGCCGAGCCCGGCGAGAATCTCCGTTTCGAGTGCTTCCATCACCGCCGCATCGGCCTCGGTTTCGTGGTCGAAACCCTGCAAATGCAGCATACCATGCACCACCAGATGGGCGTAGTGCGCGGCCAGATCCTTGCCCTGGGCCGCCGCCTCGCGCACCACCACGGGGACGCACAGCACCAGGTCGCCCGCCAACGGAGCATCGTCCCGCTCGTCCGGCATCGGCATCCCTTCACCATAGACGAAGGTCAGCACGTTGGTGGCGTAGTCCTTGCCACGGAAGTCGCGGTTGAGCACGCGGCCTTCCTCTTCGCCGACCAGCCTGACGGTGAGCTCGGCATCGCGCCGCAAGGCGGCCCGCGCCCAACTGCGGATGCGGTGCTTCTTGGGTGCCTGCGCGCGCTCGTCGTCGTCCAGCGCCTTCTGCACGGTCAGCGTCAGGCTTGGCGTTGGGGCCGCCGCCGGCAGTTCGCCGAGCTCGACCGGCACCATCTCGTGATGCACGTCCACCCGCAGGGTAAGCAGGTTGCACGCGCCGGGTTGCACGCTGATGACAGGCGTGCCCTCGTCCGATTCGGCCTCGATATCCACGTCGCCCCAGGCCATGTGCGGAAAATCGAGCACCATGCGGCGCCCGCGGCCGAAGTCGATCTCAAGGCGCTCGGCGCGGACGCGACTGCGTGCGCCGTCGGCGTCAATCGCGACGATCTTCGGGGCTGCCGGCTTCTTCGCCATGCGAATGATCCTCTTCACGTTGTGGGGCTTGTTGCGCCGCCCGCGCCGCGCGCGCGGCCTGCTGATCGTAGGCTTCAACAATGCGCATCACCAGCGGGTGGCGCACCACGTCTTCCTTCTGGAACTCGGTGAATTCGATGCCGCGCACCTTGGCCAGCACCTCGCGCGCCTCCAGCAGGCCGCTGCGCGCACCGCGCGGCAGGTCGATCTGGGTCAGGTCTCCGGTCACCACCGCCTTGGCACCGAAGCCGATGCGGGTCAGGAACATCTTCATCTGCTCGGGCGTGGTGTTCTGCGCCTCGTCCAGGATGATGAAGGCGTGGTTGAGCGTGCGCCCGCGCATGAAGGCGAGCGGGGCGATCTCGATGGCGCCGCGCTCGAACAGCTTGGAGGCGCGCTCCAGGCCCATCAGGTCGTAGAGCGCGTCGTACAGCGGGCGCAGGTAGGGATCGATCTTCTGCGCGAGGTCCCCCGGCAGGAAGCCCAGGCGCTCGCCGGCCTCCACCGCCGGACGGGTGAGGATGATGCGCTCGACCTTCTCGCGCTCGAAGGCATCGACCGCACAGGCCACCGCGAGATAGGTCTTGCCGGTACCGGCCGGGCCGATGCCGAAGGTGATGTCATGCTCGAGGATGTTGCGCAGGTACTCGACCTGGCGCGGCGTGCGCCCGTGCAGCTCGCTCTTGCGGGTGAGCAGCACCGGCGCAGCGTCAGGCACCGCCGCGCTCGGCTGGCTGCGCGCGCTGATCTCGATCAGTTCGAGTTGCAGGTCGTCGAGCGAGAGATGGCTGTCGGCCCTGCCGTAGAAACGCTTGAGCGCTTCGGCCGCGCGCTCGGTGGCAGACGGATTGCCCTTGATGGTGAAGCGTTCGCCACGGCGGGCGATCGCCACATCAAGGGCGGTTTCGATCTGGCGCAGGTTCTGGTCGAGCGCGCCGCACAGATTGGCCAGCCGCTCGTTGTCAACCGGCTCCAGCACCACTTCGGTGGATCGTGCCATTCAGGATTCCCGCAGGAGGATCTCGCCACGCAGGCTGTGAGGCAGCGCGGCGGTGATGGTGACATCGACGAACTGTCCGATCAGGCGGTCGCGGTTGGGCGAGGTGGCAGGGAAATTCACCACCCGGTTGTTCTCGGTGCGCCCGGAGAACTCGTCCGCGCTCTTCTTGGATGGGCCTTCGACCAGGATGCGCTGCACGCTGCCGACCATGGCCTGGCTGATCGCCTGAGCCTGAGACTCCAGCTGCTTCTGCAGGCGCGCCAGCCAGCGCAGCTTGGTTTCCTGCGGCACCGGGTCTTCCAGGTCGGCCGCCGGGGTGCCGGGACGCGCGCTGTACACAAAACTGAACGAGGTGTCGAAATTGAGCTCCTCGACCAACTTCAGCGTCTTCTCGAAGTCCTCCTCGGTCTCGCCGGGGAAGCCGACGATGAAGTCCGACGAGAGCGACAGGTCGGGGCGCGCCGCACGCAGCTTGCGCACCACGGATTTGAATTCCAGCACTGTGTAGCCACGCTTCATCGCCGCCAGCACGCGGTCCGAGCCCGACTGCACCGGCAGATGCAGGTGGGAGACCAGCTTGGGGATCTTCTCGTAGGCCTCGAACACCCGCGGGGTCATCTCGCGCGGATGGGATGTGGTGTAGCGCAGGCGTTCGATGCCAGGGATCTCGGCAACGCATTCGAGCAGGAAGGCGAAATCGCCGGTTTCCTCACCACCGTCGCGCGACAGCGCGCCACGCCAGGCGTTCACGTTCTGCCCGAGCAGGGTGATCTCCTTGACGCCCTGTTCCGCCAACCCCGCCACCTCGGTAAGGATGTCATCCAGCGGACGCGAGACCTCTTCGCCGCGGGTGTAGGGCACCACGCAGAAGGTGCAGTACTTGGAACAGCCTTCCATGATGGAGACGAAGGCGCTCGCCCCTTCCACCCGCGCCGGCGGCATGGCGTCGAACTTCTCGATCTCGGGGAAGGAGATGTCGACCTGCGAGCGCCCGGTGGCGCGCCGCGCGTCGATCAGCTTGGGCAGCCGGTGCAGGGTCTGCGGACCGAACACCACGTCCACGTAGGGGGCGCGCGCGACGATGGCCTCGCCCTCCTGGCTGGCCACGCAGCCGCCGACTCCGATGATCAGCCCGGGCTTGGCCTGCTTGAGGTGCTTGACGCGCCCGAGGTCGTGGAACACCTTTTCCTGCGCCTTCTCGCGCACCGAACAGGTGTTGAAGAGGATCACGTCCGCCTCTTCCGGGTTGTCGGTCTTCTCCAGCCCTTCGGCCACCCCGAGCACGTCCGCCATCTTGTCGGAGTCGTACTCGTTCATCTGGCACCCGAAGGTGCGGATGTAAAGCTTCTTCATCTGCACTCGCACTGTTGACGCAGTAAAACCTGAGCCGTTATATTAGCAGGCTTGTTGGTGATGTAGCTCAGACGGTTAGAGCGATGGATTCATAACCCATAGGTCGGCGGTTCGATTCCGCCCATCACCACCATAGAACACCAGACGCCGCTGTCTTCGGACAGCGGCGTTTTCATTTTGTCCCGCCGCTGCGGTACTCCGTTACCACCCGCCATCCGGATCATGCGCGCACACTGCCCTGCAGCGGCGGCGCGCGTCCATTGCGTCGCCCACACCACAACGAGGAGACGACGATGGGCAAGAAGATCCTGATGATCTGCGGCGATTTCTGCGAAGACTACGAAACCATGGTGCCCTTCCAGGCGCTGCTGGCGTTGGGCCATACGGTGCATGCGGTGTGCCCGGGCAAGAAGGCCGGCGAGACGATCGCCACGGCGATTCACGATTTCGAGGGCGACCAGACCTACAGCGAGAAGCGCGGGCACAACTTCAGCCTCAACGCGAGCTTTGCCGACATCGACCCGGCCGCCTACGACGCCCTGGTGATCCCGGGCGGGCGCGGGCCGGAATACCTGCGCATGAACGACGAGGTGGTCAGCATGGTGCGCCACTTCTTCACTGCCGACAAACCGGTGGCGGCGATCTGTCATGGTGCCCAGCTGCTGGCCGGCGCGCGCGTGCTGGAAGGCAAGCGCTGCTCGGCCTACCCGGCCTGCCGTGCCGAGGTGGAGCTGGCCGGCGGCAGCTATGCCGACATCCCCATCGACCAGGCGGTGACCGACGGCAAGCTGGTCACCGCGCCGGCCTGGCCGGCGCACCCAGCATGGATCGCGCAGTTCCTCGCGGTGCTGGGCACGCGCATCAGCCACTGAGCACCACCGCCCCGCCTGCCCGCCGCACACGGATCGCGGCAGGCAGGCGACGGGCTGTCTACAATCGGATGGTCGCCACCTGCCGGACCCCGCCATGTGCCAGATCTTCACTTCCGCCGACCCGGAACTCTACGCCTCGCGCGCGCGCTCGATCCGCCTGCACGGCGTGGCCACCAGCCTGCGCCTGGAAAACGTGTATTGGCAGGCGCTGGAGGAGATCGGCCAGCGCGACGGCCTCAGCGTGCCGCAACTGGTCGCCCGCCTGCACGACGAGCTCGACGCGGCCGGCGCCCTGGGCGACCGCGGCAACTTCACCTCCTTCCTGCGGGTGACCTGCACCCGCTACCTGCAGCTGCAGCTGGCGGGGCTGATCCCTGCGGATGCCGAGGTGCCGATCCGCTCGCTGGATGCGCACGCGGTGCTGGCCGGCGAGCGCAGGCAAGCGGCTCCAGCAAGGCGCGCCCGGCACCCGAGCGCACTACAGGAGCGCCACCTGTAGGAGCGGCCTAGGCCGCGATGCGCTCATCGAGCGTAACGACGCTGCAATCGCGGCCAAGGCCGCTCCTACAAGAGGCTGTGCTCAGGCGAGCGCAGCCTCTTCATCCTCGTCCAGTTCATCGCCCAGGAAGCCACCGCTCTGGTGCGCCCACAGGCGCGCGTACAGCCCGCCGCGGGCAAGCAGGCCGCGATGGTCGCCCTCCTCGACGATACGCCCGCCGTCCATGACGATGAGCCGGTCCATCGCGGCGATGGTGGACAGCCGGTGGGCGATCGCCACCACCGTCTTGCCTTCCATCAACCGGTACAGGCTGGCCTGGATGGCGGCCTCCACTTCCGAGTCGAGCGCGCTGGTGGCCTCGTCCAGCAGCAGGATGGGAGCATCCTTGAGCATCACCCTGGCGATGGCGATGCGCTGGCGCTGACCGCCCGAGAGTTTCACCCCGCGCTCACCCACGTGGGCATCGTAGCCCTGCCGGCCCTTGGGGTCGGTGAGGTCGAGGATGAAGTCATGCGCCTCGGCGCGACGGGCGGCGACGATCATCTGCTCGTCGGTGGCATCCGGGCGGCCGTAGAGGATGTTGTCGCGTACCGAACGATGCAGCAGCGAGGTGTCCTGGGTGACCATGCCGATGGCTGCGCGCAGGCTTTCCTGGGTCACGTCGGCAATGTCCTGGCCGTCGATCAGGATGCGCCCGCGCTCCACGTCATGGAAGCGCAGCAGCAGGTTCACCAGCGTGGACTTGCCGGCACCGGAACGCCCCACGAGGCCGATCTTCTCGCCCGGACGGATGGTCAGCGAGAAGTCGTCGATGACCCGCCGGGCGTCCTCGCCACGGGCGCCGTAGGCGAAGTCCACATGCTCGAAGCGGATCTCGCCGCGCGGCACGGCAAGCGGCTGCGCGTCGGGGCGGTCCACCACGGTATGCGGCCGCGACAGCGTGTTGATGCCGTCCTGCACGGTGCCGACGTTCTCGAACAGCGCCGCGGTCTCCCACATCACCCAGTGCGACATGCCGTTCAGACGCAGCGCCATCGCGGTGGCGGCGGCCACCGCGCCGACACCGACCTCGCCGGCCGACCACAGCCACAGGGTCACCCCCGCAGTGGCGAGAATGAGCAGCATGGAGAGGGTGTGGTTGACGATCTCGATGCCGCTCACCAGGCGCATCTGGCCGTGCACCGTGTGCATGAACTCCTTCATCGCGGAGCGCGCGTAGCCGGCCTCGCGCCCGGCGTGGGAGAACAGCTTCACGGTGGCGATGTTGGTGTACGCGTCGGTGATGCGCCCGGTCATCAGCGCGCGCGCATCGGCCTGCGCGCGCGAGACCCTGGACAGGCGCGGCACGAACCAGCGCAGCGCCAGGATGTAGAGCGCCAGCCAGCCGAGGAAGGGCAGCAGCAGCCACAGGTCGAAGCCGGCGACCACCACCACCATGGTGACGAAGTAGATCACCACGAAGACCAGGATGTCGGTCATGATCAGGCAGGTGTCGCGCACCGCCAGCGCGGTCTGCATGACCTTGGCGGACACCCGCCCGGCGAACTCGTCCTGGAAGAAGCTCATGCTCTGGCCGAGCAGCAGACGGTGGTAGTTCCAGCGCAGGCGCATTGGGAAGTTGCCCGCCAGCGACTGATGCTTGAGCATGGTCTGCAGGGCGACCAGAAAAATGCTGCCCAGGATGATGCCGGCCAGCAGCAACAGCCGGCTGCCCTCCTCGGCCCAGAGCCGTGCCGGCTCCACCGCCGCGAGCCAGTCCACCACCCGGCCGAGCATGGCGAACAGCAGCGCCTCGAACACGCCGATGGTGGCGGTGAGCAGCATCATGCCGAGGATGAAAGGCCGCATGCCCTCGGTGCCGGCCCACAGGAAAGCGAAGAAACCCCGCGGGGCGGGACTTGGCGCCGCCTCGGGATAAGGGTCGACACGGCGCTCGAACCAGCTGAACAGCACGGTTAATCTCCAGAAACGATGCAGGCTGTGACCGGCCGGGCGGTCGCAAGTGTCCGCAAAATGCAAAAGCCCCGCGCGCGGCGGGGCGTGTCGCAGGCGGCGGACCGGGCTCAGGCGACCGGTGCGCTGCTGCGGATCAGGTGGTCGAAGGCCGACAGCGAGGCCTTGGCCCCTTCGCCCATGGCGATGATGATCTGCTTGTAGGGCACCGTGGTGCAATCGCCGGCCGCGAACACCCCAGGCACACTGGTCTGCCCCTTGGCATCGACGACGATCTCGCCGAAGCGCGACAGTTCCACCGTGCCCTTGAGGAAATCGGTGTTCGGCAGCAGGCCGATCTGCACGAAGATGCCTTCCAGCTCGATGCGCTGCATCTCGCCCGAAACACGATCCTTATACACTAGGCCGTTGACCTTGTCGGTGCCGGTGACTTCGGTGGTCTGGGCGCTCTTGATCACCGTGACGTTGGGCAGGCTGTAGAGCTTCTTCTGCAGCACCGCGTCGGCACGCAGGGTATCGGCGAACTCCAGCAGGGTCACATGCGCGACCACGCCGGCCAGGTCGATCGCGGCCTCCACGCCCGAGTTGCCGCCACCGACCACCGCCACGCGCTTGCCCTTGAACAGCGGACCGTCGCAATGCGGGCAGTAGGCCACGCCCTTGCCGCGGAACTCCTTCTCGCCGGGCACGTTCATCTCGCGCCAGCGCGCGCCGGTGGCGACGATCACGGTCTTGGCCTTGAGCGCGGCGCCGTTCTCCAGTCGCACTTCGTGCAGGTTCTCGCCCGGCACCAGCGCGGAGACGCGCTGCAGGTTCATCACGTCGACCTCATATTCCTTGACGTGCTCTTCCAGGCTGGCGACCAGCTTCGGGCCCTCGGTGTACTTCACCGAGATGAAGTTCTCGATCGCCATGGTATCCATCACCTGGCCGCCGAAACGCTCGGCCACCACGCCGGTGCGGATGCCCTTGCGCGCCGCATAGATCGCCGCCGCCGCACCGGCCGGACCGCCGCCGACCACCAGCACGTCGAAGGCGGACTTCTCCGACAGCTTCTTGGCGTCGCGGGCCGCAGCGCCGGTGTCGACCTTGGCGAGGATCTCGCCCAGCTCCATGCGCCCCTGGCCGAACTCCTGGCCGTTGAGATACACCGTGGGCACCGCCATGATCTGGCGCTCTTCCACTTCCTGCTGGAACAGCGCGCCGTCGACCATGGTGTGACGGACCTTGGGGTTGAGGATGGCCATCAGGTTCAGCGCCTGCACCACGTCCGGGCAGTTGTGGCAGGACAGCGAGATGTAGGTCTCGAAGTTGAACTCGCCTTCGAGGTTCTTGATCTGCTCGATCACCTCCGGCTCGACCTTGGGCGGATAGCCGGCAGACTGCAGCAGCGCGAGGATCAGCGAGGTGAATTCATGCCCCATCGGCAGGCCGGCGAAGCGCACACGGCCCTCTTCGCCGCGCGGACCGACCGTGAACGAGGGCTTGCGCTCGTCGTCGTCGCGGCGTTCGATGAGGGTGATCAGCTTGGACTGCTCCACCACGTCATGCAGCAGTTCCAGCATTTCTTGCGACTTGGGGCTGTCGTCGAGCGACGCCACGATCTCGATCGGCTGCGTCACCCGCTCCAGGTAGGCTTTCAGTTGAGTCTTGATGTTGGCGTCGAGCATGACGATTCGTTTCCTTGAATAGATGGGCGCCGCCGCTTGCGGTCGCCCTGATACGACACAGCCGGCACGAGGCCGGCTGCGGGACTTGCGCCCCGGGCCGCGCGGCCCGGGCAGATGCAGCCAGACCTCAGATCTTGCCGACCAGGTCGATCGACGGGGCCAGGGTCTTCTCGCCTTCCTTCCACTTGGCCGGGCAGACTTCGTTCGGGTGGGAGGCCACGTACTGGGCGGCCTTCAGCTTGCGAACGGTCTCGGTTACGTCGCGGGCGATGGCGTTGTCGTGCACTTCCATGGTCTTGATCACGCCGTCCGGATTGACGATGAAGGTGCCGCGCAGGGCCAGGCCTTCTTCATCGATATGCACGTCGAAGGCGCGGGTCAGCTGGTGGGTCGGGTCGCCGACCAGCGCGAACTGGGCCTTGCCGACCGCGGAGGAAGTCTCGTGCCACACCTTGTGCGAGAAGTGGGTGTCGGTGGTGACGATGTACACCTCGGCGCCGGCCTTCTGGAACTCGGCGTAGTGCTCGGCGGCGTCCTCGATCTCGGTCGGGCAGTTGAAGGTGAAGGCGGCCGGCATGAAGATCAGCACGGACCACTTGCCCTTCAGGTCGGCGTCGGTCACTTCGATGAACTTGCCATTCTTGAAAGCCTGGGCCTTGAACGGTTGAACCTGGGTGTTGATCAGGGACATCTGCAATCCTCCGGTAAGTTG
Source organism: Thauera sedimentorum (assembly GCF_014489115.1). Taxonomy (NCBI): domain Bacteria; kingdom Pseudomonadati; phylum Pseudomonadota; class Betaproteobacteria; order Rhodocyclales; family Zoogloeaceae; genus Thauera; species Thauera sedimentorum. The sequence continues at coordinate 1,386,153 of NZ_JACTAH010000002.1, read as the reverse complement.
ATCAGGTGCTGCGGTTAAAAACTTGATGGGACGAATTCTATGCAGCAATGACGAATCGCTCTAATTGATTGTTGAGATCGTCATTATTGACGCAACCTATCAGGCAGCAATAGGTGCATCGACGCAATCAACTGGGGGCGATCTACCGGATTTCAATCCCCGGCCAGATGGCGCCGTACCGAGATGGCACTGCCGAGCCAGCCGAGAAAGACCGCAAAACCGAGAATGGCCAGGCTTTCGACCCGCCCGGGGCCGGACAGCTGGAAGATGGCGCCATAGGTCTGCGCCAGCCCGGCGACCGGCGCGCGCAGCGCCAGCACCACCGCCCACACCGCGCCGAGCGCCACCAGTCCGCCCAGCAGGCCCTGCAGCCCGCCGAACCAGTAGAACGGACGCCTGATGAAGGGGTCGGTCGCGCCCAGAAGGCGGCTCACGCCGATCTCCGCGCGCTGGGTGAGGATCTGCAGGCGGATGGTGTTGAAGGTGACGATGACCAGCGCCACGCCGAGCAGCGCCGCCAGCACCAGCACCGCGGACTTGCCCAGGCCCAGCAGCGCATGCAGCCGCTTGACCCACTCGGAATCGAGCTGCACGTGCGCGACCTCGGGCCAGGTGCGCAGGTCCTCGGCCAGGGCATCGAACAGCGCGGGGTCCTCGCTGGCCGGCACCAGCACGAAGGCGTGCGGCAGCGGATTGGCCTCCAGGCCGCCCAGCACGTCGCCCAGCCCGCTCTCGGCCAGTTGCGCCAGGGCCTCGTCGCGCGCCACAAAGCGGTAGCGCGCAAGGCGGTTGTCGGCCTTCAGCCGCCGGTCGATCTCGTCCACGGCCGGCTTGCCGGCTTCCGGCGCCATGAACACGCTGATCTCCGGCGCCCCCGAGACCCCGCGGGCCAGGCCGGCCACGTTGTCCAGCACCAGGTAGCCGCCGGCCGGCAGCGACAGGGCGATGCCCACCACCAGCGCGGAGAGCAGCGTGCCCAGCGGCTGCGCGGCCAGGCGCCCGCAGGCCTGGGCGAAGGCGCGCCAGTGCAGGTAGAGCCAGTTGATCATTCCGCGCCCTCCACCAGCAGGCCCTTGTGCAGCACCAGCCGGCGCGGGCGACTGGCGGCGAACAGCGTGGCGTCGTGGGTGGACACCACCACGGTGACCCCGGCGCTGTTGAAGGAGCGGAACAGCTCGGCGATCTCGTGCGCGTAATCCGGGTCGAGGTGGGCGGTGGGTTCGTCGGCGATCAGGATCGACGGGCGGTTCACGATGGCGCGCGCAATCGCCACGCGCTGCTGCTCACCGCCCGACAGCCCTGCCGGCATCTCGCGCTCGCGCCCGGCCAGCCCCACGCGCTCCAGCGCCGCCGCCACCCGCTTGGCCGCGTCGCGCGGCGGGTGGCCGGTGATCACCAGCGGCAGCATGACGTTGTCGAACACGCTGCGGTCGTACAGCAGGCGGGACTCCTGCAGCACCAGGCCGAGGTTGCGGCGCAGGTAGGGAATGGCGCGCGCCGGCATGCGCGAGACGTCCTGCCCGTTGATGCGCACCGTGCCGGCGGTGGGCCGCTCGATCACCGGGATGAGCTTGAGCAGGGTGCTCTTGCCCGCGCCCGAATGGCCGGAGAGCACGATCAGTTCTCCGTGGCGGATCTCGAAGCTCACCCCCGCGAGCGCGGTGTAGCCGCCCGCGTAGCGCTTGGAGACTTGCTCGAAGACGATCATGCGTCGGCGTCGTCCCGCGCACCGGGGACCGGCGCGAACAGCGCATCGACGAACTCGCGGGCGCGGAAGGGCTGCAGGTCGTCGATGCCCTCGCCCACGCCGATGAAACGCAGCGGCTTGGGACACTGGCGGGCGATGGCCGCGACCACGCCACCCTTGGCGGTGCCGTCGAGCTTGGTGAGCACCAGGCCGGTGACGCCGATCGCGCCGTCGAAGGCCTTGACCTGGGCGAGCGCGTTCTGGCCGATGTTGGCGTCCAGCACCAGCAGCACCTCGTGCGGACCGGAGGGGTCGGCCTTGGCGATCACCCGGCGCACCTTGGCGATCTCTTCCATCAGGTGCAACTGGGTGGGCAGGCGGCCGGCGGTGTCGGCCAGCACCACGTCGATCTTGCGCGCGCGCGCGGCGTTGATCGCATCGAAGATCACCGCTGCGGCGTCGCCGCCGTCCTGCGCGATCACGGTGACATTGTTGCGCTCGCCCCAGGTCACCAGCTGCTCGCGTGCCGCGGCGCGGAAGGTGTCGCCTGCGGCCAGCAGCACGCTCTTGCCCTGGGCCTGGAAATACTTGGCCAGCTTGCCGATCGAAGTGGTCTTGCCGGCGCCATTGACGCCCGCAATCATGATGATGAAGGGGCTGTGCCCCTCGACCTGCAGCGGCGCCTCGAGCGGGGCGACGATCTCCTGCAGGGCTTCGGCCAGCGCCTGCTGCAGCTGGTCGGCGGTTTCCAGCTTGTCGCGCTTCCAGCGCCGGCGCAGCTCGTCGAGCAGGTGGGTGGTGGCATCCACGCCGCAGTCGGCCATCAGCAAGGTCGTTTCCAGCTCTTCGAGCAGGTCTTCGTCGATCTTGCGGCGGCCGAACAGGCTGGACAGGCCGCCACCCAGTTGCTGGCGGGTACGCGACAGGCCGGCCTTGAGGCGCTCGGCCCACGACGGGCGCGACGCTGCGGGTGCAGCCGCTTCGACCGGCGCCTGCGTGTCGGCCGGCGCGTCGCCGGCCTCGGGCTTGCCGGACTTCTTCAGGAAACCAAACATGGGCTCTCGGGTCAGATGGGCGTTCGTGGCCCCGCTCACGCATGCGCCCGGATGAGGCTATCATGCGGCGCCAGGCCGAATCCGGCACCCCGCAAGGGCAGCCGAAACCGTCGCGAATTCTATCAGATGCAGGACATCCCCATGCTTCGCAAGCCTCTCTCCATCGCCGGACTGCTCGGCGCGCTGGCCATGACCACCCTGGGCGCCGCACCGGCGGCCGCCAACCCCTTCGAGACCACGCTGGACAACGGCCTCAAGGTCATCGTCAAGGAAGACCGGCGCGCCCCTTCGGTGGTGCACATGGTGTGGTACGACGTCGGCTCCATGGACGAACCGCAGGGCGTCTCCGGGGTAGCCCACGTGCTCGAGCACATGATGTTCAAGGGCACCCGCGAGGTCGGCCCCGGCGAGTTCAACAAGCGCGTGGCCGCGCTCGGCGGACGCGACAATGCCTTCACCAGCCGCGACTACACCGCCTACTTCCAGCAGGTGCCGCCCGCACACCTGGGCACGGTGATGGCGCTGGAGGCCGACCGCATGGTCAACCTGGTGATCACCGACGACGAGTTTGCCCGCGAGCTCGAAGTCGTCAAGGAAGAGCGCCGGCTGCGCACCGACGACCGCCCGCGCGCGCTGGTCTACGAACAACTGATGGCCACCGCGCTGCAGGCCCATCCCTACCGTCGCCCGGTGATCGGCTGGATGACCGACCTCGAGACCATGAGCGCGGACGACGCCCGCGCCTGGTACCGCAACTGGTATGCGCCCAACAACGCCTGGCTGGTGGTGGTGGGCGACGTCGACCACCGCGAGGTCTTCGAACTGGCGCGCCGCCACTACGGCCCGATCGCCGCACGCGAACTGCCGCCGCGCCGCATCGCCGGAGAGCCCGCGCCGCGCGGCCCGCGCGAGACCACGGTGCAGGCGCCGGCCGAACTGCCCTATGTGGCGCTCGCCTGGCACGCGCCGGCGCTGCGCGACCCCGCGGCGGACCGCAACGCTTACGCGCTGGACGTGCTCGCCGCCATCCTCTCCGGCTATGACGGCGCCCGCCTGCCACGCCGCCTGGTGCGCGACGAGCGCCTGGCGGTCTCCGCCAGCGCCGGCTACGACGGTGCCGGACGCGGACCGGCGCTGTTCTATCTGGACGGAGCGCCCGCGCCCGGCCACAGCAAGGCCGACCTGGAAGCGGCGTTGCGCGACGAGATCGCCCGCATCGCCCGCGAAGGGGTCAGCGAGGACGAGTTGCGCCGCGTCAAGGCGCAGGCCGTGGCCGCCGAGGTATACAAGCGCGACTCGCTGATGGGCCAGGCCATGGAGATCGGCTTCCTGGAAAGCGCCGGCCTGTCCTGGCGCGACGAAGCCGCGCTGCTCCAAGGCCTGCGCAGCGTGACCGCCGAGGAGGTGCAGGCTGTCGCCCGGGAGGTGTTCGTCGACATGACGCTCACCACCGCCAGGCTGGACCCCCTGCCGCTCGCCGAACGCCGCCGCCCCGCCCTGACCGGAACGAGACACTGATGACCGCCATGCAGCCTCGCAGCCTCCGCATCCTCCAAGGCCTCGCCGCCTCCCTGTCCCTGATCGCCATGGCTCCGGCCAAGGCCGGACCCGACATCCAGCACTGGGTCGCCGACACCGGCGCCCGCGTGTACTTCGTCGAAAGCCGCGCGCTGCCGATGGTCGACGTGCAGGTCAGCTTCGCGGCCGGCAGCGCCTACGACCCGGCCGACAAGGCCGGGCTCGCAGCCCTGACCCGCAGCCTGCTCGACGCCGGCACCGCCGGCCTGGACGAACAGGCGATTGCCGACCGTACGGCCGACATCGGCGCACAGATCGGCGGTGGCACCGACGATGACCGCGCCAGCCTGTCGGTACGCACCCTGTCGTCCCCCGCCGAGCGCGACGCCGCCGTGGCGCTGGCGGCCGAACTGCTGGCCAGCCCGGCCTTCCCCCAGGAAGTGCTCGAACGCGAACGCGCACGCGGCATCGCCGCGCTGCGCGAGGCGCTGACCCAGCCCTCCAGCCTGGCCGCACGCAGCTTCTCGTCGGCGGTGTTCGGCGACCACCCTTACGGGCGCATCACCACGGAAGCTTCGCTCACCGCCATCGCCCGCGAGGATCTGCTGCGTTTCCATCGCCAGCACTACGTCGCGCAGCGCGCCTCGGTGGCCATCGTCGGCGACGTTTCGCGTGCGGAAGCGGCCGCCATGGCCGAGCGGCTGACCGCCGGCCTGCCCGCCGGCGAACCGGCCGCGCCGCTCCCGGCGCCCGCCCAGCCCGAGCGCCGCAGCATCCGCGTCGACCACCCCTCCGCCCAGGCCCACCTGCTGATCGGCCTGCCCGGCATGGCGCGCCAGGACCCCGACTACTATCCGCTGCTGGTGGGCAACTACGTGCTCGGCGGCGGCGGCTTCGTGTCGCGCCTGACCCGCGAAGTGCGCGAGAAGCGCGGCTACGCCTACAGCGTGTACAGCTACTTCGCGCCGCAGCGCGTGGCCGGCCCCTTCCAGATCGGCCTGCAGACCCGCGGCGCCCAGGTGGCCGATGCGCTCGCGGTGGTCGAGCAGACGCTGGCCGGGTTCATCGCCGCCGGCCCCACCGCGGAAGAACTGCAGGCCGCGCGCGACAACATCATCAACGGCTTCGGCCTGCGCCTGGACTCCAACCGCAAGATCCTCGACTACGTGGCCATGATCGGCTTCTACGAGCTGCCGCTCGACTGGCTCGACACCTATCCGCAGCATGTCGCGGCAGTCACCGCCGAAGCGGTACGCGACGCCTTCGCCCGCCGGGTGCGCCCGGAGCATCTGGTCACGGTGATCGCCGGCGGCAGCGGCGACCGGGATGGCACGTCGACCGGCGGAACCGCGGAGTGAGCCGGGTACGCATCGTCGGCGGGCAGTGGCGCTCGCGGCTCATCGAGGTCGCCCACGTCACCGGACTGCGCCCCACGCCGGACCGGGTGCGCGAGACCCTGTTCAACTGGCTGGGGCAGGAACTGGATGGCCTCGACTGCCTCGACCTGTTCGCCGGCAGCGGCATCCTCGGCTTCGAGGCCGCCTCGCGCGGGGCGCGCAGCGTGACCCTGGTCGAGCAGGATCCGCGCGCTTTCGCTGCCCTGCGGCAGGCGCAAAAGACCCTGCAGGCAGCGCAAGTAGAGTTGCTTCGCGGCGATGCGGTAAAATTCCTGCAGTCAACGTCACGCAGGTTCGATGTCGTGTTTCTCGATCCGCCCTACAAGCAGGGCTGGCTCGAACGGATCGAACCCTTGCTCGACCGAGTGCTGCAGCCGGACGGCTGGCTCTATGCGGAAGCCGAGACACCGCTCGCGGGCCTGGCTGGCTGGAGCACCGTCAAGCAGGGGCGCGCCGGACAGGTGCATTTTCATCTGATGCGAGGAAATCCAGTTTGAGACACGGCAAGGTGGTGTATCCGGGCACCTTCGATCCCATGACCCGCGGTCATGAGGACATCGTGCGCCGGGCCGCGATGCTGTTCGACCAGGTGATCGTCGGCGTGGCCAAGAGCGCGGGCAAGTCGCCGATCTTCAGCATGGAGGAGAGGGTGGAACTGGCCCGCGAGGTGCTGGCGCCCTTCCCCAACGTCACCGTGATCGGTTTCGACGGGCTGCTGATGAATTTCCTCCACTCGCAGGACGCCCGGCTCATCCTGCGGGGCCTGCGGGCGGTGTCGGACTTCGAATACGAATTCCAGATGGCGGGCATGAACCGCAAGCTCTACCCGGACGTCGAGACGGTTTTTCTCACTCCGGCCGACGAGTACATGTTCATCTCCGCCACCATGGTGCGCGAAATCGCCAGGTTGGGGGGCGATGTTGGCAAGTTTGTGCAGCCGGTCGTCAACGAACGGCTGCGCCGGAAATTGAACCCTGAGCAATAGAGAGGTAGTGACAAATGGCCCTGATGATCACCGACGAGTGCATCAACTGTGACGTGTGCGAACCCGAGTGCCCCAACGGCGCGATCTACCAGGGGGACGAGATCTATGAAATCGACCCCGACAAGTGCACCGAGTGCGTCGGTCACTTCGACGAACCGCAGTGCCAGCAGGTCTGCCCGGTCGACTGTATCCCGCTCGACCCGAACCACCAGGAAACGCGCGAGCAACTCATGGAGAAGTTCGTGCGCCTGACCGGCAACAAGTAAGCAGCCGGGCCGGAAAGAAAAGGGGCGGACCCGCGGGTCCGCCCCTTTTTGCCGTTTACGGCCCGATCAGGCCGCCCGCTCGACGCGCTCGCCGGCCACCGGGCGGCTTTCGCCCCCGGGCAGGTCGAGCGCACGGCGGATGCCGTCGGCCAGCGCCGCCAGTTCGTCGATCTGGCGCAGCAGTTGCGCCTCGGCCTGCTTGAGTTCCTCGACCCGGTCTTCCAGCGTGTCGGTGGCCTGGTGGATGCGCTTGACGCTCTCCAGCCGGCGCTTGAGCTGGAGCTGATACTCGCGCACCTGGGTCTCCAGCGGCGACATCACCGCCCGCAGCCACTGCTCCACGTCGCGATTGGCCAGCTCGAAGGTACGCCGTGCCTGCATCGCCACGGTCTCGAAGAACTTCTGGGTGAGCGCGTGCTTCTCGGTGGTCACCAGCACCAGGGTGTTGTTGATCTGGCGGTTGAAGGCCTTTTCCAGCCGGTCGAGCTCGCGCTCGTAGCGCAGCGTGGAGAAGGCTTCCGGCGGGGCGAGCTTGAGCCCGTGCTCCACCGAGAAGCGCTTGTACATCGCCTCCAGCATGGTGGTGATTTCGGCGATCTCGTCGTTCGACAGCTTGAAGTTGTCGCGCAGGCGGGCGAAGAAACCTTCCATCGCCTCCTTCAGCCCCTTGGAGAAGGTCGACTCGAGCATGGCCTCGCGGGTACGGCGGGTTTCGTTGCGCAAGGCATCCAGGCCGAGGTGCGCCAGCAGGTTGTTGGTCAGGCTGGTGAACACCGAGCGCACCGCGTAGTACTTCTGCAGGCCCTGCTCGAACTCGTCCTTCTCCGCGCGGATCTTGCGCATCATGTACTCGATGACGCTCTGGTTCTTGCCGCGCAGGTCGGTGAGCTCCTGCAGCTGCTCGCGCAGGCCGGCAAGCCGCGCCTCCAGCAGCGCGGTGGCCTGCGCCACGAGGTCTTCGGTTTCGCCCAGGGTGCTGTCGCGCACGATCTCCTGCTTGGTCGGCAGCAGGTCCTCGGTCAGCGCGCGCTCCAGGACGGGCAGCCGGCTGCGTTCGAGCAGCGCGGCATCGTGATTGATCCGCCCGACCAGGCCCTTCTGTGCGGAGACGGGGAAGACGCAGGCGCGATTCACCTCCAGGGTGTCGGCCACCGAGGCCACCTGGCGGTCGATCTCCGCGTCGATCTGTTCGTCCTCGCGCAGGCCGTCCCACAGCCCGTCGATCTTGTTGAGCACCACCAGCCGGCCCTTCTGCCGCCCCTGCCCGGCGTGCACGTACTCGCGCCACACCGCGAGGTCGCTCTGCGTGACCCCGGTATCCGCCGCGAGGATGAACAGCACCGCATGCGCATTGGGCAGCAGGGACAGGGTGAGCTCGGGCTCGGCGCCGATCGCGTTCAGGCCCGGGGTGTCCAGCACCACCAGGCCCTGTTCGAGCAGCGGATGAGGAAACTGGATCACCGCGTGGCGCCAGCTGGGAATCTCCACCAGCCCATCGGCGCCCGGTTTCAGTCCCTCCTCGCCGGCGGGATCGACCCGGAAGCCGTAGCTGCGCGCGGTGTCCTGGTCCACACGCGCCGTCTCGCCCACGCGAGCCAGCGCCTGCTGCAGCCCGGCGGCGGACTCCGCCGGCAGCGCTGCGACCTCCCACTCGTCGGGGAAGCGCTTGAGTTCGCTCACGCTCGCCTGCGAGGCCCGGGTGGCGATCGGCAGCAGGCGGATCTCCGGGCGGTCGCCCGCACTCCACTTGAGCTCGGTCGGGCACATCGTCGTGCGCCCGGCGCTGGAGGGCAGGATGCGGCTGCCGTAGTCGGCGAAGAACACCGCGTTGATCAGCTCGGACTTGCCGCGCGAGAACTCGGCCACGAAGGCCACGGTCAGCTTGTCGTCGCGCAGGCGATCGAGCACGTACTGCAGGCGCATGTCGCCCTGCGCATCGCCGACGTCGTTGTCGGACAGCCAACTACGCAGGCGGCCGACGACCTCGGCCACGTCGGCGCGCCAGCGCCCGTATGCGGAAAACTGATCGACCAGGGTCATGAGTACGCTCCAGGCATTCCGTCAGTGCGGAACGTGAAGAATTTAACACTCCGACAGCATAGCGCCGAACGTCCGCACACGCCATGCGGAAGGCGTTTCAGGCCGGCTTGCGCAGTACCTGGCAGCGCGCGCAGAACCAGGTCGAGCGCTGGGCGCTGACGAAGCGCCGGATGGCGCTACCACACACCCGGCAGGGCTCGCCCTCGCGCCCATACACGAAATACTGCTGCTGGAAGTAGCCCGGCTGCCCATCCCCACCGACGAAATCGCGCAGCGTGCTGCCCCCCGCGGCAATCGCATCCCGCAAGGTTTCCCTGACCGTCTGCACCAGGCGCTGGCAGCGCTGGCGGCCGAGGGCGCCCGCCGGCTCCAGCGGGTGGATGCGCGCGCGGAACAGGCTCTCGGAGGCGTAGATATTGCCCACGCCGACCACCTTTCGTGCATCCATCAGCACGTGCTTGATCGGCTGACGCAGGCCGCGCGTCGCGCGAAACAGCCAGGCGCCGTCGAAGCCCTCGCCCAGCGGCTCCGGCCCCAGGTGCGCGAGGAGCGGATGCTCCGCGGCCGGCCCCGGCTGCCACACGAGCAGCCCGAAGCGCCGCGGGTCGCGCAGGCGCAGCGCGGTGTCGCCGAAGACCAGGTCCACGTGGTCGTGCTTGCCCGCCGGCAGGCTGGCCTCGACCACCCGCAGGCTGCCCGACATGCCCAGGTGGACGATCACGCTGCCGGCATCGAAACCGAGCAGCAGGTACTTCGCCCGCCGCTCCACGCGCCGAAGCACCTGCCCGGCCAGCAGCTGCGCCAGTTCCTCGGGCACGGGCAGGCGCAGCCGTGGATTGCGGACGATCAGCGCGCTCAGCGTGCGCGCCTCGACATGCGGGCGGATTCCCCGGCAGGTGGTTTCGACTTCGGGCAGTTCTGGCATTCCGATCTCGCGCGGGGAGCGCCGGACGGCGAGGCAACTGCCGCCGGCCCGCTCTCGACGCGCCCTCTCCTACTGGTTAACATCGGGCGAACGGAATTCTAGTTCATGCATCAAACGGGGCGATGCGGGGCCTTTGGACGACCCACAGCGCAACGACCCGCCTGCACGGCGCCAGCCCCAATCTTCGGAGTCCTGCCGGACCGCACCCATGACCGCCCCATCATCCCGCAAGCTTGCCCGCATCGCTTCCTGCCTCGGCCTGACCCTGTCGCTGGCGCTCCCCCTGTCCGCCCGGGCCCAGCTGACGGACGAGGCCGGCGACAGCCCGGCAGCGCGCTTGCCGGCACAAGCCCTCACCGCCGAAACGCTGTACCAGTTCCTGCTGGCCGAGATCGCCGGCGCCCGCGGCGAGTTGGGGCTGTCGGTCCAGGCCTACCTCGAGCTGGCCCGGCGCACCGCGGACCCGCGCATTGCACGCCGTGCGGCGGAGATCGCGCTCTATGCGCGCAACTTCGAGGCAGCGGCCGAGGCCGCCCGCATCTGGTCGCTGGCCGACCCCGAGTCCGAGGAAGCGCGCCGCCTGCTCGCCGGCATGCTCGCCAGCAGCGGCGACGGGCTGGACAACATGCAGATGCACTTCGCCCGCATCCTCGCCGAAACACCGGACCAGCTGCCCCAGAACCTGATGGGCCTGAACCGCGCGCTGGCTCGCCTGAACGACAAGTCGATGGCCTTGCGCATCGTCGAGCGGCTCACCGAGCCCTATCTCGACTACCGCGAGGCGCACTACGCGCGAGCCCAGGCCGCCGCAATCGCCCAGGACCCGGACGAAGCGCTCGCCGCCATCGACGGCGCGCTGGAACTGGACGCGGACTGGGAGCCGGCCATCCTGCTCAAGACCCAGCTCTTGCAGCAGGCCGGGGGCGGGGACGAGGCCTTGGACCTGATCCGCGACTACCTGCAGCAACACCCGGACAACCGCAACGCCCGCCTGACCTATGCCCGGCTGTTGGTCACCCTGCAGCAGTTCGAGCCGGCACGCGCGGAGTTCCGCACGCTGCTCGCCAGCGCCCCCGACGACCGTGACCTGACCTACGCGGTGGCCCTGCTCTCGGCCCAGCTGGACGACCTGGACGAAGCCGAACGCCTGTTCGGCAAGGCGCTTGCCGCAGGCCATCCGGAAGCCGACGCCATTCGCCTGAACCTCGCGCAGATCGCCGAGCGGCGCGACGACGTGGACGGCGCGCTGGCCCACTACCGCGAGGTAAGCGGCGAGGAGCACGCACTGCAGGCACGCGTGCGGGCCGCCCAGCTGCTTGCCCGCCACGACCGCCTGGATGAAGCCCGCAAGCAGCTCGATGCGCCCGAAGCCGACGAACCGACGCGCAAGCGCCTGCTGCTGGCCGAGGCGCAACTGCTGCGCGACGCCAAGCTGAGCGCCACCGCCTTCGACTTGCTCGACCAGGCCTTGCGCGCCGCGCCGGACGACCCCGACCTGCTGTACGAATCGGCGATGATCGCCGAACAGCTCGACCGCCTGGAGGTCATGGAGGGGCGGCTGCGCAAGCTGATCGCGCTCGACCCGGAGCACGCCCACGCCTACAACGCCCTCGGCTACTCGCTCGCCGACCGCGGCCTGCGCCTGGACGAGGCCGAGATCCTGATCGAGCGCGCGCTCGAACTCATGCCCGACGATCCCTTCATCCTCGACAGCATGGGCTGGGTGCGCTTCCGTCGCGGCGCCCCGACCGACGCGCTGACCCATCTGGAACGCGCCTACGCCATCCGCGCCGACCCCGAGATCGCCGCCCATCTGGGCGAGGTCTTGTGGAGCCTGGACCGCCAGGCCGAGGCGCAACGCATCTGGGACGAAGCGCTGGCCGCCAACCCCGACCATCGCGCACTGCAGGACACCATCAAGCGCCTGCAACGCTGAGACCGGTCGCCACCGATGCCCGCCCCGATGTCACGCCGGCAACTGCTGGCCACCCTGCTTGGCGCCGCAGTGCTCGCCGCAGGCTGCGCCACGCCCGCGCTCAGCCCGGCGCCGCCTGCCGCCCGGCGCACAGCGCTCGACGCCTTCGCCCTGGAAGGACGCCTGTCCGCGAGCGACGGCGAGCGGGCCGCCAGCGGCCGCCTGGAATGGCGGCACCACGACCAGCGCGACGACTGGACCGTGCTCAGCCCGCTCGGGCAGATCGTCGCCCGGCTGGAGCGCACCGCGGCCGGCGCCCTGCTGCGCACCGCGGACGGCGGGCGCTATGAGGCCGCGAGCGCCGACGAGCTGCTGCCCCGCATACTCGGCGTCGACGCCCCGGTCGCGCGCCTGCCCGGCTGGGTCCAGGCCGCCCCCGGACCGGACGCGGAGATCCGCGAGCGCGACGCCGCCGGCCGGCCGGCGCTGGTGATCGACGCAGGCTGGCGCATCGAGTACCCCGACTACGCCTCCGACGAACCGGCCGCGCCGCCGCGGCGCATCGACCTCTCCCGCGGCGACGCCCGCCTGCGCCTGATCATCGACAGCTGGACCCCGGTGCCTTGACCGCCCTGCCCGACACGCTCGACCACTGCCTGGCACCCGCCAAGCTCAATCTCTTCCTGCACGTGGTCGGCCGCCGCCCGGACGGCTACCACCTGCTGCAGACCGCCTTCCGTCTGCTCGACTGGGGCGACCGGCTGAGCTTCGTCCGCCGTGCGGACGGACGCATCCGCCGCCTCACCGACGTGGCGGGCGTACGCGAGGACGACGACCTGGTGGTGCGCGCCGCGCGCCTGCTGCAGGCCGCCACCGGCTGCACGCTGGGCGCGGACATCGCCATCGACAAGCGGCTGCCCATGGGCGGCGGACTCGGCGGCGGCAGCTCGGACGCGGCCACCACCCTGATGGCCTTGAACCGCCTGTGGGCCACCGGCCTGGACCGCGCCCGACTGCAGGCGCTGGGGCTGCAGCTGGGCGCGGACGTACCCTTCTTCATCTACGGCCGCGACGCCTTCGCCGAGGGCGTGGGCGAACGTTTCCAGCCGCTCGAACTGCCCGAAGCCTGGTACGTGATCCTCTCTCCGGGGGTCGCCGTCCCCACCGGCGAAATTTTCTCTGCGGGGGAGTTGACGCGGAATACCGAACCAATCAAAATTGCGGACTTCGCAGCGAGCACCACCCGGAACGATTTGCAGCCTGTGGCCTGCAAGCGGTACCCGGAAGTGGCTGCAGCAATCGACTGGCTGGCGCAGCATGCGCCGGCGAGAATGACCGGATCCGGCGCCTGCGTGTTCGCGCAGGTCGATGGCGAGGCCGATGCAAAACGCATCGTCCAGACCTGCCCGGCGCGATGGCAGGCGTGGTCGGCACGCAGCCTCTCGCGGCATCCGTTCTTCGACACGGTCGGTTGAGCTGGCGAAAAGGTTTCTTGGGGAGTCGCCAAGTCGGTTAAGGCACCGGATTTTGATTCCGGCATTCGAGGGTTCGAATCCTTCCTCCCCAGCCAAACAGATCGGGCAGGCCAGCGCGCCTGCCCGAGTCGTTTTCGAACCAGTCATTCTATCGGCATCGGAGATTCGGTTATGGCCTACGGCAGCCTGATGGTCTTCACCGGCAACGCCAATCCCAAACTTGCCTCCGACGTGGTCCGTCGCCTGGGCATCGCGCTCGGGTCCGCGACGGTCGGGCGCTTCTCCGACGGCGAGGTCAACGTCGAACTGCTTGAGAACGTGCGCGGCAAGGACGTGTTCATCCTGCAACCGACCTGTGCGCCGACCAACGAGAACCTGATGGAAATGCTGGTCCTGGTCGATGCGCTCAAGCGCGCGTCCGCCGGCCGCATCACCGCCGCCATCCCCTACTTCGGCTACGCCCGCCAGGACCGCCGCCCGCGTTCGGCGCGCGTGCCGATCACCGCCAAGGTGGTGGCCAACATGCTGCAGGCCGTGGGCGTCCAGCGCCTGCTGACCATGGACCTGCACGCCGACCAGATCCAGGGCTTCTTCGACATCCCGGTGGACAACGTGTATGCCGCCCCGGTGCTGCTGGCCGACCTCGACAAGCAGAAGCACGACGATCTGCTGGTGGTCTCGCCGGACGTCGGTGGCGTGGTGCGCGCACGCGCCTTCGCCAAGCGCATGGAGTGCGACCTGGCGATCATCGACAAGCGCCGTCCCAAGGCCAACGTCTCCGAGGTGATGAACATCATCGGTGAAGTCGAAGGCCGCACCTGCGTGATCATGGACGACATCGTCGACACCGCCGGCACGCTGTGCAAGGCCGCCAGCGCACTGAAGGAAAACGGCGCCAAGCGCGTGCTGGCCTACTGCACCCACGCGGTGTTGTCCGGCGCCGCGGTGTCGCGCATCAACGACTCCGAACTGGACGAGCTGGTCGTCACCGACACCATTCCGCTGCGCGACGACGCCAAGGCCAGTTCGCGCATCCGCCAGATCTCGGTCGCCTCGCTGCTGGCCGACACCGTGCTGCGCATCAGCAACGAGGAGTCGGTGTCCTCGCTGTTCATGGAATAAGACCTACCGGATTCGTCCGCCGGCTGCGGCCGACGGACGCCACCTGCTCCGCCTGGTCGCGGGCGGAGCGCTTCAAACCAGGAGCTTCACAATGCAAATCGAGTTCAAGGCTACCCAGCGCGAGGAACAGGGATCGAGTGCGAGCCGCCGCCTGCGTCGCGCCGGCCAGGTGCCCGGCATCATCTACGGTGGCGACGTTGCCGCCACGCCGATCACCATGGATCACAACGAGATGTACCACCTGCTCAACAAGGAAGCCTTCCACGCTTCCGTGCTGACCATCGACCTGGAAGGCAAGAAGCAGACCGTCGTCCTGCGCGACAGCCAGTGGCACGCCTACAAGCCGCAAGTGCTGCACATCGACTTCCAGCGCGTCGACGCCGACCACAAGATCCACCTGAAGGTGCCGCTGCACTTCGTGAACGGTGACAACAGCCCGGCCGTCAAGCTCGGCGGCGGCATGATCTCCCACGTGATCAACGAACTGGACGTGCAGTGCCTGCCGGCCAACCTGCCCGAGTTCATCGAAGTCGACCTCGGCGGCCTGGAAGCCGACCAGTCCATCCACGTGTCGCAGATCAAGCTGCCGAAGGGCGTCGAGCTGGTGGTCCATGGCGAAGGCGACCCGGTCGTGGTCACCGTGCTGAAGACCAAGGGCGAAGCTGCGGCCGAAGAAGAAAGCGCCGAAGGCTGAGCGCCCCTGCCCGCCCGGATCGTGGAGACCGTCATCCGATGACCGCTGCAGCCCCGCGCCTCATCGTCGGCCTCGGCAATCCGGGCAGCCAGTACACCGAAACCCGGCACAATGCCGGGTTTTGGTTTTGTGAGCGCCTCGCCGACCAGCTCGGCGCCCGCTTCAGCCACGAGTCGCGCTTCCACGGCCTGGTGGCCAACGCGCGCGAAGCCGGCGTGTGGCTGCTGATGCCGCAGACCTACATGAACCGCTCCGGCCAGGCGGTCGGCGCGCTGGCGCGCTTCTACCGCATCCAGCCTGCCGAGATCCTCGTCGTCCATGACGAGCTCGACATCCCGCCCGGCCAGCTGCGCCTGAAGTTCGGCGGCGGGCTCGGCGGCCACAACGGCCTCAAGGACACCTCGGCCCACCTCGGCACCAACGACTACTGGCGACTGCGCATCGGCATCGGCCATCCGGGCGACCGCAACGAGGTGGTGAACTACGTGCTCAAGCCCGCAAGGCGCGAGGAGCAGGTCTCCATCGACGAAGCCATCGACCGCGCGCTCGCCGCCTGGTCGCGGATCGCCGCCGGCGACTGGAGTTCGGCGACCCAGCGCCTGAACGCCCGCCCCGCCGCCCCCAAACCCCCGAAAGCCCCCAAGGCGCCCGCCGCCCCGGACACACCCAAGGACGAAACCACGCCATGAGCCTGAAATGCGGAATCGTCGGCCTGCCCAACGTCGGCAAGTCGACCCTGTTCAACGCCCTGACCAAGGCGGGCATCGAAGCGGCCAACTACCCCTTCTGCACCATCGAGCCCAACGTCGGCATCGTCGAAGTGCCTGACCCGCGCCTCGCCGCGCTGTCCGAGATCGTCAAGCCGCAGAAGATCCAGCCGGCCATCGTCGAATTCGTCGACATCGCCGGCCTGGTGGCCGGTGCCTCCAAGGGCGAAGGCCTGGGCAACCAGTTCCTGGCCAACATCCGCGAGACCGACGCCATCGTGCACGTGGTGCGCTGCTTCGCCGACGACAACGTGGTGCACGTGTCGGGCAATGTGGACCCGATCCGCGACATCGAGGTCATCGACACCGAACTCGCACTGGCCGACCTGGCCACCGTGGAGAAGGCGATCAACCGCTACAAGCGGCCCGCCGCCTCCGGTGACAAGGAAGCCAAGGTCCTGCTCGCGGTGCTGGAGAAGTGCTACGCCCAGCTCGACCAGGGCAAGCCGGTGCGCGCGCTCGACTTCGCCAAGGAAGAGCTCGCCAGCCTGCGCCAGTTCTGCCTGATCACCCAGAAGCCGGTGCTGTACGCCGCCAACGTGGCCGAGGACGGGTTCGACAACAACCCGCATCTGGATGCGGTGCGCGCCCACGCCGCCGCCGAAGGCGCCGAGGTGGTCGCCCTGTGCGCCGCCATCGAGGCCGAGATCGCCGACCTGGAAGACGCCGACAAGAAGGATTTCCTGGAGTCCATGGGCCTGGAAGAGCCCGGCCTGGACCGCCTGATCCGCGCCGGCTACAAGCTGCTCGGCCTGCAGACCTACTTCACCGCCGGGGTCAAGGAAGTGCGCGCGTGGACCATCCACGTGGGCGACACCGCCCCGCAGGCCGCCGGCGTGATCCACACCGACTTCGAGCGCGGCTTCATCCGCGCGCAGACCATCGCCTTCGAGGACTTCATCCAGTACAAGGGTGAGGCCGGCGCCAAGGAAGCCGGCAAGATGCGCGCCGAAGGCAAGGAGTACGTGGTCAAGGACGGCGACGTGTTGAACTTCCTGTTCAACGTCTGACGGCGCCTGCCCCGATCCGCACAAGGCCCCGCCACGCGGGGCCTTTTTTGTTCACCCCGCGTTCAGAAGGCCAGCGCCTGGGTCAGCGAACCGACCTCGTCCTGCGCCACGCGGAGGATCTCCGCCAGCGTGTCCTCGCCGACCGCCAGGTCCACGCTGCCCAGGGCCCGCTCACCGTCCATCCCGGCCTCTCCGCGACGCAGGGGAGAACGCACCGCGGTCAGCTCGTCGGCGAGCAGCAAGGTGTCGCCCAAGCCCGCCGGCGGCAAGGCCAGATAGCCTTCGCCACAGGCGGACACGGCCGAGACGATCTCCTCGGGCACCGCCAGGCGGCGCAGGATGATCAGCGACAGCTCACGCTCGATCTCGCCCTCCGGATCGTCGACGCCGTCCTGCCCCCCGGCCGGGTCTGCGGCCGGCGCCGGCACCGCCGGATCGAGCGCCTCGAGCAGCACCGGGTAGGCCTCGGCGCGCGACAGGAGATAGAAGCCGCCGATCTCATGCACCAGCCCGGCAAACAGCGCGGTGTCCGGATTCTGCTTCGTCACCTTCTGCGCGATCACCCGCGCCAGGGCCGCCACCTGGGTGGTATGCGCCCACAGCTGGGCGGCGGCGCGTTGCCGGACCGGGCTGCCCGGGCGCCCTGCCATCTGCCGGGTGACCAGCGCCATCGCCAGGCTGCGCAGGGTGGCGAACCCCAGGCGGGTGACCGCGCTGCGCACGTCGGCGATCTGCCGCCCCGAGCGGTTGTAGGCCACCGAGTTGGCCATCGCCACCACGCGCGCGGCCAGCAGCGGCTCGGCCTGCACCAGGCGCGCTGCGGCGTCGACATGGCAGTCCGGGTCGTCCAGCGCGGTACGCACGCGCAGGCTCACCGCCACATCGGTGGGGAAATCCAGTTCGCCGCGTGCGGCCTGCTCCGCGATGTGCCTGAGGGCTTCGAGTCGGGTCATGAGCTGCCCGTGAGGGTAATCTGGCCCGAGTATAGCCCCGCGACCCCGGTGGTATGATCGTCGCGACTCATGATGACCCCGCCCGTCCAGCCCTACGTCGGCCGCTTCGCCCCCTCGCCTACCGGACCCTTGCACTTCGGTTCGCTGGTCGCGGCCACCGGCAGCTACCTCGATGCACGCCACCATGGCGGACGCTGGCTGCTGCGCATCGAGGACGTGGACGCACCGCGCTGCATCCCCGGCGCGGCCGAGGGCATCCTGCGCACGCTCGAGCGCTTCGGCTTCGAGTGGGACGGCGAGCCGGTGTGGCAGAGCCGGCGCACCACGGCCTACGCCGACGCGCTCGAGCGCCTGAAAGCCGGCGGCCACGCCTACGCCTGCGCCTGCACCCGTCGCGAGCTGGCCGAAGCCCCGCTGGCGCGCGACGGTTCGCGCATCTACCCCGGCACCTGCCGCAACGGCCCGCCCCCCGGGCGGCTGGCGCGGGCCTGGCGGGTTCGCGTCGCCGGCAGCATTGCCTTCGACGACGCGGTACAGGGCGCCCAGGAAGAGGACCTGGAGCGCGAGCTTGGCGATTTCGTGGTGCTGCGCGCCGACGGCCTGTTCGCCTACCAGCTAGCGGTGGTCGTGGACGATGCCGACGCCGGCGTCACCCACGTGGTGCGCGGCGCCGACCTGCTCGATTCCACCGGCCGCCAGCGCTACCTGCAGCGCCTGCTCGGCATGGCCGAGCTGCACTACGCCCATCTGCCGCTGGCCACCAATGCCGCGGGCGAGAAGCTCTCCAAACAGACCCTGGCGAGCGCCATCGATGAGCAGCCCGCCGCGGCCGCGCTGCTGGCGGCGCTGGCCTTTCTGGGCCAGAATCCCCCGTCGCAGCTTGCCGGCGCGACGCTTGCCGAGATCTGGCAGTGGGCACGGGCGCACTGGTCGCTCGCACGCGTACCCCGCCGGCACGCCATCCCGGCCCCCGGCCTGCAAGGCTTTCCGCCACCGACTACGGAGAAATCGAACGGATGATCGACGACATTGACGGACTGCGCCGGGTGCTGCTGGACTGCCGCAGCATCGCAGTGGTGGGCCTGTCGGCCAACTGGCACCGCCCCAGCTTCTTTGCCGCCAAGTACATGCAGGAGCGCGGCTACACGATCATCCCGGTCAATCCCGCCTACGACGAGATCCTCGGCCAGAAGTGCTACCCCAGCCTGCGCGACATCCCGGTGCCGGTCGACATGGTGGACGTGTTCCGCAAGCCCGCGGACGTGCCGCCGCTGGCCGATGACGCGCTGGCCATCGGCGCCAGGGTGTTCTGGATGCAGCTCGGGGTGATCAACGAGGACGCCGCCCGGCAGGCCGAAGCGGGCGGCATGCAGGTGGTCATGGACCGCTGCGTGAAGATCGAATACGCGCGCCTGTTCGGCGGCCTGAACTGGGCCGGGGTAAACACCGGGGTGATCTCCGCCAAGCGCCCCATCCTGCCGGCCAGCCGCTAGGAGGCACCCTCCTGCAGGAGCGGCCTTGGCCACGATGCGGCGTCCGGGCGATGTATCGACGCAGCGATCGCGGCCAAGGCCGCTCCTACCGGCGGTCCCGCCAAGCGCGCGCCCTTACCCTTGCGGGGCGCTCAGTGCTTGCCGCCATAGCCCGCCACGCCGATCGCCAGGCGCACGAACTGGTAGGCCAGCCAGCTGCCCAGGCGGCGCAGCCGCCCCTGGCGGTGCCAGGCGCCGTGATGCAGTTCGCGGCCGCCTTCCTGTATTGCCCGCTCCAGGCTGATCCGCAGATCCCGCGCAAAGCTGCCGTCCTCGACCAGCAGGTTGGCCTCGCGCGCCAGCAGCAGGCTGAAGGGGTCGATGTTGCTCGACCCCACCGTCGCCCAGCGCCCGTCGACCACCGCCACCTTGGCGTGCAGATAGCTGCTGTGATACTCGAACAGGCGGATGCCCAGAGCCAGAAAATGCGGGTAGAGCGCGCGGCTGGCGCTCGCCAGCACCGGATGGTCGGCCAGCCCCTGCAGCAGCAGGGTCACCTTCACGCCACGGCGCGCCGCCTCGACCAGGGCGCGGCGAAAGCGCCGGCCGGGGAAGAAATAGGCGCAGGCGATCACCACCTCGTGCCGCGCCCGGCCGATGGCCGCCAGGTAGGCGTCCTCGATGTCGCGCCGGTGGCGGATGTTGTCGCGGATGACGAAGGCGGCGCGCAGCCGGCCGGCCGGTTCGGTGCGCGCCGGCGCCAGCAGCGGTTCGTTGAGCCGGCGGCGGAAGTTGGCCCATGAAACGAGCCGCCACAGACGGTGCACCGCGGCCAGGATCTGCTCGAGCACCGGCCCCCGCACCTGCAGCGCGTAGTCGAAGCGCGGCCGCTCCGGTGCGCCGCGGTCGAAGTCGTCGATGATGTTGATGCCGCCGACGAAGGCCACCTCGCCATCGACCACCACCAGCTTGCGATGCATGCGCCGCAGGCGGTGGCGGCGCAGCGAGAGCGCGCGCACCTCGCGCCGGTAGATCAGCACCTGCACCCCGTCGGCCTCCAGCACCGGCATCAGCTCGCGCACGAAGCTGCGCCCGCCGAAGCCGTCGACCAGCACCCGCACCCGCACCCCGCGCTGCGCTGCACGGCCGAGCGCGCTGGCCACCCGGCGACCGACGCCGTCGTTCTCGAAGATGTAGGTCTCCAGGAAGACCTCCCGGGTGGCGGCATCGAGTGCCCCGATCAGCGCCGGGAAGTAATCCTGGCCGGTCTCCAGCAGGGTGAGCGCGTTGCCGGCGACGAAACGGGTCACGCAGAGAGCTCCAGCTCGGCGGTCAGCGCGGCGTGGTCGGACAGCTGCGACCAGGGCGGGCCGAAGTGCACCTGCGCGTCGCGCACGTCGAAGCCGCGCACGTAGATGCGGTCGAGCCGGAACACCGGCAGGCGGCTGGGAAAGCTGCGCGCGGGGCGCCCGCGCCCGGTGCCGAAGGCCTCCACCAGCCCGAGCCGGCGCCCGAGGATCTCGTCGGCGTGGTTGCGCCAGTCGTTGAAGTCCCCGGCAATGATCATTGGTGCGCCGTCGGTCGCCAGCCGCTCCATGCGCTCGGCCAGCGCTTCCATCTGCCGGCGCCGGCTGCCTGCCATCAGGCCGAGATGCACGCACACGCAATGCACCTGCTGCGCGAGGCCGGGAAGCTCCACCTCGCAATGCAGCAGGCCGCGGCGCTCGAAGCGGTGGTCGGACACGTCCTGGTTGTCGGTGCTCAGGATCAGGTGGCGGCTGAGGATGGCATTGCCATGGTGGCCGTGGTCGTAGACCGCGTTGCCGCCGTAGGCCGTCTGATGCCAGATGTCCTCGGCCAGGAACTCGTGCTGCGGATGGGCCGGCCAGTTCATGTGGCGCGCCGCATGCCCCAGGTGCAGCCCCTGCACCTCCTGCAGGAACACCAGGTCCACGTCCAGGCTGCGCAGACGCTCGCGCAGCTCGTGCACCACCATGCGGCGGTTGAACTGCGAGAATCCCTTGTGGATGTTGTAGGTGCAGATGCGCAGCTTCATGACACGGCCAGGGCGCCGGACACCGTCCGGCCACGAGGCATAATATGCGTCCTGTCCGCGAAAAATTAAACCCGTTTCATGCACAGACTGCAGGCAAGCTACCGCATCCGCTGCACGGCCGCCGAGATCGAGCGCCGCGCCGCCGCCCTGGCGGTGGAACAGAGCGTGGAGATGCCCACTGCGGCCATCGCCGACCAGCGCATCCTCGAGCACATCGTCGGCCGCGTCGAATCCATCGAGGCCGACGGCGAGGCGCATTTCCGCGTCGTCCTCGGCCTGGCCCTCGACACCACCGGCCTCGAGGCCGGACAGCTGATGAACATGCTGTTCGGCAACTGCTCGCTGCAGCCCGAAGTCGAACTGCTCGATGTCGAGCTCCCCCCTGCGGCGCTGGAAGGTTTTGGCGGGCCGCGCTTCGGCATCGCCGGCCTGCGCGAGCGCTGCGGCGTCGCCACCCGCCGCCCGCTGAGCTGCAGCGCGCTGAAGCCGCAGGGCAGCAGCCCCGAGGCGCTGGCCGCGCTGGCCGGCGAGCTGGCGGCCGCCGGCATCGACATCGTCAAGGACGATCATGGCCTGGCCGACCAGGTCGACGCGCCCTTCGCCCGCCGGGTCGTGGCGGTGCAGCGCGCCATCGACGCGGCCAACCGCGCCACCGGCCACCGCTGCGTGTACGCGCCCAGCCTGGGCGGCGGACCGCGGCGGCTGCGCGAGCAGCTGCGTATCGCCCGCGAGGCGGGGGTCGGCATGCTGATGCTCGCGCCCATGGTCTCCGGCCTCGGCGCGCTGCAGGAACTGGCCGAAGAGGGCCTGCCGCTGCTCGCTCACCCGGCGCTGGGCGGCGCCACGCGCATCGCCCCGCCGGCGCTGATCGGCAAGCTGTTCCGCCTGGCGGGCGCCGACGCGGTGATCTTTCCCAACCACGGCGGGCGCTTCAGCTACACGCCGCAGACCTGCCGGGCGATTGCCGAGGCGGCGCGCGCGCCCTGGGGCACACTGCCGGCTGCCCTGCCGGTGCCGGCCGGCGGCATGACCCCGGCGCGGGTCGAGGAAATGGTGGCGTTCTACGGCACGGACGTGATGTTGCTGATCGGCGGTGCGCTGCTCGAGGCCGGTGACCTGCGCGGCGCTGCGCAGGCCTTCGTGCAGCGCGTGCACGCTGCGGGAGAAGCACGATGAGCCACCAGGTTTTCCGCAAGGCCCGCCCGGCCCGACGCTGGGAGCAGGTCGAGGTGCTCGACTACAAGCCGGAAGGCAGCGCGCCCTTCCGCGACATCAGCCGCCAGCTGCTGTTCCGTACCGAAGCGCTGGGCTGCGAGCTGCGCTACTTCGAGATCGGCCCCGGCGGCCATTCGACGCTGGAGCGCCATCAGCACGAGCACGCGGTGATGATCCTGTCCGGCGGCGGCGCCTGCCTGGTGGACGGCGAAGTGCGCGCGGTCGGCGTGCACGATCTGATCCATATCCCGGCGATGAGCTGGCACCAGTTCCGCGCCAGCGAGGGCGGTCATCTGGGCTTTCTGTGCATGGTCAATGTCGAGCGCGACCGCCCGCAACTGCCCGGCGCGGCGGACCTCGCCGAACTGCGGCGCGACCCGAAGGTCGCCGCCTTCATCCGCCCCTGAGGCCGCCACCCGGCGTGCGCTCCCAGGGCGGCACCGGCTGGAATTCGCGCAGCAGCGCGTCGAGGAAGACCTTGACCTTGGGTAGCCGCACACGGCTGGGCGTGTAGCAGGCGTAGAGGTCGCGGCCGAAGACGATGTTCGGCTCGAAACCGTCCAGCACCGTGCGCAAGCGCCCGTCGGCCAGTTCGCGGTGACACAGGTAGGTGGGCAGGATGGCGATGCCGTGGCCGGCAAGCACCGCATCGAGCATGCAGTCGGCGTTGTTGAAGTTGATCGCGCTGCGCACCGGCACCAGCGCCTCCGCCCCGCGTTCGTCGAGCAGCGACCAGGTCTTGTTGTCGCCCAGCACATAGCTCATGCACCGGTGCTGCAGCAGTTCCTGCGGGCTGCGGGGCGTGCCGTGGCGCGCGAGATAGGCGGGCGCGGCGCAGACCACCCGGCGCAGGCTGACCACCCGGCGCGCCACCGCGTCCTCGGGCGGCATGCGGGTCATGCGCAGCGCCAGGTCGACCGGGCCGATGGGGTCGCCGACCAGATCCACCAGCTGATCGGTGAGGATCAGTTCGATCTCCAGCTCCGGGTGCGCGGCAGTGATCGCCGGCAGCAGCGGCGCCACACAATGCCGGCCGAAGCTCACCGTGGCGCTCACCCGCAGGATGCCGCGCGGCGTATCGCCGAGGTTGCGCACCGCGAGCTCGGTGTTGGCCACTGCCTCGAGCGCACGCAGGGCGTGCTGGTGAAAGACCTCGCCGGCCGGCGTCAGCGCGAGCCGGCGGGTGGAGCGTTCGAACAGGCGTGCGCCGAAGCCGCGCTCGAGCTCGGCGATCTGCTTGCTGATCTGCGCGCGGGTGCAGCCCAGCGCACGTGCGGCGGCGGCCATGCTGCCGCCTTCGACGACGCGCACGAAGCTCTGCCAGGCGGGAAGCCAGGTCATGCCGGTCTCCTTGGGGAGGGCGATTAGCGTCAACGTTTCGTTGACGTACTGGCGCGAATTATCCGCTTTATCGTTTCCATCGCAGAAACTATTCTCACGTCGTCACCCGCCCGCCCAGGGCGCGTCCTCAGCTTCAGCGTCCACTCGCAGACCCGCCGATGTTCCATACCCTCCGCCGCCCCGAGGTGCTCTTCGTCACCCTCGCCGCCGCCGGCATCCTCGCCATCACCATGGGCGCGCGCCAGTCTCTGGGCCTGTTCGTCAGCCCGCTCAACACCACCACCGGGCTGGGGATCGCCTCGATCAGCCTGGCGCTCGCGGTCGCGCAGTTCACCTGGGGCGCGATCCAGCCGATCGCCGGCGCCGCGGCCGACCGCTGGGGCCCGCGCGCGGTGCTGATCGGCGGCATCCTGTTCCTCGCCGCGGGCAGCGCGATTACGCCCTTCATGGATTCGACCTGGGGACTGATCTTCTCGCTCGGCCTGCTGTCGGCCATCGGCTCGGGCGCGGGCAGCTTCTCGGTGCTGATCGGCGCGGCCGCCCAGCGCCTGCCGCCGGAGGCGCGCGGCGCGGCCTCCGGGGTGATCAATGCCGGTGGCTCCTTCGGGCAGTTCGTGTTCGCCCCGGTGCTGCAGAAGCTGATCCAGGCTTTCGGCTGGATGGGAGCGATGTGGTCGATGGCGGTGATGACCCTGCTGGCGCTGCCGCTGATCGGCAAGGTCGCCAAGCCTGGCCAGGCGCCGGCGCACCACCTGGAGGAGGACACCGGCATCCTGCGTGCGATCCGTAACGCGCTGGGCGACCGCAGCTACCTGCTGCTGCACGCAGGCTTCTTCACCTGCGGCTTCCACATCGCCTTCCTGGTCACCCACTTGCCCGGCGAGGTCGACCTGTGCGGCCTGCCGCCCACGGTGGCGAGCTGGTCGCTGGCGATCATCGGCCTGGCCAACATCTTCGGCAGCCTGTACGCCGGCTCGGCGATCTCGCGCTACCGTAGCCGCAACGTGCTGGCGGCGATGTACGGCTCGCGCGCCGTGCTGGTGGCGCTCTACCTGATGGCGCCGAAGACCGAATGGACCTTCTACCTGTTCGCCGCCGGCCTGGGCTTCACCTGGCTGGCCACCGTGCCGCCCACCGCGGCCCTGGTCGGCAAGCTGTTCGGCGTGCGCTATCTCGCCACCCTGTTCGGCCTCACGCTGCTCTCGCACCAGGTCGGCGGTTTCCTCGGCGCCTGGCTGGGCGGCATCAGCATCACCCTGACCGGCGACTACAGCTGGATGTGGTACGCGGACATTGCCCTCGCAGCGGCCGCCGCGCTGCTGAACCTGCCGATCCGCGAGGCGCCGGTGGTGCGCGCCGCGGCAGCGGCCTGAACCACGTCAACTTCCTTGAACACCCGGAGTACCCGCACATGAGCAAACTGCGCAGCGACATCGACCTCGCCGTCCTCAACGAACGCGGCAGCGAATACCTGCCCGGCTATCTCGGCATCGAGATCGTCGGCATGGAACAGGGCCGGCTGAGCAGCCGCATGCCGGTGAAGCGGCTGCACATCGCCCCCAACGAGTTCCTGCACGCGGCCAGCATCGTCGCCCTGGCCGACACCACCTGCGGCTACGGCACCATCGCCCACCTGCCCGAGGGCGCGCAGTCCTTCACCACCATCGAGCTGAAGAGCAACCACCTCGCCACGGTGCGCGAAGGCAGCATCGCCTGCGTGGCCACCGCCCAGCATCTGGGGCGCACCACCCAGGTGTGGGACGCGACGGTCAGCGACGAGGCCAGCGGACGCACCCTGGCGCTGTTCCGCTGCACGCAGATGATCCTCTGGCCGAAGTCGTAAACAAAAAAGGCGGCCCCTCGCGGGCCGCCCTTTTCTCTCGCGGTGAGCGGGCCGTTCAGGACACGGCCAGCATGCGGTCCAGTGCCACGCGGGCCAGTTCCGCCTCATGCGCCGGCACGCGAATGGCGTTCACCACCTTGCCGTCGGCCAGGTTCTCCAGCGACCAGGCCAGATGCTGCGGATCGATGCGCTGCATGGTCGAGCACATGCACACCGTGGGCGCCATGAACTGCACGGTCTTGCCTTCCGGCTTCATCTCCTCGGCCAGGCGGTTGACCAGGTTCAGCTCGGTGCCCACCAGCCACTGGGTATTGGGCGGTGCTGCGGCGATGGTCTTGATGATGTACTCGGTGGAGCCGACGTAGTCGGAGTTGATGCACACGTCGAGATTGCTCTCCGGGTGCGAAATCACGAAGCCGTCCGGGTGCTGCATGCGCCAGCGGCGGATGTGGCTCTCCTGGAACATCTGGTGCACCGAGCAGTGCCCCTTCCACAGCAGGATCTTGGCCTTGTGGATCTGCTCCGGGGTGAGGCCGCCGTACTCCAGGTCCGGGTCCCACACCACCATCTCGTCGAGCGCGATGCCTTTCTTGTAGCCGGTCCACCGGCCCAGGTGCTGGTCGGGGAAGAACAACACCTTCTCGCGCTGTGCGAAGGCCCAGTCGAGGATGGTCGGCGCATTGGTCGAGGTGCACACGATGCCGCCGTGCTCGCCGCAGAAGGCCTTCAGGTCGGCCGCGGAGTTGATGTAGGTGACCGGGGTGATCAGCTCATCCGGCCTGCCCAGCACCTCGGTGAGCTCGCGCCAGCAGCGCTCGACCTTGGCGAGGTTGGCCATGTCGGCCATCGAACAGCCGGCCGCCAAGTCCGGCAGGATCGCTGTCTGCCCCGGCTTGGAGAGGATGTCCGCGACCTCGGCCATGAAATGCACGCCGCAGAAGACGATGAACTCGGCGTCGGTCTCGGACGCCAGGCGCGCGAGCTTGAGCGAATCGCCGGTCAGGTCGGCGTGGCGGTATACGTCGGCGCGCTGGTAGTGGTGGCACAGCAGCACCGCCTTGTTGCCCAGGCGCGCGCGCGCGGCGCGGATGCGTTCCTGGGCTTCCTCGTCCTGCAGCACGTTGAAGCGGTCGAATGCGATGGTGGCGACTTCCATGATGCGTGGTCTCTGCGTGAACTCGTTGGGATAAGCCCGCGGGGGGCCGGTTCAGCCCTGGTGCCAGGGCAGGCCCGCATGCCGCCAGCCACCGACGCGGTTGCGCTGGCCGTTGGCGTCGCGGTCGCCCTCGAAACCTTCCAGGACGTTGTAGCAGTTGCTGTAGCCGGCGCCGATGGCGGCACGCGCCGCCGCGTCCGAGCGGGCGCCGGAGCGGCACATGAACATCACCAGGGCCTCGGGGTCGACCTGGTGGCGCAACTGCGCAACGAAGTTGGGGTTCGGCTGGCCACCCGGCCAGCTCTGCCACTCGATCTCCACCGCGCCGGGCACGCGGCCGACCCAGTCCCACTCGGCGCGGGTTCGCACGTCCACCAGTTTTGCCCCCGGCGCGTGCTGCCACACCTGCCAAGCCTCCTGCGGCGTCAGCGCCCCCTGGTAGGGCAGCTTGAGTTGCTGGGCACGCTGCTCGGCAAGCCTGAGCAGGTCGGAGAGGGTTCCCATAAGGCGGTCCGGCTAGAATGGAGTCGAACTGCAAAGTATACCCCCGCCGACCGCGCCACGACATGCCCTCCACCGACTCGCACACCCTTCCGCCCCGCGCCGCGCCGGGCAACGCCGAACGCGGCGCCGCCATCCAGAAAGTCACCCTGGTGGCCATCCTCACCAATGCCACGCTCGCCATCGGTCAGGTGATCGTCGGCCTGTTCGCCAACGCCTTCAGCCTGGTGGCCGACGCCACCCACACCCTGTCCGACCTGGTCACCGACATCATGGTGCTGCTCGCCGCGCGCAGCGGCGCCGAACCGGCCGACAAGAACCACCCCTACGGCCACGGGCGCATCGAAACCGTCGCTTCGCTGGCGCTGGGCGTGGTGCTGCTCGGCGTCGGCCTGGGCTTCCTGTGGAGTTCCGGCCTCCGCCTGCAGAGCACCGGCCAGCTCCCCGCCCTCCATCCGGCGGCGCTGGTCATGGCCATCTTCACCCTCGCCGCGAAGGAGGGCCTGTTCCGCTTCACGCTGCGCGCGGCGCGCCGCCTGAAGGCGCCGGTGCTCGAGGCGAATGCCTGGCATGCGCGCTCTGATGCGGCGTCCTCGCTGGTGGTGGCCGCGGGCATCGGCGGCAGCCTGGCCGGCTACACCTTTCTCGAGCCGCTGGCCGCGGCGGTGGTCGGCTTCCTGATCGCGCACATGGGGGTGCGCCTGGCCTGGCGGGCGGTGCGCGAGCTGATCGACACCGGCCTGCCCGAGGAAGAACTCGACCGCCTGCGGACCACCATCTCCGAAACCCCGGGCGTCGCAGGCCTGCACGACCTGCGCACCCGGCGCATGGCCGACAAGGTCCTGTGCGACGCCCATGTCCGCGTCGACCCGCGCATCACCGTCTCCGAAGGCCATCGCGTCTCCGACGCGGTGTACTTCCGCGTGCGCGCCGCCCATCCGGACGTCCAGGAGGTGCTGGTGCACATCGACGCCGAGGACGACGGCGACCTGCAGGTCGTTCCGCCCGGTCCGCTGCCCGGACGCCAGCAGGTCGCAGAACTGGTGCGCGAGATCATCGGCGCAGATGGACCGGCTCCGCTGCGGGTGCAGATCCACTATCTCGGCGATCGCCTGGAGGTCGAAGTGCTCTTGCCCGCATGCCCGCGATCGGATCTCGATGCACTCAAACGGCGCGCGACAGACCGTATCGACCAGGACCCGATCTACCGCAGCATCGACTTCTATACCCGCATCGCACCATAAGAGGGCGCACCCATCGCGCACAGCACCGTCTTGGTGCATCTCTGCCGACCCGCTGTGCAAATTGCCCTTGTGGCACAATGCTGAACGGCCCCGAAACGCATGGCACGGATACTGCTTTATTGCGCCGCAACGGAGTGACCGTTACCCGAATTTCGCCTCATCTCACCAGGAGTGAATATGAACGCTCAAGACGTCATGAAGATGATCCAGGAAAACGAAGTCCGCTTCGTTGACCTGCGCTTTACCGACACTCGCGGCAAGGAGCAGCACGTCGGCCTGCCGGTGTCGGCCTTCGAAGAGGAGCACTTCGAGCAAGGCCACCCGTTCGACGGTTCGTCGATCGCCGGCTGGAAGGGTATCCAGGCTTCCGACATGATCCTGATGCCGGACGCAGCCTCCGCCTACATCGACCCCTTCTTCGACGAAACCACCCTGGTGCTGACCTGCGACGTGGTTGAGCCGTCCGACGGCAAGGGCTATGACCGCGACCCGCGCTCGATCGCCAAGCGCGCCGAGGCCTACCTGAAGAGCACCGGCATCGGCGACACCGCCTTCTTCGGTCCCGAGCCCGAATTCTTCATCTTCGACGCGGTCGAGTGGTCGGTCGACATGTCCGGCGTGATGAGCAAGATCATCTCCGAAGAGGCCGCCTGGTCCACCGCCGACAAGTTCGAAGGCGGCAACACCGGCCACCGTCCGAAGGTCAAGGGCGGCTACTTCCCGGTTCCGCCGGTCGACAGCCTCAACGACATCCGCGCCGCCATGTGCCTGGCGCTGGAAGCCGCCGGCATCCCGGTCGAGGTGCACCACCACGAAGTGGCCAACGCCGGCCAGTGCGAGATCGGCACCAAGTTCAGCACCCTGACCAAGCGCGCCGACTGGACCCAGACGCTGAAGTACATCGTGCACAACGTCGCCCACCAGTACGGCAAGACCGCCACCTTCATGCCCAAGCCCATCGTCGGCGACAACGGCTCCGGCATGCACGTGCACCAGTCGATCTGGAAGGACGGCCAGAACCTGTTCGCGGGCAACGGCTATGCCGGCCTGTCCGAGACCGCGCTGTACTACATCGGCGGCATCATCAAGCACGCCAAGGCGCTGAACGCGATCACCAACCCGGCGACCAACTCGTACAAGCGCCTGGTGCCGCACTACGAAGCCCCGATCAAGCTGGCCTACTCCGCCCGCAACCGCTCGGCCTCGATCCGCATCCCCTACGTCGCCAACCCGAAGGGCCGTCGTATCGAGTCGCGCTTCCCGGATCCGGCTGCCAACCCCTACCTGTGCTTCGCCGCGCTGCTGATGGCGGGCCTGGACGGCATCCAGAACAAGATCCACCCGGGCGACCCGGCCGACAAGAACCTCTACGACCTGCCGCCGGAAGAAGACGCGCTGATCCCGACCGTGTGCTTCAGCCTGGACCAGGCCCTGGCCGAGCTGGACAAGGATCGTGAGTTCCTGACCCGCGGCGGCGTGTTCTCCAATGACTTCATCGATGCCTTCATCGAGCTGAAGTCCGAGGAAGTGAACCGCCTGCGCGTGACCACCCACCCGGTGGAATTCGACATGTACTACAGCCTGTAATCCGGGCTTCGGCAGTCGCCAGAAAGGGACGGGCATTGCCCGTCCCTTTTTTATCGGGTCTAATCGTCCGACCGGCTCGCAGAACCTCTGCCACAAAGCCGGAGTCATAATCGATCCGATTCGACCGGATGAAAACACCGATGCACAGACTGCTCCTGCTGCTCACCCTCCTTGCCGGTTCGGCACACGCGCAGGTCTACAAGTGCGTGGATGAGGAAGGGCGCGTCACCTATACCAACGACCGGACCATCGCCAAGGGCTGCACGCAGCTGTCGCAGGACCAGCCGGTGTCCACGATCCCTGCGCCCGCGGCCCGTCCGAGCCCGGCGCCGTCCGCCGCGCCGCAGAACTTTCCGCGGGTGAGCCCCGACGCGCAGCGCGAGCGCGACCAGTCGCGCCGCCAGATTCTCGAGAAGGAACTCGCGCAGGAGGAATCCGCGCTGGCCGAGGCGCAGAAGGCGCTGGCCGACCAGGAAGCCGTGCGCTACGGCAACGAGCGCAACTACCAGCGCGTGCTCGACCGCCTTGCGCCATTCAAGGAAAAGGTCGAGCAGCACCAGCGCAACGTCGATGCGCTGAAGCGCGAGCTGCGCGAGCTGAGGTAATCCGGTCGCTCTGGCGCGCGTCTTGCTAAGCAGTTCCACGGCAAACTCCGACCGCGCCCATGACCCGACACACGCACACCCTCACCACCGCCGGCCCCTTTGCCGGACTTGATCTGCTCTCCTCGGCCGTCGTGCTGGTCGACGCCGAACTGATCATCCGCTATCTCAATCCGGGCGCGGAAAACCTCTTCGCGATCAGCCAGCGCAAGCTGCTCGGGCAGCCGCTGGCCCGCCTGCTCGGCGATCCGCCTGGCCTCGCGGCCGCGCTGCACAACGCCCTGCACAACAGCTGGAGCTACACCGGGCAGGATCTGCGCATCCAGCGTCCCGGCAGCGAAGCGCTGCACCTGGACTGCACGGTCAGCCCGATCGAGGCGGAAGGCGTCAGCCTGCTGCTCGAGTTCCGCCCGATCGATGCCCAGTTGCGCGTGGCGCGCGAGGAGCAACTGCTCCAGCAGCAACAGGCCAACCGCGAGCTGATCCGCAACCTCGCGCACGAGATCAAGAACCCGCTGGGCGGCATCCGCGGCTCGGCCCAATTGCTCGAACGCGAGCTCACCGACCCGCTGCTGCGCGAGTACACCGAGGTCATCATCGCCGAGGCCGACCGCCTGCAGGACCTGATGAACCGCCTGCTGACCTCGCACTGCATGATGCGCCCGGGGCAGCTCAACATCCACGACGTGCTCGAGCGTGTGCGCCGGCTGATCCTCGCCGAATTCCCGGAACTGTCGGTGCGCCGCGACTACGACACCAGCCTGCCGGAACTGACCGCCGACCGCGAGCAGCTCATCCAGGCCATCCTCAACATCGTGCGCAACGCCGCCCAGGCCCTGGGCGGGCACGGCGAGATCCGCCTGCGCACCCGGGTGGCCCGCCAGGTCACCCTGGCCAAGCGCCGTTTCAAGCTGGCACTGGAATTGCAAGTGATCGACAACGGCCCCGGCATCCCGGAAGAGATCTGCGACAAGATCTTCTATCCGCTGGTCTCGGGGCGGGAAGGCGGAAGCGGGTTGGGCCTGTCGCTGGCCCAGAGCTTCATCGAGCAGCACCAGGGAATGATCGAAGTGGAAAGCCGCCCCGGGCGGACCTGCTTCACGATCCTGCTGCCAATCACCGAGCGCTCCTGACCGGAAAGGCCGGCAGTGCTCGCACCAGAATAGTGCATAGCTCATGAATACAGTCTGGATCGTTGACGACGACCGTTCCATCCGCTGGGTGCTGGAAAAGGCGCTCGGGCGCGAGGACATCCCCCACCGCAGCTTCACCTCGGCGAGCGAAGCGCTGCTCGCGCTGGAGGACGAAGCCCAGCCGCCCAAGGTGCTGGTGTCCGACATCCGCATGCCGGGCGAGTCGGGCCTGGACCTGCTGCAGAAGGTCAAGGCCCGCCACCCGCAGTTGCCGGTGATCATCATGACCGCCTATTCCGACCTGGAGAGTGCGGTCGCGGCCTTCCAGGGCGGCGCCTTCGAATACCTGCCCAAGCCTTTCGACGTCGATCAGGCGGTCGCACTCGTCCGACGAGCGATCGACCAGAGCGCGCACCAAGTCGGTGCAGACCTGGATACCTCCCTGGCGCCGGAGATCCTCGGCCAGGCGCCGTCGATGCAGGAGGTCTTCCGCGCCATCGGCCGGCTCTCCCAGTCGCACGCCACGGTCCTGATCAACGGCGAATCGGGCACCGGCAAGGAACTCGTGGCGCGTGCGCTGCACCGTCACAGCCCGCGGCGCGATGCGCCCTTCATCGCCATCAACACCGCCGCCATTCCACGTGACCTGCTCGAATCCGAACTGTTCGGCCATGAACGCGGTGCCTTCACCGGCGCGGCCACCCAGCGCCGCGGGCGCTTCGAGCAGGCCGAAGGCGGCACCCTGTTCCTCGACGAAATCGGCGACATGCCGCCGGAACTGCAGACCCGCCTGCTGCGCGTGCTCTCGGACGGCCACTTCTACCGCGTCGGCGGCCACCAGCCGATCAAGGCCAATGTGCGGGTGATCGCCGCCACCCACCAGAACCTGGAAGACCGGGTGCGCCAGGGCCTTTTCCGCGAGGATCTGTTCCACCGCCTCAACGTCATCCGCCTGCGCCTGCCGGCACTGCGCGAGCGCCGCGAGGACATTCCCATCCTGGTGCGCCACTTCCTGCAGCGCAGCGCCCAGGATCTGGGCGTGGAGCCCAAGCGCATCTCGGAGGCCGCGCTCAAGTACCTGCAGGCTCTGCCCTTCCAGGGCAACGTCCGCCAGCTGGAGAACCTCTGCCACTGGCTCACCGTCATGGCACCCGGCCAGACCGTGGAAGTCGCCGATCTGCCGCCCGAGATGCGCGACCAGCCCAACATCGAAACTCCGGTGAGCTGGACCGACGCCCTCGGCGTCGAGGCCGACCGCCTGATCGCCACCCACCCCAACGAGGTCTTCGACCGCCTCACCCGCGAGTTCGAACGCACGCTGATCCGCCGCGCGCTCGCCGCCACCGGCGGCCGGCGCATAGACGCCGCGCAGCTGCTGGGCATCGGGCGCAACACCATCACCCGCAAGATCCAGGAGCTGGGCATGGACGACGACCGTGGTGGCGAGGAGAGCGAGTCCGCGGGCTGAGCCGCAGTTCGGCGCGCACCACGCTCGTGCATGTCCGGGCAATGACGGATAATGCGGGCTCCCCAAGCCCCGTTTCCGTCATGACCGGCACCACCCCGCCCTTCGCCCCGCTCCACTCTCCGCCCGGCCTTGCGCTCGACCCGGCCCTGACCCTCGCCGCCCTCGGCCACCGCGCCGGCGCGTTCGCCCTGCGCGTGGTCGACGAATGCGCTTCGACCAACTCCGAGCTGGTCGACCACCCCCCCGCGGACGACGGCCGCATCCACGTCCTGGCTGCCGAACGGCAGACCGCGGGACGCGGCCGGCGCGGACGCCAGTGGCAGTCCTGGCCCGGCGCCAGCCTGACCTTTTCCGCGTTGTGGCGCTTTGCTCCCGGCAGCCCGGTGCCGGCCGGCCTCTCGCTGGTGGCGGGACTGGCGCTCGCCCGCGCGCTGGAGAAGCTCGGCGTCCAGGGCCTGCAACTCAAGTGGCCCAACGACGTGCTGGTGCACGGCGAGAAGCTTGCCGGCATCCTGGTCGAGTTGCTGCCCGGCCGAGGACGCACCCCGGCCGCGGTGATCGGTATCGGCGTCAACCTGCAACTGCCCGCCGACGCCCACATTCCCGACCAGCCCGGCGTCACCGACCTCTCCGCCCACGGCAGCCCACTGCCCGATCGCGCCACCCTGCTCGGCCTGCTGCTGGCCGAACTGCACGACCTCTTCGAGCTCTACGCCACCGCGGGCTTCGCCGCCCTGCGCGGCGCGTGGCAGCAGCGCAACGCCTTTGCCGATCTGCCGGTGCGCATCAGCGGCGAGGGCGGCGAACTCACCGGCCTGTGCGCCGGCGTGGACGAGGACGGCGCCCTGCTGATACGCGGCGAGGCGGGCCTGAGCCGCGTGCTGTCGGGCGAAGTCTCGCTGCGGGCGGCCGGATGATGCTGCTGCTGGACGCGGGCAACACCCGCATCAAGTGGAGCGTGACCGACAGCGGCGCCGAACCGGGAGCCTGGCTGGCCGAAGGCGGCTTCGAGCACGCCGAAGCGGCCGCGGCCCTGCCCGCAGTGCTGGCCGCCCACCCCGGCATCGACCGCGTACTGGGCGCCAACGTGGCCGGCCCGGCGGTGCGCGCCCTGCTCGAAGCGCCCCTGGCGGCAGCCGGCCTGCCGGTCGAATGGCTCACGGTCACCGCCGCCCGCGCCGGGGTGCGCAATGCCTACACCGTTCCCGGCCAGCTCGGCGCCGACCGCTGGGCCGCACTGATCGGCGCTCGCCGCCTGCATCGCGGCCCTTGCCTGGTGGTCTGTGCCGGCACTGCCACCACCGCCGACCTGCTCGACGCCGACGGCCTGTTCCGCGGCGGCATCATCCTGCCCGGCGTGGACCTGATGCTGCGCGCGCTGGCCGGCAACACCGCCCAGCTGCCGCTCGCCGACGGCCACTTCCGCGACACGCCGCGCAGCACGGTGGATGCCATCGTCAGCGGTTGCCTGCACGCCCAGGCCGGCGCGGTGGAGCGCATGTTCGCGCAGATTTCCGGCCAACCCGGGGCGCTGTGCCTGCTCTCCGGCGGCGCCGCGGGACGCTTCGCCGAGCTGCTCGAGCTACCGCTGCGGCGCATCGACAATCTGGTGCTGATCGGCCTCGCCACCCTCGCCCCCGGCGCCCCCGGCCAGGCGTGATGGGCTAATATTCGCCAACATCCGAACGGCGGGGGCCCGAGCCACCCGCCCCGCATATCAAGGGAGATAGCATGACCGACGCAACGCGCATCCTGCTCGACGAGAACGAGATTCCCACCCACTGGTACAACGTGGTGGCCGACATGGCCAATCCGCCGGCCCCGCCGCTGGGGCCCGACGGCAACCCGGCCACGCCCGAGCAGATGGGCGCGATCTTCCCCGGCGCCATCCTCGAACAGGAGATGAGCGCCGAACGCTGGATCGCCATTCCCGAGGAAGTGCGCGAGATCTACAAGATCTGGCGCCCCGCCCCGCTGATGCGTGCGGTGCGTCTGGAGCGTGCGCTGGGCACCCCGGCAAAGATCTTCTTCAAGTACGAAGGCGTCTCCCCGGCCGGTTCGCACAAGCCCAACTCGGCGGTGCCGCAGGCCTTCTACAACAAGCAGGCCGGCATCAAGCGGCTGACCACCGAGACCGGCGCCGGCCAGTGGGGCTCGTCCATTTCCTTCGCCGGACAGATGTTCGGCATGGAAGTGCGGGTCTACATGGTCAAGGTAAGCTACCACCAGAAACCCTACCGCCGCCTGATGATGCAGACTTGGGGTGCCGAGGTGTTCGCCAGCCCCTCCGACATGACCCAGACCGGCCGCGACGTGCTGGCGCGCGACCCGGACAACCAGGGCTCGCTCGGCCTGGCCATCTCGGAAGCGGTGGAAGAGGCCGCCGGGCGCGCCGACACCAACTACACCCTGGGCTCGGTGCTCAACCACGTGCTGCTGCACCAGAGCATCATCGGCCTGGAGGCCAAGAAGCAGTTCGACAAGATCGGCCTCTATCCCGACGTGATCTTCGGCCCCTGCGGCGGCGGCTCCAGCTTCGGCGGCATCGCCTTCCCCTTCCTCGCCGACAAGGCTGCGGGCGACAAGCGCGCCGAGAAGCTGCGCTGCGTGGCGGTGGAGCCGACCTCCTGTCCCACGCTCACCAAGGGCGAGTACGCCTACGACTTCGGCGACGCCTCGGGCTTCACCCCGATGATGAAGATGTACACCCTGGGCCACGACTTCATGCCGCCGGGCATCCACGCCGGCGGCCTGCGCTACCACGGCGATTCGCCGCTGGTCTCGCAGCTCTTCCACGAAGGCCGGATCGAGGCGGTCGCCGTGCCCCAGCTCGCCACCTTCGAGGCCGGCGTGCAGTTCGCCCGTGCCGAAGGCATCATCCCCGCCCCCGAGTCCTGCCACGCGATCCGCGCGGCGATCGACGAGGCGCTCAAGTGCAAGGAGACCGGCGAACCGAAGACCATCCTCTTCAACCTTACCGGCCACGGGCACTTCGACATGAGCTCCTTCGACCGCTACTTCAGCGGCCAGCTGGAGAACTACGACTACCCGGCCGAGGCGGTGGCGGCTTCGCTCGCCCATCTGCCCAAGGTCGGCTGACCCGGGACGCCGCCCGCCCCGCGCCTTTCGCCATGTCCATCCTGCGCCTGCTGTTCATCGTCCTGCTGCTGCTCAACCTGCTCGCCCTGGCCGCGTCCACCGGCCTGCTCGGCGTCAGCGCGCCGCGCGGCGAGCCGGAGCGCTTGACGAACCAGCTCAATCCGGAGCGCATCCGGCTACATGGCGAAGCCTCCGCGCCGCTGGCGGCGGTGCCCGAAGCAGCACCCGTCGAGCAGGCGCCGGCGCCGGCAGCCGATGACGGCGCTGGCGAGACGGGCAATGGAGACGACCCGAGCACCGCCGCCGCGGCGCCGCCCGCCGCCACGGCCACCCGCTGCGTCGCCTTCGACGGCCTCGGCGGCGAAACGGCGGATGCGGTGGTTCGCAACTTCGACACCGCCGAGCTGGCGGTGCAGCGCACCGGGGCGGAGGCGATCACCGGCTGGTGGGTGCGCATTCCGCCCGACGGCACCCGCGAGTACGCCGAACGCAAGGGACGCGAACTGCGCGCGCTCGGCGTCGACGAGTTCTATATCGTCCAGGACTCGGGCCCCAACCAGTACGCTGTGTCGCTCGGCCTGTTCAAGACCGAGGCCGCCGCCACGCAGCACCTGGAACGGCTGCGCAAGTTCGGCGTGCGCAGCGCATCGATCGGCACCCGCAGTACCACCGTGTACCGCGTCGAGGTACGCGGCGCGCAGGCGCTCATCGACGCCCGCATGACCGAGGGCAGCCTGCCGGCGTCAGCCCGTCCGGGCGACTGCGCGCAACCGTGACGCCACGTCCCTACGTGGTCGGGCTGACCGGCGGCATCGGCAGCGGCAAGACCGCAGTAGCCGACGGCCTGGGCCGGCTCGGCGCGGCGCTGGTCGATACCGACCTGATCGCCCATACGCTTACCGCACCCGGCGGGGCGGCCATGGCGGAGATCGAGACCGCCTTCGGCCCCGCGGTGATCGCCGCCGACGGCTCGCTCGACCGCGCCGCGATGCGCGCCCTGGCGTTCTCCGATCCGGCGGCCCGCGGCCGGCTGGAGGCCATTCTCCACCCCCTCATCCGCAGCGAATCCGCCCGCCAGTGCGCGGCCGCACAGGCCCCCTACGTGGTGCTGGTGGTTCCGCTGCTGGTCGAATCCGGCAACTGGCGCGAACGCTGCGACCGCCTGTGCGTGGTCGACTGCCCCGAGTCGCTGCAGATCGAACGGGTTCGCGCACGCAGTGCCCTGCCCGAGGCGCAGATCCGCGCCATCATGGCCGCGCAGGCCAGCCGCGCCGAGCGGCTCGCGGTGGCCGACGACGTCATCGACAACAGCGGCCCGCTCGCCGAACTGACGCCACGGATCGAGGCGCTGCATCGGCGCTACCTCGCCCTCGCCAAGCGATAATGACGTTCAATCGCATGCAAATCGCTGTGCTATTATGGCCCGAACATGCGGAGACGACCCTTCTTGCAGGCCATGCGCGGTGATTAGCTACGAATACCCTCTGAACGAGCGTATCCGAACGCTCCTGCGCCTCGAGGACCTCTACCGCAAGATCGGGCATTTCCTGCGCGGCGACGCTCCGCAGGATCATCACGTCGCGCTGCTCACCCTGTTCGAAGTGCTGGAAGTAGCCAGCCGCGCCGACCTCAAGGTCGATCTGGTGCAGGAACTCGAGCGCCAGCGCCAGATCCTGATGGGCTTCCGCAACAATCCCGAAATTTCCGAAAAAGCGCTGTCCGGCGCGCTCTACGAGATCGAGCAGGCCTCGTCCTCGCTGCTCGCCATGGCCGGCAAGATCGGCCAGTACCTGCGCGAGAACGAATGGCTGATGGGCATCCGCAGCCGTGCCTCGATTCCGGGCGGGGTCTGCCAGTTCGACCTGCCCTCCTACCACTACTGGCTGAACCGCGAGCCGGAACACCGGCGGCGCGACCTGGAAGGCTGGCTCTCGCCGATGACGCCGATCCGCGACGGACTGAGCATCGTGCTGCGCCTGCTGCGCGCCAGCGGCCGCGCCGAAAGCCAGGTCGCACGCTGCGGCACCTACCAGCTCACCATGGGCGGGCGCAGCGCGCAGATGTTGCGCCTGACGCTCAACCACAGCGAAGCGGTGGTGCCCGAGATCAGCGCCAACAAATACGCGCTGAACATCCGTTTCGTGATGCCGGAAACCCTCGCCCGCCCGCGCCTGGCCGAACGCGACGTACCGTTCGAGCTGACTTTCTGCAGCCTGTGAGGGGACGAGGGTGAGCGACAACACGCCACGCACGGTGAAGTGCCCGAGCTGCGGGAAGGCGGTGGAGTGGAAGCCGGAGAGCCGCTACCGCCCGTTCTGCTCCGAGCGCTGCCGGCAGATCGACCTGGGCGCCTGGGCATCCGAGAACTACCGCGTACCGGCCGACGCACCGCCCGACCCCGACGCGGATACCGGCCGCAGCTGAACTGCAGCGAGCCCGTAGGAGCGGCCTTGGCCGCGAGGCGGCGACCGTTTCCTAGTAGGCCGCATCGCAGCCAAGGCCGCTCCTACACGGGGCGCGATAGATCGGAGAAGCGCCCCCCCTGCCCCGCGCTCACGCGGCCCACGCACCACGGATCGCGGCAATTCCATGCGCGCCAGACGCCCGCGCAGCGCTCATGTCGGCCGGCGCCACACCACCCAGCGCCAGCACCGGTATCGACAGTTCCGCGGCCAAGCGGCCAAAGCCGTCCCAGCCCAGCGCCGCCTGTCCGGGGTGGGTCGGCGTTTCGCGCACCGCACCCAGCACCGCATAGTCCAGCTCCAGCGCCGCAGCCCGCTCGAGCTCCGTCCGGCTGTGGCAGGACGCCCCCACCCAGGGAAGATCCGGACGCGCCTCCAGTGCGGCCAACTGCACCGCCCGCAGGTGAACGCCATCCGCCCCGCAGGCACGCGCCAGCGCCTCGTCGCCGTTGATCACCACCAGAGCCCCCGCCGCGTGCGCACGACGCACCACCTCGACGGCGAAGGCGCCGCGTTCGTCCTCATCGAGCAGCGGTTCGCGCACCTGCACCAGGCGCAGGCCGGCGCTCAGTGCCGCGTCCAGCGCCGCAAGCTGGGCTGCGACGCCGATCTCCCCGGCATGGGTGATGCCCATGGCGCGCGGCAGGCGCAAGGCCTTGAGGATGGGGCCGTTGGCCGGCAGCATCGGCGCCACCTTCAGGCGGTCGGCCCACTGCCAGGCGAGCGCACTGTGCACATGGTCGTTCACCTCGCCGGACCAGTCATGCACCTCGAAGAAATGCAGGCGCACATGGGCATGCTCGTAATGGTGCTCGCGCATCAGCCAGGGGTTGAGCGCATGCACCCGGATGCCGAGTTCCTCGTCCAGTTCGCGCACCAGCGCGGCGGCCGGCGTTTCGCCCGGCTCCACCTTGCCGCCGGGAAACTCCCAGTAGCCGGGATAGAAGGTACCGGGCGCGCGCTGGCCGAGCAGGAAGCTGCCATCGGGCCGGGTGATCACCCCCGCCGCCACATCGACGATCTTCTTCATCGCCTCATCCCGCCTGCCGGCCGGCGTAATCGCGGGCGAACTGCCAGGCCACCCGGCCCGAGCGCGAACCGCGCATCAAGGCCCACTGCAGGGCCTCCTGGCGGGCGCGCTCGACCGCCTTGGGCTTGAGGCCGAAGGCACGCAGCCAGTGCGCGACGATCGCGAGGTATTCGTCCTGGTTGAACGGGTAGAAGGACACCCACAGGCCGAAACGCTCCGACAGCGAGATCTTCTCCTCGGTCGCCTCCCCGGGATGGATCTCGCCGTCCACATGCCGGGCCTGCAGGTTTTCGTCGTGGTACTCGGGCATCAGATGGCGACGGTTGGAGGTGGCATACACCAGCACGTTGTCCGGCACCGCCGACACCGAGCCGTCGAGCACGCTCTTGAGCGCCTTGTAGGCGGCCTCGCCCTCCTCGAAGGAGAGGTCGTCGCAGAACAGGATGAAGCGCTCCGGGCGGCCGTCGAGCAGTTCGACGATATCCGGCAGGTCAACCAGCTCGGACTTGTCCACCTCGATCAGGCGCAGCCCCTCGCTCGCGTACTCGGCCAGCACCGCCTTCACCAGCGAGGACTTGCCGGTGCCGCGCGCGCCGGTCAGCAGCACGTTGTTGGCGCGCCGGCCGGCGAGGAACTGGCGGGTGTTGTCGTCGATGCGCTGCTTCTGCTCGTCGATGTCCTGCAGGTCGGCGAGGCGGATCACATGCGGATGGGCCACCGGCTGCAGCCAGGCACGGCCCTGCTTGCGGCGCCAGCGGAAGGCGGTGGAGGCGGACCAGTCCGGGGCCTCCGGGGCGCCTGGAAGGATGGCCTCGAAGCGCGCCAGCACGCGCTCGGCACGTTCGATCAGACTTGAAAGGTCGGCGATACCGGACATCGCCTGCGGTCGGGGATCACTCATCGGTGGTTCGTTCGTCCTGCTTGTTGCGGTCTTTCTTAGGCCAGGTTGCCCAGACGATGATCAGCAGCAGCGCCAGCGCGACGCCGGCTTCGAGAAATATCACCCACATTGCGCAACTCCTGGCTGACCACTTTCCGTCATCCGCCGGCCCGCGCCCGCGGGCGTCGCAGCGGCCGGTATACTGGCAAATCCGCCCCGAGTGTAACCCGAAGCCCTGCTCGATGATCCCACGCTCCACACGACTGCCCGGCCTGCAGGCCGGCGCGCTGATCCTGGCCACACTGCTCGGCGGCTGCGCCACCCGGGCACCGGCGCCAAGCCCCGAACCGCTCGCCTGCCCAAAACCTGCCCCCTGCCCCGCCTGTCCGGTGTGCCCGAAACCCGAAGCACCGCCGGCGACGCTCACCGCGCCCGCGGCGGAGCCGCTGCAGGCGGCCGACTGGTCCGCGCTGGAGGGCTGGCGCGACGACGACCACGCGGCGGCCTGGCCCGCACTGCGCGAGTCGTGCACGGTGCTGGGTTCGCGCCCCGGCTGGCAGGCGGTCTGCACCGCAGCCGCGAGCCTGGGCGAGAAGGTGTCGCCGGCGATCGCCCGGCAGTTCTTCGAGGACCGTTTCCTACCCTGGACGGTGGTCAATCCGGACGGGGGGCGCGAAGGCCTGGTCACCGGCTACTACGAACCGCTGATCAAGGGCAGCCGCGAACGCAGCCAGCGCTACCGCTGGCCGGTGCACGGCGTGCCCGCCGACATGCTGACCATCGACCTGGGCGAACAGTACCCCGAACTGAAGAACATGCGCCTGCGCGGGCGGCTGGAAGGCAATCGCGTCGTGCCCTACTACTCGCGCGGAGAGCTGGAGCAGCGCGGTGCCGGCGTACCCGCCCCGGTACTGCTGTGGGCCGAGGATGCGATCGACCTGTTTTTCCTACAGGTGCAGGGCTCCGGCCGGGTGGAGCTGCCCGACGGCCAGCGCGTGCGCGTCGGCTACGCGGATCACAACGGCCACCCCTACAACTCGATCGGGCGTTGGCTGATCGCCCAGGGCGAGCTGACCCTGGACAAGGCCTCGATGGACGGCATCAAGGCCTGGGCGCGGCGCAACCCGCAGCGCCTGTCGGAG
Organism: Thauera sedimentorum; assembly: GCF_014489115.1. Classification (NCBI taxonomy): domain Bacteria; kingdom Pseudomonadati; phylum Pseudomonadota; class Betaproteobacteria; order Rhodocyclales; family Zoogloeaceae; genus Thauera; species Thauera sedimentorum. The sequence continues at coordinate 1,344,113 of NZ_JACTAH010000002.1, read as the reverse complement.
CTGCTCAACGCCAACCCGAGCTACGTGTTCTTCCGCGAACTGCCGCAGACCGGCGGCGGCCCGATCGGCGCGCTGGGCGTGCCGCTCACCGACCAGCGCAGCATCGCGGTGGACCCGCGCAGCATCCCGCTGGGCGCGCCGGTGTTCCTGTCCACCACCTACCCGCTGTCCGACCGCCCGCTGCGCCGGCTGATGCTCGCGCAGGATACCGGCGGGGCAATCAAGGGCGCGGTGCGGGCAGACTTCTTCTGGGGTTTCGGCCCGGAAGCCGGCGCGCGTGCGGGGCGCATGCGCCAGCAGGGCCGCATGTGGGTGCTGCTGCCGCGCGGCATGCAGCCGCCGAAGCCCTGAAAAAACTCGGGGCGCCGCCCGGGCGCCCCGAATCCTGGAAGCTCGCTGCCGCGCCTTACTTGGCCACTGCCGACAGGGCCTTCTCCAGCTCGGTCGCCGGCACATAACCGCCGATACGGCTGCCGTCGGCCAGGAACATGGTCGGCGTGCCGCTGATGCGCAGCTGCTGTCCCAGCGCCACGTTGCGGTCTATCACGCTGCTGTCGCACTTGGCGGCGGGCGGCGTCTTGCCATCGACGATCCAGTCGTTCCAGGCCTGGGCCTGGTCCTTGGCGCACCAGATGTTGCGCGACTTCTCAGTGGAGTCCGGGCTGAGGATGGGGTACAGGAAGGTGTAGGTGGTCAGGTTGTCCATCTTCACCAGTTCCTTGCCCAGGCGCTTGCAGTAGCCGCAGTTCGGGTCCTCGAAGGTCACCAGCACCCGCTTGCCGTCGCCGCGCACCTGCTTGATCGCCTGGTCCAGCGGCAGGATGCCGAAATCGATCGCGGAGAGCTGGTTGAGGCGTTCGCGGGTGACGTCGGCCCGGGTCTTGGCGTCGATGATGCGGCCATCGACGATGAAGCTCGTCTTGGCGTCGGTGTAGATCAGTTCGCCGCTCTTGAGCACCACCTCATAGAGCTCGCCGTAGGGCGTGCGGTTCACGGACTCGACCACCTGGGCGCCGATGAAGGTTTCGATACCCTTCTTCACCGCCTCTTCGGACGCTTGGGCAAGCCCCGCAGTGGCCAAGGCGAGGACGAGGGCGGCGGGGCGCAGCTTGTTGGACAGCATCGAGTTCTCCGGAAATTAGAAACGGCCATTCACCGCGTAGCGGATCAGGGCATTGCGTACGACAGGCAGCGCGTTGGTGAGGTTCAGTCCCACGTTGCGTACTGCCGCGAGTACGGGGTTGCGATTGTTGAACAGGCGATTCAGCGCGTGGGTGGTGTACTGCATCAGCAAAGGCTCCTCGGCCCGTTCGCGCGCATAGCGCCGCAGCACGCCGAGTTCGCCCGGATCGCGCCACTCGGGCAATGCGCCGAGCACACCGGCCAGCGCGCGGGCATCCTGGAAACCCAGGTTGATGCCGTGCCCGGACAGCGGATGGATGGCGTGCGCCGCATCGCCGATCAGCGCCACGCGCGGCGCCACGGTGCGTCCGACGCGCATCAGGCGCAGCGAGAAGCCCTGCGCCGTGGTGACCACTTCGAAGTCGCCCAGCAAGCCGCCGCCGGCTGCCGCGACCCGCTCGCACAGCGCCCCGGCATCGAGCGCGAGCAAGTCCTGCGCCACCGCATCCGGCGCGGACCACACCATGGACATGTGATTGTCGGGCAAGGGCAGCCAGGCAAGGATGCCGTCCTCGCGGAACCACTGGAAGGCGGTGTTGCGATGCGGCCTGCTGCAACGGAAGTTGGCCACCACGCCCATCTCCTCGTAGGGCGTGAAACGCGCCTCGATGCCGGCCTGCTGGCGCACCCAGGAGTTGGCGCCGTCCGCCCCCACCACCAGGCGGGCGCGGATGCTGCGGCCACCGTCCAGGGTCAGCGTGGCGCCACCCTCGTCCAGCACCAGGGACTGCGGCGTTGCGGGGCACAGCAGGGTGACGTTGTGCTGGCGCTTCAGCGTCTCCCACAGTTCGGCCTGCATCAGCCCGGCCTCGAGTATCCAGGCCAGTTCGCCCAGTCCGCTGTCGTAGGCGGAGAAATCCAGCCGGCCGCCGGCGTCGCCGAACACTGCCATGTCATGCACCGGGCACACCCGCGAGGCATCGAGGTGTTGCCACACCCCCAGTTCGCGCAGGAAGGCCGCGTTGGCCGGGCTGATCGCATACACCCGCGCATCCCAGCCGGTCGCACGCAGCGGCGGGCGCGATTCGACCACCGCGATGGACAGCCGGCTGGCGCGCAGCGCCACCGCCAGGCTGGCGCCGGCCAGCCCGCCGCCGACGATCACCAGGTCGAAGGCCTTGCCGTTCATGCAGCCAGTTCCGCGAACACCTTGCGCGCCGCCGCCACGGTATCGGCGATCTCGGCGTCGCCGTGCGCGGCGGAGACGAAGCCGGCCTCGAAGGCCGAGGGTGCGAAGTAGTGGCCGGCGTCCAGCATGGCGTGGAAGAAGCGGTTGAAGCGCTCACGGTCCGAAGCCATGACGTCGGCGAAAGAGCCGGGCACCGCTGCGCTGAAATACACCCCGAACATGCCGCCCACCGCATCCGCGCTGAAGGTGATGCCCGCTTCGCGCGCGGCGGCCGCCAGCCCGTCGACCAGGGCGCGGGTGCGCGCCGCCAGTTGCTCGTAGAAGCCGGGTTCGCGCGTCAGGCGCAGCGAGGCGATGCCCGCGGCCACCGCCACCGGGCTGCCGGAGAGCGTGCCGGCCTGGTACACCGCGCCCAGCGGGGCGACCTTCTCCATGATGTCGCGCCGCCCGCCGAAGGCGCCCACCGGCATGCCGCCGCCGATCACCTTGCCCAGCGTGGTGAGGTCCGGGGTGATGCCGTACAGGCCCTGTACGCCCTGCGGGCCGACGCGGAAGCCGGTCATCACTTCGTCGAAGATCAGCACCGCGCCGTACTCGGTACACAGCCGGCGCAGGCCTTCGAGGAAACCGGGCGCGGGCTTGATCAGGTTCATGTTGCCGGCCACCGGTTCGACGATGATCGCGGCGATCTCGCCACCACGTGCCTTGAAGACCTGCTCGACGCCGTCCAGGTCGTTGTAGTCGAGCACGATGGTGTGCTTGGCGAAGTCCGCCGGCACCCCGCCCGAGGACGGGTTGCCGAAGGTCAGCAGGCCGGAGCCGGCCTTCACCAGCAGGCTGTCGGCGTGGCCGTGGTAGCAGCCCTCGAACTTGACGATCGCGTCGCGCCCGGTGAAGCCGCGCGCCAGGCGAATGGCGCTCATCGTCGCCTCGGTGCCGGAGCTGACCAGGCGCACCATCTCCATCGACGGCAGCAGCTCGCACAGCAGCTCGGCCATGTCGACCTCGGATTCGGTCGGCGCGCCGAAGGACAAGCCCTTCAGCGCCGCCTCGCGCACCGCCTCGACGATGGCCGGGTGCGCATGGCCGGCGATCGCCGGCCCCCAGGAACCGACGTAGTCCACATAGGCCTTGCCGTCCGCATCCCACACCCGCGCGCCCTCCGCGCGCGCCAGGAAGCGCGGCGTGCCGCCCACCGAGCGGAAGGCCCGCACGGGCGAGTTGACGCCGCCGGGGATGGTTCGCTGGGCACGCTGGAAGAGGGCTTCGTTTCGGCTGTTCATGGCGTATTCGTTCGCTTGCTTGAAAAGGGAGTCATTGTGGCCGCGCGGCCGGGCGGGGTCCAGCACGGAAGACCGCGGCGTACTCGGCACCGCGCACGGCCGGGTCGGGAGCGGCGAACACGTCGCTGATCACCGCCAGCAGGTCGGCGCCGGCAGCGACCAGCTGGGCCGCATTCTCCGCGGTGATGCCACCGATCGCCGCCACCGGCCGACCGAGCTCGCGTCGTGCGCGGCCGAGCAGTTCCAGCGGCGCACGCACCGCGGCCGGCTTGGTGGGCGAGGCGAACATCGCCCCGAAGGCGAGGTAGTCGGCGCCGGCACGGGCGCCGGCCACGGCGCGCGCCCACTCGTCGTAACAGGACACGCCGATGATGCGTCCGGCACCGAGGCGCGCGCGGGCCGCGGCCGGGTCGCCGTCGTCGCGTCCGAGATGGACGCCGTCGGCGGCGATGTCGAGCGCCAGCTCGACGCTGTCATTGACCACCATCGGCACGCCGGCGGCACGGCACAGGGCCAGCACCTCTGCGGCCTGGGTACGGCGCCCGGCAGCATCCAGCAGCTTGTTGCGGTACTGCAGCAGCACCGGGCGCGCCGCGAGCGCCCGGCCCACGCGCGCCAGCAGCGTGGCGGTGTCGGGTTCGTCGGGCGTGACCAGGTAGAGCCCGCGCAGCGGCCATTCAGCGCTCATCGTCGTCGCGTGGCCGCGCCCAGAAGAAACGGTCGGGCACCGCGCCGCCCATGCCGGGGCGATAGGCCGCAGCGAGCGCGGCCTGGGTGAACTCCTGCGCCTCGCGCACCGCCTCGGGCACGCTCATGCCGTGGGCGAGCGCCGCCGCGGCGGCTGCCGAAAGCGTCGCCCCCGCGCCCAGGAATGTGCCGGGAAGGCGCTCCCAGGCGTCGGTGCGGATGACGCCCTCGGCACTGATCAGCCGGTTGACCACCTGCGCGCCGGGCTGCGCGGAACCGGTCAGCAGCACGTACTCGGTACCCAGAGCGATCAAGCGCGCCGCGGCCTCCTGCGGACCGAGCGGCGGCCCGCTGTCGTCGTCCTCGTCCGCATCCACGCCGGCCAGGCGGACGATCTCGTCACGTCCGGTCACCAGCAGGGTGACCTGGGGCAGGATCAGTTCGACCAGCGCCGCGACCATGTCCTCGGCCTCCGCGTCGTCGCTCGGCCCGCAGGCCAGCGCAGGCTCGAGCACCAACGGCACGTCGGGATAGTCCGACAGGATCTCCGCCACCGCGGCCACGTTCTCCACGCCGCCGCACATGCCGAGCTTGAAGGCCTGTACCGGGATGTCCTCGAGCACCACCCGCGCCTGCAGGGCGAACACGTCCGGGTCGATAGACAGCAGATCGTCCACGCCGCGCGTGTCGCGCACGCTGACCGAGGTCACCACGCCCAGCGGATGACAGCCCATGCTGCCGAGCGTCAGCAGGTCGGCCTGCAGCCCTCCGCCGCCGGTGGCATCGCTGGCGGCAAGGCAGAGAACGATCGGGGGAAACTCGGGAAGCGCAGCGGGCATGATCCGGGGGGGCGCCGGCCAGGACTGGCACGGCGGACTGAATGCGGTAAGATTTGGCGCATTTTACGTCAATCATCACCGAGCACGCCGCCCGATGACCGACACCGGATACAAGACCTACATGTGCCTGATCTGCGGCTTCATCTACGACGAGGCTGCCGGACTGCCGGCCGACGGCATCCCCCCCGGGACCCGCTGGGAGGACCTGCCGCCGAACTGGACCTGCCCGGAGTGCGAAGCGCGCAAGGAAGACTTCGAGCTTGTCGAGATATGACGCCCGCGCAGCACGCGTGAATCCAATGATGTATGCTTGCGCCTTCCCGCCGGCGGGGCGGGGCGCACGAACCAGCGAGGACTGACACCATGGACCTGAGCGGACTGAAGGTGATGGTGATTGACGACAGCAACACCATCCGGCGCAGCGCGGAGATCTTTCTCGGCCAGGCCGGCTGCCAGGTCCTGCTCGCCGAGGACGGCTTCGACGCCCTAGCCAAGATCGCCGACCACCATCCCGACGTGATCTTCGTGGACATCATGATGCCGCGCCTGGACGGCTACCAGACCTGCGCGCTGATCAAGAAGAACCCCCGCCTGTCCTCCACCCCGGTGATCATGCTGTCCTCCAAGGACGGCCTGTTCGACCGCGCGCGCGGCAGGATGGTGGGTTCGGACGAATACCTCACCAAACCCTTCACCAAGGACAGCCTGCTCAAGACGGTGGCCGAACACGCCCCGAAGCGGGCCGGCTGAACCTGGCAACAACGGAAACGGAGACGGAAGGCCAAGACGATGCCGATCAAGAAAATCCTCGTGGTTGACGATTCCCCCACCGAGCGCCTGGCGCTGACCGAACTGCTGGTCAAGCACGGCTACCAGGTCGTGACCGCCGAGAACGGCGAGGACGCGATCGCCAAGAGCAAGAGCGAAATGCCCGACCTGATCCTGATGGACGTGGTCATGCCCGGCATGAACGGCTACCAGGCCACCCGCACGATCTCGCGCGACGAGGCCACCCGCGCCATCCCCATCATCATGTGCACCAGCAAGGGACTGGAAACGGACCGCATCTGGGGCATGCGCCAGGGCGCCTACGACTACCTCGTCAAGCCGGTGGACCAGGCGGAACTGCTCGGTCGCATCCAGGCACTGGGCTGATCCATGGCCAAGCGGATCAGCCTGCGCGAGTTCCAGGAAAGCCTGGTCCGGCGCCTGGCCGAGGCACAGACCGGCGACCGCCGCGCGCTGCTCGGCCTTCAGGCCGGCAGCGAGAACTGGCTGATCGACCTCACCGACAGTGGCGAAATCCTGCCGGTGCCGCCGCTCAGCCCGGTCCCGCTAACCCGTCCATGGTTCGGCGGCGTCGCCAACGTGCGTGGCACGCTGTTCGGCGTGGTCGATTTCTCGGCCTTCCAGCAGGGGGCGCCGATCTCCCCGGCAGGCCATGCGCGCCTGGTGCTGGTCGGCGCCAAGCATGGCATCAACAGTGCAATCCTGGTCTCCCGCGCGCTGGGCCTGCGCAGCCGGGAAGACTTCGAAGCAGACCAGGGCGAGGCCGACCCCCGCCCCTGGGTCGCCCAGCGCCTGCGCGACAACCAGAACCGGCTGTGGCTGAAGCTCGACGTGCCCAAGCTGCTGGCGCATCCCGGGTTTCTCGACGCAGGTATCGAATAAGCATTCACGCCGGAGCCGATCCGGCCAGCATTGACCCTTTGTGGCGGAGCACGCGACATGGCATTTAAGTTTCCAGAGCTGTCCCTAGGAAAGAAGAAGACCGTCCCGGCCGAATCGGCCTCCGACACCACCATTCTGGAAACCCACGACACCCCGCCACCAGCCGCGGCCAAGGGCTCGTCAGGCAGCGAGCCGCAACAGGCGCGCCCGGTGGCGGAGCGGCTGCGCAACCTCGGCGCCCTGTTCACCGTGCTGGTCCTGCTCACCGCCGGCCTGCTGGTCTACCAGGGCCGTCAGGCCGGTCACGCCACCACCTATGTGGCCAGTGCGGGCGAAATGCAGATGCTCTCCCAGCAGATCGCCAAGGCCGCCCAGCTCTCGCTGCAGGGCAACGCCCAGGCCTTCTCCGAGCTTCGCCAGGCCAGCGCCCGCTTCGGCATGTTGCTGCGCGCCCTCACCCAGGGCGGCGAGATCGACGACCGTTCGGTGCCGGCGAGCCCCGACGCCGCACAGCCCGCACTGCAGAAGCTCACCGAAGCCTGGCGCAAGACCGAGCAGGACACCGCCGCCCTGCTCGCCCAGGAAAAGAACCTGATCACGCTCAACGAATCGGTCGACGCCATCAACGCCAGCAACGCGACGCTGCTCGACCTCACCGAGCAGGTCGCTTCGCTCAAGCTGCTCGGCGGCGCCAACCCTCGTGACATCGCCACCGCCAACCGTGCGGTGATGCTGACCCAGCGCATGGCCAAGAACGCCAACGCGCTGCTGGTGGCCGACGCCATCGACCCCGAAGTGGCCTTCCTGCTCGGCAAGGACACCAATACCTTCCGCGAACACCTCGCCCAGTTGCAGCAGGCCTCCAACGACGCCGAGACCCGCGCCCGCCTGGCCGAGCTCGACCAGACCGCGCAGGAGACCCTCAACTCGGTCACCGGCATCCTCGGCAACATCCAGCTGCTGGTGCAGGCCAAGCAGGCCGGCAGCCGCATCTTCCGCGATTCCACCCCGCTGCTCGCGCGCACCAACGAGTTGTCCGAGGCCTACAACCAGGCCTTCCGCGGCCTCAATCCGATCACCCTGCTGGTGGTGGTCTCCGCGCTGGCCGGCATCGCCGTACTGGCCATGATGGCCAAGGCCTACAACGACGATATCGCCAGCCGACGCCTCGAGTCGGAACGTCAGCGCCTCAGCGCCGAAGGCGAACGCAACCAGACCCAGCAGGCCATCCTGCGGCTGATGAACGAGATGGGCGATCTGGCCGACGGCGACCTCACCATCCGCGCCACGGTGTCGGAAGACATCACCGGGGCGATCGCCGACTCGGTGAACTACACCATTGAGGAACTGTCGGTGCTGGTACGCCGCATCAACGACGCCGCCACCCGCGTGACCGCCGCCACCCAGTCCGCCCAGCAGACCTCCAACGAACTGCTCGCCGCCACCGAGAAGCAGGCGCAGGAACTGAAGGCCGCCGGCAGCACGGTCGAGCAGATGGCCCAGTCGATGACCGAATCCTCGGCCCGCGCGCTGCAGTCCGCACAGGTCGCGCGACGCTCTCTGGATTCTGCGCGCAAGGGCGCGGACGCGGTGGAGAACACCATCCGCGGCATGAACGACATCCGCGAGAAGATCCAGGAAACCTCCAAGCGCATCAAGCGTCTGGGCGAATCCTCGCAGGAGATCGGCGAAATCGTGGAACTGATTTCCGACATTACCGAGCAGACCAACGTGCTCGCGCTCAACGCCGCCATCCAGGCGGCCTCGGCAGGCGAAGCGGGCCGCGGCTTCACCGTGGTGGCGGAAGAGGTGCAGCGCCTGGCGGAGCGTTCGGCGGAGGCGACCAAGCAGATCTCGGCGATCGTGAAGACCATTCAGACCGACACCCAGGACGCGGTGGGCGCCATGGAAAACGCCACCCGAGACGTGGTCGAGGGCGCCCAGCTGTCCGACGCCGCGGGCCAGGCGCTGTCCGAGATCGGCCAGGTGTCGATGGAAACCGCCCGCCTGATCGAACAGATTTCCACCGACACCCAGCGTCAGGCCGCCACCGCCACCGGCGTGGCACAGAGCATGAAGGACATTCTCAGCATCACCGAGCAGACCACCCGCGGCACCCAGCAGACGGCTGTGTCGATCGGCCAGCTGGCCGACCTCGCCGTCGAACTGAAGGGTTCGGTGTCGGGCTTCAAGGTCTGACACATCTCCCCAGGCAAGAGACCGACACATGACGCATGCAACGGAACGCGATCTCGGCCCACTGACCTGGGTCAAGGGCGAAATCGACAACGCACTCGCACGCGCGACCGAAGGGCTCGAGCAGGCGGCATCGGCTGCCGACCCGGCGAGCCAGGTGCAGTTCGCCCAGACGCACCTGCACCAGGCGCGCGGCGCATTGTCGATCGTCGGACTCGACGGCCTGACGCAGTTCGCCGATGCGCTCGACCAGTTGCTCGGCGCTGCGGTACGCGGCGAACTGACCGCGGACGATCGCCTGCTCGAGCTCGGCCGTCGCAGTCTCTCGGCCATCGGCAACTACCTCGAGGAACTGGTTCACGGGGCCGCCGACCAGCCACTGAGGCTGGCCGCTCTCTACGGCGAGATCCAGTCCGCCCGCGGCCGTGAAGGCGTTCCGGCAGCCGATCTGTTCTTCCCCGACCTCGGCCGTCGCCCGCCGCGCCGGCCCACCCCCGCCCCCCTGTCGGACGAGGCTCGCCGCACCCGCTTGCGGGAACTGCGCACCCAGTTCGAACTCGGCCTGCTCGGCTGGCTACGCGCTCCCGAGGACCCGGCCGGCGCGCACACCATGCGCGACGCGGTCGCGGGCATCGAACAGACGCTGGCCAGTTCTCCCGCGCGCGCCCTGTGGTGGGCCAGCATCGCGCTGTTCGAAGCGCTCGCCGCCGGCGATCTCCCGCCCGACCTGGAAACCCGGAAGCTCTGCGCGCAGCTCGACGCCCAGCTGCGCCGCACGCTGGGCGGCAACAGCACCGTCCCCGACCGGTTGATGCGCGAAGTCCTCTACCGCGTCGCCCAGGCACCGGCCACCACCCCTCATCAGCGCGAGGTGCACGACACCTGGCAGCTGGATGCGCTGATCCCCGAACCGGGCTCCGCGGTCAGCGATGCTCCGCTCGGCCCCCTCCTCCAGGGCCTGCGCAACAGGCTCAGTGCGGCCAAGGAAACCTGGGACGAATTCTGCGGCGGCGGCGCCTCGGCCCTGCCCCGCTTCGAGACCCAACTCCGTGAGCTTGCCCAGCAGTCCGAGCAGCTTGGCCGCCCGGCCTTCGTGCGCCTGCTGGTCGGGCTGGACGGTTTCCTGCAGTGGCTGCGCAAGGATCCGCTGCAGCTCAACGAAGCCCTGTCGCTCGAGATCGCCACTGCGCTGCTGCTCGGCGAAGCCGCTCTCGAGCGCGGCGGCCCGGATGCAAGCTTCTCCTCGCAGGTCGCCGACACGCTCAAGCGCATTGCCGCGATGATGCGCGGCGAAGCGGTCGAGGCAGCAGAAAACTCCGCGACCACCCAGGGGGCCCGCCGCAACCAGGAACGCGAAGCGCTCGCCCAGCTGTCGCGCGAAATCATCTCCAGCCTTGCACATATCGAGCAGGCACTGGACGACTTCTTCCGCAACAACGACAAGCGCGCCCCGCTCGCCTCGCTCGGCGCGCCCTTGCATCAGATCGAAGGTGCGCTGAGCCTGCTCGGTGACGACGAGGCCATTGCCCTGGTCCACGAGGCCGCCGACGAGATCGCAGCCCTCGCCGAGGCCGATGCGCCGGTCGAGCCCGGCCAGTCCGAGTCCCTCGCCCATCGACTCTCCGCGCTCGGCTTCTACATCCAGGCGCTCCAGCACGGCCCAGCCAGCCTGGCGCGCTTCCTGAACCCCGACGCCCCCGAGGCGGAAGCGGTGGAACCTCCGCCCCTCGCCGAAGAAGAGGCCGTCGCCGTCATGCCCGAGGAGCCGGCCACCACCGCAGCCGAGCGCCAGCCCGTCGGCGAGCCGGAAGCGGAACAAGCCCCCACGGCCACCGAGGAAACGGCAGCCGCCGAACCACCGGAAGAGCCCGCGCTCGCGGAGCTCGCGCTACCCGAGGAGATCCTCGCCGAGGAGGACTTCACCACCGAGCCCGGTCCCGCGCCGGTGGAGGTTCCCGCTCCGGCGGCCGAAACCCGGCGGCTGATCGAGGCCAGCGAGGAGGAGATCGACGCCGAACTGCTGGACATCTTCATCGAAGAAGCCCACGAGGTGCTCGCATCGATCGGCGAACACCTGGAGCTGTCGCGCACCGAACCGTCCAACACCGAGTATTTCACCGCCATCCGGCGCGGCTTCCACACCCTGAAGGGCAGCGGACGCATGGTCGGCCTGCGCGAGTTCGGCGAAGCCGCCTGGGGGCTGGAGCAGACCCTCAACCGCTGGCTGCAGCTCGAATGGACGCCCACGCCGGCCCTGCACCACCTCGTCGATGCCGCTCACCAGACCTTCAGCGCCTGGGTGGAGCAACTCGAGCAAGGCGGTCCGCACGGCCGCGACGCCACTGCGCTCCTGGCTGAAGCCGAGCGCCTGCGCAGCAGCGATGCGCCGATCCACGACCCCGGGATCATTCCGGAAACCGCCCCCGCGGAAGCCGCCTCGGCGGCCGACAGCGTGCCGACCTTCGACCTGGAACTCTCCGGCGAAGGCGAGATCCTGCCGTTCGGCCATCCGTCCGAGGAAGCGGCGACTGCCCCGGCCACCGGCGAGGCGCCCGCCGAAACGGGCGCGGAGGCACAAGCACAGACCGCCGAAGAACTAGAGTTCGAGCCCTTCCCCGAACCGATCGAAGCGACCGAGTTCGACTTGCCGGCGGAAGAGGCGCCTGCCGCCGGGCCTGACGAAAGTCTGCTTCCGGCTCAGGATGAGTCCGCAGAGCCGTCTGCCGCCGCGGAAGCCGAAGCAGCCCCCGAGATCGAGGAAGCCTCGCTGGAAGAGTTCGAGCTCGACCTCGAGAGCGAATTCGAACTCGACAAGCAGCGCGCAACCGAGCCGGCGGCCGAAGCGCCGCCCGCGAGCGCCGACTGGGATGAAGAAGCGACCATCATCCTGCCCGAACCGCCGCCCGCCGCGCCGGCAGAAGCGACCGCCGAGCCCGAACCCGAGTCCGAACCTGAATCCGGGCCCGAAGCGCCCCCCGAGCCCGATCTCGTGCGCATCGGCGATGCGGAGATCTCGCACCCGCTGTACGACCTCTACCTTGCCGAGGCGCGCCATCACCTGGCGACCCTGCATCAGGAACTCGCCCGCCTGCAGAGCAACCCGGTCCTGCTGCCGCCGGAAGTATCGATCCGTGCCGCGCATACCCTGGGCGGCATCTCGGGCACGGCCCGGATGATGCCGCTGCAGGCGCTGGCACGTGCCCTCGAGTACGCCCAGACGCGCAGCCGGGACAACCAGATTCCGCCGACCGCGGAGCAGGCCGCCCTGCTGCAGAGCACGCTGGAGACGCTCGAGGCCATGTTCGTCGAGGTGACGGACCGGCGCATGCCCCTGCCGGTGCCCGAGCTCATCGAACAGCTCGAGGCCGTCGGTCGCCCGCCGGTCGAGAGCCCGGTCGTGGAAACGCCACGCGCCGAAGAGCCGTCCGAGCGTCCGCTCGCGGCCCCGGTCGAGGAGCAGGCCGCACCTGCCGCCGAACTGCCGGCGCCCCCGCCCGCCGCGCCGGTGCATGACGAGATCGACACCCAGCTGCTGCCGATCTTCCTCGAGGAAGGTGCCGAGCTGCTGAGCGAGCTGCACGGCGCACTGCGCGCCTGGCGCGGCGAAGAAGCCAACGCGGAGCAACCGCAGCGCATCGCCCGCCTGCTGCACACCCTCAAGGGCAGCGCGCGCATGACCGGGGCGATGAACCTCGGCGAGCACGTCCACCAGATGGAATCGGCCTTCGAGGCCCAGCGCAAGACCGGACAGGACACCGGCGCGCTGATCGACTACCTCGAAGGCGGCCTGGACGTGGTCGAGCAGGCCATCGACGCGCTGGCCAGCGGCGAACCCACGACGGCCATCGAGGCAGCCACCGCCCCCGCCGACAAGGCCGCCGCCGCCGAGACGGTGGAGATCGCCGCCGAGCCCGAAGCCGCGGCAGGCAGCGCCACGCTGCGCGTGCGCGCCGACGCGGTGGACAGCTTCGTCAACCAGGCCGGCGAGATCGGCATCGCACGTACCCGCATCGAGGGCGAACTGCGCACCCTGCGCCGCTCGCTGCTCGACCTCACCGAGAACGTCATCCGCCTGCGCAACCAGTTGCGCGAAGTGGAGATCCAGGCCGAAGTGCAGATGCAGTCGCGCATCGCCCAGGCCGAAAGCCACCACGCCGAGTTCGACCCCCTGGAGATGGACCGCTACACCCGTCTGCAGGAACTCACCCGGATGATGGCCGAGAGCGTCAACGACGTCACCACGGTGCAGCAGAACCTGTTGAAGAACCTGGACGGCGCCGACGTCGCCCTGCACAGCCAGGCGCGCATGTCGCGCGAGCTGCAACAGGCGCTGATGCAGGTGCGCATGGTGCCCTTCGACAGCCTCGCCGACCGCCTCTACCGCGTGGTGCGCCAGAGCGCCAAGGACCTGGGCAAGCGCGCCACGCTGGACCTGCGCGGCGGCCGCATCGAACTCGACCGCGGCGTGCTGGAGCACATGGTCGCCCCGCTCGAGCACCTGCTGCGCAACTCGGTGGCCCACGGCATCGAGGACATCGAAGCCCGCCGCGCCGCCGGCAAGGCGGAGATCGGCGAGATCACCCTGACCGTGCGCCAGGAAGGCAATGAAATCGCGATCGAGCTGGCCGACGACGGCGCCGGTCTCAACTTTGCCCGTATCGCCGAGAAGGCCCGCGCCGCCGGCCTGCTGGGCGCCGACGAGCAGGCCGACGACCGTCGCCTGACCAACCTGATCTTCGTCCCCGGCTTCTCGACCGCCGGCTCGGTATCCACCGTGTCGGGCCGCGGCGTCGGCATGGACGTGGTCAAGAGCGAGACCGCCGCGGTCGGCGGGCGAATCGAGGTCGCCAGCCAACCCGGCCAGGGCACCAGCTTCCGCATCTACCTGCCGCTCACGCTGGCGGTCACCCAGGCCCTGCTGGTACGCGCCGGCAACCGCAGCTGGGCGATCCCGTCTAGCATGATCGCCCAGGTGCTCGAACTGAAGACCGACGCCCTGGAGCGCCTGCGCAGCGAAGGCGGCACCGACTGGCAGGACGAGCACTACAGCTACCGCTACCTTCCGCGCCTGCTGGGCGACCACCACACCCAGCCGGAAGTCCAGCGCTTCAACTGGGTGCTGCTGCTGCGTGCCGGCGCACAGACCCTGGCACTGCATGTCGATGCGCTGCGCGGCAACCAGGAAATCGTGGTCAAGAACGCCGGCCCGCAGATCGCCCGCCTGGTGGGCGTCTCCGGTGCCACGGTGCTGGGCGACGGCGAGATCGTGCTCATCCTCAACCCGGTGGCCCTGGCCAGCCGCGGCCTGGGGGCCGACGAATCGCCGGGCGACGACATCGCTGCCGGCGGCGTGCAGGCGGCACCGGCCGCCGCGCGGATTCCGAGCATCATGGTGGTGGACGATTCGCTCACCGTGCGCAAGATCACCGGCCGCCTGCTCGAACGCGAAGGCTACCGCGTGATCACCGCCAAGGACGGCGTCGACGCCCTGGAGAAGCTGCTGGAGACGGTGCCCGACGTGATCCTGTCGGACATCGAAATGCCGCGCATGGACGGCTTCGACCTGGTGCGCAACATCCGCGCCGACGAACGCACCCGGGCGGTGCCGGTGATCATGATCACCTCGCGGCTGGCGGACAAGCACCGCCGCTACGCCGAGGAGATCGGCGCCAACCACTACCTCGGCAAGCCCTTCCAGGAAGAGGAACTGCTCGGCCTGCTCGCGGGCTACACCGCCACGGCTTGAACGCCGGCGCGGCCCGCGGATTCAGCCCTTGACCACGGCGTAGCGTGCCAGCGTGCGCTGGCGCGCCTCGCCGTGGTCGACCAGCGGTGCCGGGTAGTCGCGCCCGATGCGCACCCCGGCCGCGGCCTGATCTGCCGCGCTCATCTTCCACGGCGCGTGGATGTAACGCTCCGGCACCCGGGCCAGCTCCGGCACATAGCGCCGGATGAAGCCACCCTTGGGGTCGAAGCGCTCGGACTGGGTCACCGGATTGAAGATGCGGAAGTAGGGCTGGGCGTCGCAACCGGTGGACGCCGCCCACTGCCAGCCGCCGTTGTTCGCCGCCAGATCGTAGTCGTTGAGCAGCGCAGCGAAGTGGCGCTCGCCGAGACGCCAGTCGATGCCCAGGTCCTTGGTCAGGAAGGACGCGGCGACCATCCGCAGGCGGTTGTGCATGTAGCCGCTCTGGCGCAGCTGGCGCATGCCCGCATCGACGATCGGGTAGCCGGTCCGCCCTTCCTGCCAGGCTTCGAATCCCGCGGGATCGTCCTCCCAGCGCACCCGGTCGTACTCGGGCCGGAAGCTCGCGCTCACCACCCGCGGGTGGTGCCACAGGATCATCTGGTAGAACTCGCGCCAGATCAGCTCATCCACCCAGCACTGTGCGCCCTCGCTGCCCTCGGCCAGCGCCCGGGCGAAGAGTTCGCGCACCGACACGGTGCCGAAACGCAGGTGGGTGGACAGGTAGGACACCCCCTTCAGCGCCGGATAGTCGCGCGCCTCGCGGTAGCGCCCGATGCGGCCCATGAAATCGTCCACCAGCGCCCGCCCGCCGCTCATCCCGGTCGGCAAGCGGAGGGCGGCGAGATCGGTGGGCTCGAAGCCCAGTGCGGCGAGCGCCGGCATGTTGTCCCGCTGCAGCGGCCGGGGCGCCAGCCGCGCAGCGTTCGAGGCCACCGGAAAAGGCTGCAGGCGCGCCGGGTCCAGCTGTCGCCGCCAGGCATTGCGGTAGGGCGTGAATACGCTGAACGGGCGGCCCTCGCGGGTCAGCACCTCGTCGCTCTCGAACACCACCTGGTCCTTGAAGGCGCGAAAGGCGATGCCGTCGCGGGCCAGGGCCTGCATCACCCGGGCATCGCGCGCCAGCGCCTCGGGTTCGTAGTCGCGGTTGGTGAGCACCGCCTGAACCCCGAGTTCGCGGGCCAGGGCGGGGATCTCCCGGTCGGCCCGACCATGCGCGACGATCAGCCCGGCGCCCGGCACCCCGGCCCCGGCGCCAAGCTCGGCCAGCGCGCGGTCGAGCTCCGCGACGGCGTGCCAGATGAACTCGACGCGGCGATCCCGGCGCGCGGGCAGCGCATCGAGAATCTCGGTATCGAAGACGAAAGCGCAATGGACGCGGTCGAACTGTGCCAGCGCCTGCGACAGCGCGGCATTGTCGAAACTGCGCAGATCGCGGCGAAACCAGACAAGGGCGGTATTCATCGGGGTGTTCCGGTCAGGGGCGAGTGGGTAGCGACAAGCGTGGACGGCCGCAGGTTTCCCCTGCTTGTCGCCGCGCAAGCGCGTAAAATGATCGCATGAGCAGCATGACCTCGAACCTCACGCATCACTTCCTGATCGCCATGCCCAGCATGGCGGATCCCAATTTTGCCCGCACGCTCACCTACATCGCCGAACATAACGATCAGGGCGCGCTCGGCATCATCGTCAATCGCCCGATCGACATGACCCTCGGCGCCCTGTTCGAGCGGGTGGAGCTTCCGCTGGAAGCCGAAGGTTTCACCGACCAGCCGGTCTATTTCGGCGGTCCGGTGCAGACCGACCGTGGCTTCGTGCTGCACCGCCCGGCGGGCGACTGGCATTCCACCCTGCGGGTGAGCGAGGAGGTCGGCCTGACCAGCAGCCGCGACATCCTGCAGGCCATCGGCAGCCAGGGCGAACCGGCGGAGATCCTGGTCAGCCTGGGCTACGCCGGCTGGGCGGCCGGCCAACTCGAGCAGGAGCTTGCCGACAACGCCTGGCTGACCGTGCCGGCGGACATGTCCATCATCTTCGACCTGCCTCCGGAGGAACGGCTGGCTGCCGCGATGCAACAGCTCGGCATCGATTTCGCGAACCTCAGCGACGTGGCGGGGCATGCCTGAAGCTGCGCTCGCGTCCCTGCCCGCACGCGGCACCCTGCTCGGCTTCGACTTCGGACTCGCCCGCATCGGCGTGGCGGTCGGCGAACTCGAAACCGCCCAGGCCAGTCCGCTGACCACGGTGCATGAAGAAGCCGGCGCGCTGCGCTTCGCGGCCATCGGCAAGCTGATCGCCGAATGGCGACCGGTGGCGCTGGTGGTGGGCATCCCCGCCCATCTCGATGGTACCGAACACGACATGAGCGCGCGCTGCAGGCGCTTCGCCAACCAGCTGCACGGCCGCTTCGGCCTGCCGGTGGCGCAGGTGGACGAACGCCTGAGCTCGGCCGAGGCCGAGGGTCGCCTGCGCGACGCCGGCATGGGCCGCTGGCAGGAGCGCAAGGGAGTGCTCGACGCCGCCGCCGCACAGATCATCCTGCAACACTTCCTGGACGCACACCGACATGCCAAACCTTGATGCAGAAGCCCTCTGCGCGCAGCTCATCGAACAGATGCGCCCGCAGGTCAGCGCCGACACCGCCCTGGTCGGCATCCACACCGGCGGCGTGTGGCTGGCCGAACGCCTGCACCAGGCGCTGGGCCTGAAACAGCCGCTGGGCGCGATCGACGTCTCCTTCTACCGCGACGACTACGGCTCCAAGGGCCTGCACCCCCAACCGCAGCGCACCGAGATTCCGTTCAACGTCGAAGGCGCGCACGTGATCATCGTCGATGACGTGCTGTACACCGGCCGCACCACCCGCGCCGCGCTCAACGAATTGTTCGACTTCGGCCGTCCGGCCTGCGTCGAGCTCGCCGTGCTGGTCGACCGCGGCGGGCGCGAGCTGCCGATCGGCGCGCGCTACTGCGCCCACACCCTGCCCCAACCCCTGCCCGCCTCGCAGAGCCTGCAACTGGAACGCGCCGAGGACGGTACTTTCGCCCTGAGGTTGATCGATGCGTGACCCCCAACTGAACAAGCACGGCGAGCTGCAGCACCTGCTCACCCTGGACGGCCTGCCGCGCGAGATCCTCACTGCCATCCTGGACACGGCCGCGCCCTTCACCGAGGTCGCCGAACGCGAGGTCAAGAAGCTGCCGCTGTTGCGCGGCAAGAGCGTGTTCAACCTGTTCTTCGAGAACTCCACGCGCACCCGCACCACCTTCGAGATCGCCGCCAAGCGCCTGTCGGCCGACGTGGTGAACCTCAACATCAACACCAGCTCGGCCTCCAAGGGCGAGAGCCTGCTCGACACGGTCGACAACCTGTGCGCGATGCAGGCCGACATGTTCGTGGTGCGCCACGCCGCCAGCGGCGCGCCGGTGCTGATCGCCCAGCACCTGCAGGCCACCGGGCGGGAGCACATCCACGTGGTCAATGCCGGCGACGGGCGCCACGCCCACCCCACCCAGGGGCTGCTGGACATGTACACCATCCGCCACTACAAGCGCGACTTCACGAAGCTGACGGTGGCCATCGTCGGCGACGTGCTGCACTCGCGGGTGGCGCGCAGCCAGATCGGCGCGCTGCGCACTCTGGGCGTGCCGGAGATCCGCGTCATCGGCCCCAAGACCCTGCTGCCTACCGCGCTCGAGCAGTTGGGCGTGCGCGTCTTCCACGACATGCGCGAAGGGCTCAAGGACGTGGACGTGGTGATGATGCTGCGCCTGCAGAACGAGCGCATGAACGGCGCCCTGCTCCCCACTCCGCAGGAGTTCTACAAGGTCTGGGGGCTCACCGCGGAGAAGCTCGCACTCGCCAGACCCGACGCCATCGTCATGCACCCGGGGCCGATGAACCGCGGCGTGGAGATCGACTCCGCCGTGGCCGACGGCGCCCAGGCGGTGATCCTGCCGCAGGTCACCTTCGGCATCGCGGTGCGGATGGCGGTGATGAGCATGCTGGCCGGACAATAAGCAAGGACGCAGAACGCCAATGAGAATCCAGATTGCCAACGGCCGGGTGATCGACCCGGCAAACCAGCTCGACAGCGTCACCGATCTGTTCGTCGCCGACGGCCGCATCCTCGCCCACGGCCGCGCGCCGGACGGCTTCACCGCCGAGCGCGTGATCGACGCGACCGGGCTGGTGGTCTGCCCCGGCCTGATCGACCTCGCCGCGCGCCTGCGCGAACCCGGCTTCGAATACCGCGCCACGCTGGAGTCCGAAATGGAAGCGGCGATGGCCGGCGGCGTCACCAGCCTGGCGATCCCACCCGACACCGACCCCGCGCTGGACGAACCCGGCCTGGTGGAGATGCTCTGCTACCGCGCCAAGAAGCTCAACCGCGCGCACATCTACCCGGTCGGCGCGCTCACCATCGGCCTCAAGGGCGAGCGCCTGTCGGAGATGGCCGAACTGGTCGAGGCCGGCTGCGTGGCCTTCAGCCAGGCCAACGTGCCCATCGTGGACAACGCCGTGCTGATGCGCGCCATGCAGTACGCCGCCACCTTCGACTTCCGCGTCTGGCTGCAGCCCATCGCCCCCTTCCTGTCGCGCGGCGGTTTTGCGCACGACGGCGAATACGCCAGCCGCCTGGGCCTGCCCGGCATCCCGGTGGCCGCCGAAACCGTGGCGCTGTACACCTACCTGCAGCTGGCACAGGCCACCGGCGCACGCCTGCACATCACCCGCCTGTCCTCGGCCGCGGGCCTGCGCCTGATCGAGCAGGCGCGCGCCGACGGCATCGACGTGAGCTGCGACGTGTCGATCAACCACCTGCACCTGTGCGACCGCGACATCGGCCACTTCGACGCCAACTGCCACCTGGTGCCGCCGCTGCGCAGCGACGCCGACCGCGACGCGCTGCGCGCCGCGCTGGCCGACGGGCGCATCGACGCGCTGTGCTCGGACCACACCCCGGTGGACGACGACGGCAAGCTCACCCCCTTCTCCGAATCCGAGGCGGGCGCCACCGGCCTGGAGCTGCTGCTGCCGCTGACCCTGAAGTGGGCGCAGGAAGCCGATGTCGCGCTACCCGACGCGCTGGCCCGGGTGACCGCGGACGCCGCGAAGATCGTCGGCATCACCAAGGCCGGCCATCTGGCACCCGGCGCGCGCGCCGACATCTGCGTGTTCGACCCCGCGGGCAGCACCGCGATCGACCGCCAGACCTTGCGCAGCCAGGGCAAGAACACGCCCTTCCTTGGTCGCGAACTGCCCGGCCGGGTGCGCTACACCCTGGTCGAAGGCCAGGTGATGTTCGGCGAGTAAGACCACCGGTGTAAAGACGCAGGGTCGCTGCGGGAGCCCCGCAGCGAATTACCGGCACCTTGCGCACATGTTTCCGTTGTCTTGATTCTCCAGCCTGACATCAGCATCATGTCAAGGTCATTGCCTCGATCTCCATCCCGCCCGGCAGCAGGCTACGATGATCAGCAGTGATTCGAAGGCCCGACCACAAAGGCTGCAGCCCATTGGCTTCCTATGAGAACTTCCAGAACGATGAAATCTCGTCTCTTCCGATCGCACTACGTTGCTCTTGTCGTCGCATTGCTGACCGGTTGTGGGGGCGGCGGGGGAGGAGGGGGAGGAGGTTCGGCATCGCCCGGCACAGATACCCCTGCGCCCGCGCCGGTCACCCAGGACAATGCCTTCGTGGCGGACTGCAGCGGTGAGCATTGCGGCGCACAGGGCCCCACCGACTTCATTGGCAACGGCGTCGGGATCTGGCGTTACACCAATACGGAAACCAGTACGGTCGAGGTACCGGTAAGCCTGCTGGGCACTGCTGGACGTTCGGCAACACTGGTATTCACCAACAACAGTGCAGCGGGACAAATCATGTCTCAGGTTCCGCTGGCAAATCGCGTGGCGAGCGGCATGGCTCGTCAGGAACGCAGCAGCGAGAACGACCGCCCCTACAACATCATTCCACCCCGCATCCGCGACTACAGCCCTCCATTGGCGCGGGCTGCAGCTATGCCGGCACCACCGGATGAGCGCTTGTCCCTCACTCGGAAAGCCAACCTGCTTGGCAGCGGACGGACATGGAATGACATCGATCAGGGTTCGCGTGCGACGACGCTGCGTCGAACCGCACAGGCACTGGATGGGAGGCAAGTGAACCTCTGGCTGGAGGACGGCGAATCTGGCGAACAGCGCGTGAGCGATGCCCTGCTGGACACGCTGATCAACCGTTTCGCGCAGGGAAGCGATTCGATCTACAGCCTGACGACTAGCGTAGCCGGGCAGCCTTGGGGGCCTCACGAAATCCCAGGCCTGATCGACGGCGATCAAGCGATCGATATCGTATTGTTGAACTTCGACCGCGACGGCGCACCGTACGGACTCGTGGGCTTTTTCTGGGCACTCAATAATTTCACCCGCTCGGTCGAACCAGCATCCAATGAATCACTCGCTTTCTTCCTGGACACCGAAACACTCTACCTCGCAGGCGATGCGGGTCTGCGCATCCAGTTGGACACACTGGTGCACGAGTTCGTACACATGATCCTCTTCTACCAGCGCGACGTACTGATCGGTGCGCAGGCCGCTTTTGATACCTGGCTTGAAGAGCTTTCGGCGATGATGATGGAAGACCTGCTCAACTACCGTCTCGACCCGGCCTACAACGCAATGCAGCGTGACCACATCCCAGCTTGGCTGTCGACAGGCAACTTCAACTGCGATCTCACACTCTGGGACGAGAACTACTCATCCGACTGCTTCAGCTACGTAGTCCTCCGTCCTTTCGGCGGCTGGCTGCTCCGGCACTACGGAGTGGATTTCTATCGTGATCTGTTGTCAGATCATGGCAGCGAGGAGAGTTTCGATGTTCTCGATGGCGCCATTCGCAGGGCGGGCGGTGCAGGGCTTGCAGATGCGATCCGGCGCTGGGGTACTTCGCTCGCCCTGCTGCCTGGCGAGGCTTCTCCTCAAGGTTTTGGTTTTCCTGTCCGAGTCGACCAAGGTTTCACCTTGCCGTCAGTCAATGGACCGGACTACGTGGGCATCAGACGCATCCCTGCCACCCGCCCCTTCCTGCTCAATGCCTGGGGACATTTCCCCGCACTGCGCAGCGGGCTCGATGACAGCTATAGCGAAGTCATATCCGTACCGCCCCAGACAACGCTCAGCGTGATAGTGCAGTGAATCGTATCAACCGTCGTCGCTTCGTGAGTTTGGCGCTTGCATCGCTGACGGCAGCCTGCGCCTACTCAAATCCGCCTGTCACAACCCAAGAACTGACCGGTGTCCTTACGCTGAAGGGCAACGCCCCCAAGACTTACGCGGTACTCCGCACCGACGACCACCAGTTGTGGCAACTCCGCGGAATCGAACAATCGGACGCAGCCAACCTGCAGCAACAACGCATCGTGGTGGAGGGGCGCCCGGCCCTCCACCAGGGTGCAAGCTTGCTGCCGGTGTTCGAAGTCGAACGATACAGACTCATCTCCCCTGCCTCGGGCAAGTAGCCGGGCAAGAATGGTGGATGCGCCCTAATCCAGCATATCGACGCCCGACCAACTTCATCGACGACGCGCGCGCTCCTCTTCCATCAGGCGCAGCACGCGGCGCTGCACCTTGCCGGTAGTGGTCATCGGCAGCGCGTCGATGAACTCGATCTCCTTCGGATACTCGTAGGGCGCGAGCTTGCCGCGCACATGCGCCTGCAGCTCGGCCACCAGCGCCTCGCCCGGCTCGAAGCCGGCGGCGAGCACCACGAAGGCCTTCACCAGCGCGCCGCGCTCGGGGTCGGGCTTGGGCACCACCGCGGCGTTGACCACCGCCGGATGACCGACCAGGCAGTTCTCCACTTCCGACGGGCCGATGCGGTAGCCGGCGGCCTTGAACACGTCGTCGGCGCGCCCCTTGTACCAGAGGTAGCCATCCTCGTCCTGCACCGCCAGGTCGCCGGTGCGGCACCAGTCGCCGCTGTACTTGCGCGCGGTGGCCGCCGGGTTGTTCCAGTAGCCGAGGAAGAACACCGGGTCCGGGTCGCCATGCACGTCGCAGCGATTGACCGCCACCTCGCCGGGTTCCCCCGGCGGCAGCGGGTGGCCGGCGTCGTCGATCACCGCGACCTGATGGCCGGGGTAGGCGCGCCCCATGGAGCCCGGGCGTGCCGGCCAGTCCTCGCACGAGTTGCCGACGATGTAGTTGATCTCGGTCTGCCCGAACATCTCGTTCACGGTGATGCCGAGCGCCTCGCGGCACCATTCGAACACCGTGTCGCCCACCGCCTCGCCGGCGCTCATGATCGCGCGCAGCTTGAGATCGAAGTGCTCGCGCGGGCGCGGCCAGGCCTTCATCATCGCCTTCAGCGCGGTGGGGAAGAGAAAGGTGTTGGTCACCCGGTACTCGGCCATCAGGCGGAAGGCGGTGTCGGGCGAGAAACGCCCGCGCCAGGCGACGATGGGATGGCCGAAGTACAGCGTAGGCATCAGCGCGTCCCACAGCCCGCCGGTCCATGCCCAGTCCGCCGGCGACCAGAACACGTCGCCCGGGCGCGGAAAGCCGTTCTGGCTGGCGACGAAGCCCGGCAGGTTGCCGAGCAGCGCACGATGCGGGATCAGCGCGCCCTTGGGTGGGCCGGTGGTGCCGCTGGTGTAGATCAGCACCGCGCCGTCGTCGGCCCGCGTATCGGCCGCCTCGGGCATGACAGCGCCGGGCAGCGCCTGCCAGGCCGTCTCGCCTGCGCCCGCGGGCGGCTCGTCGACCACCACCAGTTCGCGCAGATCCGGACATTGCCTGCGCATCTCGCGCAGCGCCGGCAGGGCGGCGCCGTCACACAGGGCGAGCACCGCGCCGCTGTCCTGCAGGCGGTACTCGAGCGCCTCGGGGCCGAACAGCACCGACAGCGGCGTGGCCACCGCGCCCAGGCGGGCGATCGCCATGTAGGCCACCGCGGTCTCGAAGCGCTGCGGCATGACGATCGCCACCCGGTCGCCCGGCCCCACGCCCAACGCTGCCAGCCCGGACGACAGGCGGACTGCGGCGTCGTGAAGATCGGCATAGCTGTATTGCGCGCGGCCACCGTCGGCGTCTTCGGCATACAGCGCGATACGCCCCGACTCGCCCGCCCAGCGGGCGCAGCAGGCCTGAAACAGGTTGAAGCGCTCCGGGACCTGCCAGCGGAACGCGGCGTGCAGATCGGCGTAACGATCCACGTGGCTCATGATGTCTCCTCCTGATGGTGCTGCTCTTTTTCGGAGGAGGCTAACACGGCGCCGCGGGCCGTGGCAGCTGTGGTTCAGCCCAATCGGCGCAGGCGCCGCAAGGTTTCGTCGTCGACGCCTTCGACCTGCACGCGCTTGGCACGCGAGCTTTCACCGGACAGCAGGCTGACCGCGCGACGCGGGACTTCGCAGAATTCTGCGATGAAACCGCACAGCGCCAGGTTGGCCTTGCCGTCCACCGGCGGCGCGGCCAGGCGCAGCTTCATCGCCTCGCCGTGCAGGCCGGCAAACTCGGTGCACCGGGCATTGGGCTGGACATGCAGGCTGAGCACCACGCAGCCCTCGCCGGTCTGCCGCAACCAGGGAGTGCTCATCCGCCGAACAGCAGCGGCGCAAAGCTGCCGCGCAAGCCGGAAACCACCATCAGCACGATCTGCAGCACCAGCAGCAACACCAGCGGCGACAGGTCGACGTTGGCCACCAGCGGAATGACGCGGCGGAAGGGGCGCAGGAAGGGATCGGCCAGGCGATGGAACACCCCGGCTGCGGGCGCATGCGGGCTGACCCAGGACAGCACCGCCGAGATCAGCACCACCGCGAACACCAGGTAGATGGCCATGCGCGCGAGTTCGATCAGGCCCAGCCCCCACAGCCCGAGCAACACCCCGGCGGGATGACCGCCCAGCGGCACGCCGCGCAGGCTGAACTCGATGAACACGAACAGCGTCTGCAGCAGCCAGGCCGGCAGCAGGCTGGCCAGGTCCAGACCCATCAGCCCCGGCAGGAAGCGGCGCAGCGGGCGTACCAGCCAGTCGGTGGTGGCCAGCACGAACTGGCCGACCTGGTTGTGGAAGGGCACCCGCAGCCACTGCATGAAGAAGCGCGCGAGCAGCATCAGGGTCAGCAGCCCGAAGGCGACGTCGAGCACCAGCAGGAGGATGTTGCCGAGCATGGTTCAGTCCCTGCCCAGTTCGTCGCCGAGTTCGCGCCCGCGCGCCTCGGCCGCGCGCGCGGCGGCAACCAGGGCGTCGTGCCAGCCGGCCGCGGCCAGGCTGTTCAACGCGGCTTCGGTGGTGCCCCCCTTGGAAGTGACCCGCTCGCGCAGCACCGAGGCAGGTTCGGGCGACTCCGCGGCCAGGCGGGCGGCGCCGAGCACGGTATCGATGGCGAGCTTGCGTGCGGTGGCCTCGTCGAAGCCGAAGCCCTGGCCGGCCGCCTGCAAGGCCTCGATGAAGTGGAACACATAGGCCGGGCCGCTGCCGGAGATCGCGGTCACCGCATCCATCTGCGCCTCGTCGGCGATCCACACCGTGCTGCCCACTGCGGAGAGCACGCGCTCGGCCGCGTCGCGCCCGGTGCCGTCCACCGCCGGATCGGCGAACAGGCCGGTGATGCCGGCGCCGATCAGTGCCGGCGTGTTGGGCATGCAGCGCACCAGCCGACGGTGCCCGCCGAGCCAGCGCGACAGGTCCGCCAGGCGCAGGCCGGCAGCGATGCTGACCACCAGCTGCCCGCCGAGGCGGCCGGCCAGCGGCGCGAGCGCCGCCTTCATCTGCTGCGGCTTGACCGCCAGGACCAGCACATCGCAGGCCAGCGCCGCATCGTCCAGCGCTTCGATCGCTCGCACGCCGAAGCGCTTCGCCAGGCGCTCGCGGCTCTCCGCCTGCAGATCGACGACCTGCATCGCGCTGCCGAGGAAGCCCTTGTCGACCAGACCACCGATCAATGCCGCGGCCATGTTGCCGCCGCCGAGGAAGGTAATGTTCATGTCCGTACTCTGCTGCGTCGTGAAGAGTGAGGCTTGAGCACCGGGCGGTGTGCTCAAGCCTGACGCCTCTCGCCGAAGATCGCCGTACCCACCCTGACCATCGTGGAACCCGCGGCGATCGCGGCTTCCAGGTCGTGCGACATGCCCATCGACAGGGTGTCGAGCGCCAGCCCCTCGCCGGCCAGCCTGGCACGCAGTTCGCCCAGCACGCCGAAGCGCGCCGCCAGCAGCGCAGGATCGTCGGTCGGCTCGGGAATGCACATCAGTCCACGCAGTCGCAGCCGCGGCAAGCCCGCCACGGCCTGAGCCAGCGCCGCCGCATCGGCCGGCGCCACGCCGCTCTTGCTCGCCTCGCCGCTGACGTTAACCTGGATGCACACGTTGAGCGGCGGACGATGCACGTCGCGCTGGGCAGACAGGCGTTCGGCGATCTTCAGCCGGTCTATGCTGTGCACCCAGTCGAAATGCATCGCCACCTGCCGCGTCTTGTTGCTCTGCAGGGGGCCGATGAAGTGCCACTCCAGGCCGAGTTCGGCCAGCCCCTCGGCCTTGGCGCAGCCCTCCTGCACGTAGTTCTCACCGAAGGCGCGCTGTCCGGCGGCGGCCGCCGCGCGTACCGCCTCGGCCGGCCAGGTCTTGCTCACCGCGAGCAGCACGACCTCTTCCGGCCCCCGCCCGCAAGCCTGCGCCGCTGCCCGGATGCGGTCGCGCACGGCTTGCAAGTTGGTGGAGATTGATGTCATATAGCGCCTGCCCCGGCCCCCGAAAAACGGCCGGCAGAGTATAGCACCGGGCCGTTTTCCGCCCGCTTCGCCCGCATCCGTCGCAAGGCTCCGTACCCGCCCCATGGACATCACCGAACTGCTGGCCTTCTCGGTCAAGAACTCCGCCTCCGACCTGCACCTTTCCGCCGGCCTGCCTCCGATGATCCGGGTCCATGGCGACGTGCGCCGCATCAACCTGCCGCCGATGGAGCACAAGGACGTACACGCGATGGTGTACGACATCATGAACGACTCCCAGCGCAAGCAGTTCGAAGAGACGCTGGAGTGCGACTTCTCCTTCGCGGTGCCCAACCTGGCGCGCTTCCGGGTCAATGCCTTCAACCAGAACCGCGGCGCAGGCGCGGTGTTCCGGACCATTCCGTCCAAGGTGCTCACCCTCGAGCAGCTGAACGCGCCGAAGATCTTCAAAGAGATCTCCAACCAGCCGCGCGGCATCGTGCTGGTGACCGGACCGACCGGCTCGGGCAAGTCCACCACGCTGGCGGCGATGATCGACTACGTGAACGAGAACGAGTACGGCCATATCCTCACCGTCGAGGATCCGATCGAATTCGTGCATGAATCCAAGCGTTGCCTGATCAACCAGCGCGAGGTGCATCGCGACACCATGTCCTTCTCCAACGCGCTGCGCGCCGCGCTGCGTGAGGATCCGGACGTGATCCTGGTGGGCGAGATGCGCGACCTGGAGACCATCCGCCTGGCGCTCACCGCGGCCGAGACCGGCCACCTGGTGTTCGGCACCCTGCACACCTCGTCGGCGGCCAAGACCATCGACCGCATCGTGGACGTCTTCCCGGCTGCGGAGAAGGACATGGTCCGCGCTATGCTCTCCGAGTCGCTGCGCGCGGTGATCTCGCAGACCCTGCTGAAGACCAAGGACGGCAGCGGCCGGGTGGCGGCGCACGAGATCATGATCGGCACCCCGGCGATCCGCAACCTCATCCGCGAGAACAAGATCGCGCAGATGTACTCCGCCATCCAGACGGGCCAGAATGTGGGCATGCAGACCCTGGACCAGTGCCTCGCCGACCTGGTGCGGCGCAACGTCGTCTCCGCCGCGGAAGCCAAGGTGCGCGCGCAGAACAAGGACAGCTTCATGTAAGGGTTCCGCCCGGAGCTTCTTCCGGGCGACCGGCGGGGCCGCGCGCGATGCGGTCCGTGCATCGACAGGACAACACGGCCGGGCGCCCGGCCGGAGGAACGCAAGATGGAACGCGACCAGGCACTCAAGTTCATGCACGACCTGCTGCGGCTGATGCTGCAGAAGAACGGCTCCGACCTATTCATCACCTCGGGCTTCCCGCCGGCGATCAAGATCGACGGCAAGATCGTGCCCCAGTCCAATCAGGCGCTGTCGCCGGCGCACACCGCCGAGCTCGCCCGCGCGATCATGAACGACCGCCAGGCGGCGGAGTTCGAATCCACCAAGGAATGCAACTTCGCCATCTCGCCGGCAGGCATCGGTCGCTTCCGCGCCAACGCCTACATCCAGCAGGGTCGCGTCGGCCTGGTGCTGCGCACCATCGCGCAGAAGATCCCGACCTTCGACGAACTCGGCCTGCCCACCGTGCTGCGCGACGTGGCGATGGCCAAGCGCGGCCTGGTGATCTTCGTCGGCGGCACCGGCACCGGCAAGACCACCTCGCTGGCGGCAATGGTGGACTTCCGCAACGAGAACTCCTACGGCCACATCATCACGGTCGAGGATCCGATCGAATACGTACACGCGCACAAGAACTGCATCGTCAGCCAGCGCGAGATCGGCATCGACACCGACAACTGGGAGGCGGCGCTGAAGAACACCCTGCGCCAGGCGCCCGACGTGATCCTGATGGGCGAGATCCGCGACCGCGAGACCATGGACTACGCGATCGCCTTCGCCGAAACCGGCCACCTGTGCCTGGCGACCCTGCACGCCAACAGCGCCAACCAGGCCATCGACCGGATCATCAACTTCTTCCCCGAAGACCGCCGCCAGCAGCTACTGATGGACCTGTCGCTCAACCTGCGCTCGATGATCTCCCAACGCCTGCTGCCGATGAAGGGCCGCAAGGGCCGCGTGCCGGCGGTGGAGATCCTGCTCAACTCGCCGCTGATCGCCGACCTGATCTTCAAGGGCGAAGTGCCGGGCATCAAGGAAGTGATGAAGCGCTCACGCGAGTTGGGCATGCAGACCTTCGACCAGAGCCTGTTCGACCTCTACGAAGAGGACAAGATCAGCTACGAAGACGCGCTGCGCAACGCCGACTCGATCAACGATCTGCGCCTGCAGATCAAGCTCAACAGCCGCCACGGCGACCGCGACCTGCAGTCGGGCATCCAGCACCTGGACATCGTCTGAGCCGGGTCGCGCACGGCCCGCTTCTGTCGTGGGAGCGGCCTTGGCCGCGATGCGGCCCGTGGAACAAGGCAAGCCGCATCGCGGCCAAGGCCGCTCCTACACGCGGACGTCTCACGCCGGCGGGTTGCCCTCGTCCTTGCGCCGGTTCGAACCGGCGATCATGCGGTATTCGAAGAGCCGGCATTCCAGCGCACCGTTGAACAGCGGCGTGCGCTTGCTTGCCTTGAGCCCGATCAGCTTGGGCAGGTCGGGATCGCCGCTGAACAGATAACAACGCCAGCCGCTCCAGCGCTTCTTCAGCGCATCGCCCAGCTTGGGGTAGAGCGCAGCCAGCTCTTCCGCCTCGCCGATACGCACGCCGTAGGGCGGATTGGTCACCATCACCCCTTCCGGTGCCGGCGCGGCACGTTCCAGCGCGTCCATGCGATCCAGATACACGCAGTCGGCCAAGCCGGCCGCTTCCAGGTTCACCCGGCTGCGCCGCACCTGCTCGCCGACGATGTCCGAACCGTAGAGCGCCAGCCTGCGGACCGGCTTGCGACGCGCTTCGGCGGCATTGCGCAGCGCCGCCCAGGCGCCCTTGTCGAACTGGCGCAGGCGCTCGAAGCCGAAGCTGCGCCCCAGCCCGGGGGCGATGTCGAGCGCGATCTGCGCCGCCTCGATCAGGAAGGTGCCGCTGCCGCACATCGGATCGACCAGCGGCTCGCCCGGCTGCCAGCCGGTCAGACGCAGGATGCCCGCGGCCAGGTTCTCCTTCAGCGGTGCCTCCACCGCGGCACGCTTGAAGCCGCGGCGGTAGAGCGGATCGCCCGAGGTATCGAGGTAGAGCGTGACCGTGTCGCGGGTCAGGAAGGCGTGGATGCGCACCACCGGGTTCGCGGTATCCACGCTGGGCCGCCGCCCGGCCACGGTGCGGAAGTGGTCGCACACCGCGTCCTTGATGCGCAGGGTAACGAACTCCAGGCTCTTCAGCGGCGATTGCTTGGCGGTCACGTACACCCGCAACGTGTCGTCCGCGGTGAACCACTTCGCCCAGGTCGGCGCGTAGGCGATACGGTAGATGTCCTCCTCGCCGCGGTAACGGCCGCCGGCCACCCGCCACAACACGCGCGTGGCCAGCCGGCTCTCCAGGTTCACCCGGTAGCAGGTCGTCCAGTCGCCGCCGAAGGCCACCCCGCCGGGCACCGCCTGCGGCGCCTGCGCGCCCAGGGCGGCGAGTTCGTCGACCAGCAGGGGCTCGAGGCCACGCGGACAGGGAGAAAAGAACTGCTCGGACATGTGAAATCCAGAATGACATGCGCCCGGGCGGCAGGCGCCACGGGCGACAGATGGGCAAGACGCTTGCGATCGGCGCCCATTGTAGCGGGGCACTCCACGCTGCGGGCGGGTGTGGCGCAATGCCGGCTACAATCCGCCCATGAACCCGACCACGCCCCGCCCTCCGATCAGCGGCCTCGTCCTCGCCGGCGGCCGTGGCCTGCGCATGGGTGGCGTGGACAAGGGGCTGGTCGACTTCCGCGGCCGGCCGATGGCGGCGAGCGTCATTGCCGCACTCGCGCCGCAGGTGGACGAGGTCCTGATCAGCGCCAACCGCAACCTCGACACCTATGCCGGCTTCGGCCATCCGGTGTTCGCCGACGACCTGGCCGGCTTCGCCGGGCCGTTGGCCGGCCTGCACGCCGGACTCGGACGCGCACGCCACGAGCTGGTGGCCACCGCACCCTGCGACGCACCGCTGCTGCCCGCCGACCTGGTCGCCCGCCTGCTCGCCGCCCTGCTCGCCCACGACGCGGAGATCGCCGTGGCCGCCACCGGCGGACGCAGCCACCCGGTGTTCTGCCTGTGCCGCCGCACGCTGCTGCCGGCGCTGGACGCCTATCTCGCCGAAGGCGGGCGCAAGGTGGATGCCTGGCAGCGCAGCCGCCGGCGGGTGGAAGTGGCCTTCGACGACGTCGCGGAGGCCTTCGCCAACCTCAACAGCCCGGCCGACCTGCCGCCGGCCGGCTGAACGAGCGCCGGCTCAGAACGGCTTGAGCACCACCAGGAACACCACCACGAACAGCACCAGCACCGGCACCTCGTTGAACACGCGGTACCAGCGGTGGCTGCGGGTATTGCGCCCGGCGGCGAAGTCGCGCAGCAGCCTGCCGCAGTACAGGTGGTAGCCGATCAGGCCCAGCACCAGCAGCGTCTTGACGTGCAGCCAGCCACCGGCGAAGCCGTAGCCGAACCACAGCCACAAACCCAGGCCGACCGCCAGGATGCCCAGCGGGGTCATGAAGCGGTAGAGCTTGTGCTCCATCAGCTTCAAGCGCTCGATGGTGGCTGCATCGTCGACCATCGCGTGATTGACGAACAGCCGCGGCAGGTAGAACAGGCCGGCGAACCATGACACGACGAAGATGATGTGCAGGGCCTTGATCACGAGCATGGGTGGATTTTCTCCTTGGCAAGGGCGGCGCGAAAGCCTTCGCGCACCGTCGGGTATTTCAGCCGCACGCGCAGTTCCCGCAGGATGCGGGCGTTGGACAGCACGCGCGACTCGGACATGAAGGACAAGGTCATGGGCGACAGGCGGGCGGCGATTTCCGCGCGGCTCATGCGCGGCGGGCGCGGCAGGCCGAAGGTGTCGGCGGCCAGATCGAAATAGGCGCCCATCGCCATGCGCGTGTCGTCGACCGCGTTGTAGGCACGCCCGCCCTGCGCCCTGAACAGCGCCGCACAGGCAAGCCGGGCGAGATCGTCGGCATGGATGTGGTTGGTATGCACGTCCTCGGACGCATCCAGCACGGGATCGCCGCGGCGCAGGCGTTCCAGCGGCAGGCGGTCGGCCGCATAAATGCCGGGCGCCCGCAACAAGGCGACACGCACCGCGTTGCGCCGGCCGAAGACGCGCAGGCGGTCCTCGGCATCCACCCGGCGGCGCGCGCGCGCGGTCTGTGCGCGGCGCGGACGAGTCTCGTCCACCGCCTGGCCGGCGCAGTCGCCATATACGCCCGTCGTACTGATGTACACCAGGCGCCGTGGTACACTGCCGCGGCGCGCCAGCGCGGCCAGCAGGCGCGCGGTGCGCGGGTCCGAATCGCCCCCCGCCGGCGGCGGCGCGAAGTGGAGCACGGCCTCGGCCAGGCCACCGAGGCGCCGCAGGCTGTGACGGTCGTCGAGGTCCGCAATCACGGGAACCGCCCCCAGCGCCCGCCAGGTGGATGCGGCTGCGGGGTCGCGCAGGAGCACGTATACGCGAAAGCGGCGCACCAGCCAGGGCGTGGCACGCCGCGCGACATCACCAGCGCCGACGATCAGGACTCTCTTCATATAGCCAGGATTATCTCACGCAAGATGCCGTTCAAGATTTCGCTCCAGCCCGGCGGCCAGGAATTCGAAGCCGCCGCGGACCAGACCATACTCGATGCTGCGCTGGAAGCCGGCCTGTTGTTGCCCTACGGCTGCCGCGACGGCGCCTGCGGCGCCTGCAAGGGCCAGGTCCTCTCGGGCACGGTGGATTACGGCGCGCTGTCGGCGACCGCGCTGACCGACGCCGACCGCGCCGCCGGTCGAGCGCTGTTCTGCCGCGCCATGGCGCGCTCGGACCTCGTCCTCGAAGCGCGCAGCGTCACCCGTGCCGGCGACATCCCGGTCAAGAAGCTGCCCTGCCGGGTGCAGAAGCTCGAACGCCTGGCGGACGACGTGATGGTGCTCGAGGTCAAGCTGCCGGCCAGCGAGCAGTTCCAGTTCCGCGCCGGACAGTACATCGACTTCCTGCTGGCCGACGGCCGGCGGCGCAGCTTCTCCATTGCCAACGCCCCGCACGATGCGGCGCATCTGGAGCTGCACATCCGCCTGATCCCCGGGGGGCATTTCACCACTCACGTTTTCGAAGCCATGAAGGAGCGCGACATCCTGCGCTTCGAAGGGCCTCTGGGCAGCTTCTTCCTGCGCGAGGAGTCCGACAAGCCCATCGTCCTGCTGGCCGGCGGCACCGGCTTCGCGCCGATCAAGAGCATCGTCGAGCATGCCATGCACATCGGCCTCGCCCGCCCAATGGTGCTGTACTGGGGCGCACGCACGCGCGCCGGCCTGTACATGGACGAAATGGCACGCGGATGGACGCAGACATTGCCCCGCTTCCGCTATATTCCGGTACTCTCGGATGCGGGCGGCGATGACAGCTGGGACGGGAGAACCGGCCTGGTGCACCAGGCGGTCATCGAAGACCTGCCCGACCTGTCGGGGCACGAGGTCTATGCCTGCGGCGCCCCGGCCATGATCGAGGCGGCGCGGGCGGACTTCATCGCCCGCTGCGGCCTGCCCGAAACTGCGTTCTTTGCCGACTCCTTCACCTACTCGAACAGTTGATGCCATGAGCCAGACCACCATCCTCACCCGCGAGCCCGTGGTCAACAAGAACCGGGCGATCACCGCCAACCGGCTGATCGCGCACGGCCCGAACATCGGTGCGGTGGTGGACACGCTCAACGGCCTGGCGGACATCTGGCCGTCGCGCCATACCGTGTTCGTCTGCCTCGGGCGCCTGGTGCCGACGCCCGAGCTGATGAACTGGAGCGCGCCGCAGAACGCGATGGTGGAAATCCCGGTGCAGGCGCTCGCCCATCCGCAGACCCAGGCGCTGCTGCCGCAGCTGCGCGAGGCCGGCATCAGCACCTGCCTGAGCTGGTACGCCCCGGGCACTGCCCTGCCGGCCGACGGCGACTGGCGCTTCGTGCTCATGGACGCGCGCAAGAACCCCGCCCCCAACGGTGCGCCAGGCCTCAGCCTGGCCTGGGGCCTGTCCGATGTCGGCGCCTTCCAGAAGGCGGTCGGCGCCGGCTATGACGGCGCGTCCGGCTGGTTCTTCCTGCATGGCAACCCGCCGCCCAAGGAGTTGTCGCCGGCGCATGCGCAGATCGTCCGCCTGCTCAACCTGGTGCGCAACAACGCCGACATCAAGGACATCGAGGCGGTGCTCAAGCAGGACGTCGCCCTGTCCTACAAGCTGCTGCGCTACATCAACTCGGCCGGTTTCGGCCTGATGTGCGAGATCCAGTCCTTCCGCCACGCAGTCAGCATCCTGGGCTACGACAACCTCAACAAGTGGCTGTCGCTGCTGCTGGTCACCGCCAGCCGCGACCCGAGCGCCCCGGCGATGATGCAGACCGCCATCGCCCGCGGCCGCTTCATGGAGGAGATCGGCGCGCAGTTCTTCGACAAGTCCGAGCGCGACAACCTCTTCATCACCGGCGCCTTCTCGCTGCTCAACGTCCTGCTCGGCACCTCCATGCAGGCGCTGCTCGACGAGATGAACCTGCCGGCCTCGATCACCGACGCCCTGATCTCCGAACAGGGCGAGTTCGCGCCCTTCCTCAAGCTCGCCCGCCTGTGCGAGAGTTTCGATGGCGCGGCGCTGGCGAAAGCCGCAGACGAGTTGCACCTCGAGCCGGAACTGCTCAATCGCGCACACGTCACCGCGCTCGACTTCGCCGACAGCCTGCAGGGCTGATAGCGGCAATCTGGCGCGTTTCGTGCTTGGTCGTTCCGACCAAGAACCTGCCCCTCTGGAGTGCCCGTGAACAATCTCAGGATCGGCGCCAAGCTCGGCCTGCTGGTCGCGCTGGCCGTGCTCGGCTATGTCATCAACATCGGCGCCGGGCTGATCAGCCTGCGCGACGACCTGCTCGCAGACCGCATGCTCAAGACGCGCAACGTGGTCGAGGTGGCGCATGGCGTGGTGAGCCACTACCGGGCCCAGGCCGAGCGCGGCACGCTGAGCGTGGACGCCGCGCAGGCCGCGGCCCTCGAAGCCCTGCGCCAGTTGCGCTACGACGGCCAGGAATACTTCTGGGTCAATGACATGCATCCCAGGATGCTGATGCATCCGGTCAACCCGAAGCTCGAAGGCGAGGACTTGTCGGACATGAAGGACGCCGCCGGACGACGTCTGTTCGCCGACATGGTCGACACCGTGCGCACCGACGGTGCAGGCTTCGTGAACTATCTCTGGCCCAAGCCGGGCAGCGCCGAACCGGTCGCCAAGGTCTCCTACGTCGCTGGCTTCAAGGACTGGGGCTGGATCATCGGCTCGGGCATCTACGTGGACGACGTCGACGCGGCCTTCACGGATTCGGCGCTACGCCAGGGCGCGCTGGCCGCCGTCACCCTGTTGGTGATGATCGGCCTTGCCTGGGTCGTGGTGCGCAGCGTGGTCGTGCCGGTCCGGCGCATGCAGGCGGTGATGGAGACGCTGGCCGAAGGCGACCTCACCGTGCACGCAAGCAGCCGGAGCAAGGACGAGATCGGTCAGATGATGCGTGCCACCGAGCGCATGATCGGGCGGCTCAAGGAGATCATCGTGGAGGTGCTCGGCTCGACCGAAGCGCTCGCCAACGCATCCGATCAGGTCAGCCAGACTTCGCAGCTGCTCTCCACATCGTCCAGCAAACAGGCGGCCAGCGTGGAACAGACATCCGCCTCGATCGAGCAGATGGCCGCGTCCATTGCGCACACCAAGGACAATGCCGCGAGCACGCAGGAGATCGCCACCCGCGCCGCCGACGACGCACTCAAGGGCGGCGCGGCGGTGCGCGAGACGGTCGAGGCCATGCAGCAGATCGCCGCCAAGATCGGCATCGTCGACGAGATCGCCTACCAGACCAACCTGCTGGCGCTCAACGCCGCCATCGAGGCCGCCCGTGCCGGCGAGCACGGCAAGGGCTTCGCCGTGGTCGCCACCGAAGTGCGCAAGCTCGCCGAGCGCAGCCAGGTCGCCGCCCAGGAGATCGGGGAGCTCGCGGGCAGCAGTGTGGCGCTGGCCGAACGGACCGGCATGCTGTTCGACGAGATGCTGCCCAGCATCCAGAAGAACGCCGCGCTGATCCGCGAGATCGCCCAGGCTTCCGAGGAACAGGCGGGGGGCACCGGGCAGATCAGCCAGGCGATCGGCCACGTCGGCGAGGCCACCCAGGCCAACGCCAGCGCCTCCGAGGAGCTCGCCGCCACCGCCGAGGAACTGCACTCGCAGGCCATGCATCTGCGGGACACTATCGAGTTCTTCCGCGTGCGCTGAAACGGGCGACTGCCGGCTGCGCAATCGGTCACGCGGGCCGGTGGCGATTGCCGCTAGAATCCGCGCAGACCAACGACCCCGAGAGCCAGCCCGATGGCCCATCCGGTGCCGAGCGCGCTCCGCTCCATAGCGCCCCGCCTCGCGCCTTGCGGCGGGGACGCGCTGTTGCGTCTGCTCGATGCGCCCGAGCCCGACTGGCACGCCCTGGGCGAGCTGGCCTTGCGCGACGTCACCCTGTGCCTCCCCCTGCTGGCCGCACGCCCGCTTGAAGACGACGAAGCTTCCGAGCTGAGCACCGCCCTGGCCGCCCGCCTGGAGCTTGCCGGCGCCGCGGTGCTGCGCGCCTGGCTGTTCGAGGCTGCCCGGCCGGACCCAACCCACGCGTGCAGCCCCCCGGAGCTGGCCCGCGCCGCACTGGTCTGTGCCGAGTGCGCCCACCATCTCGCAGTCGAGAGCCACTACCCGCGACCACGCGAGGCCTATCTTGCCGGCATGTGGCTGGTGCTCGGCCGCGCGCTGTCCGCCGGCACGAGCCGCTCCGCCAACGATTGTGCGGCCGCCCTCGCCCACTCCTGCGGCCTTCCCTTGCCGGTGCTCGACGCCCTGCTCATCGAGCAAGCGCTCGAAGAGACGGTGAGCGCTGCCCACCCCCTTGCCCGAATACTGTGGTCGGCGAACCGCCTTGCCGGCGACCCCGCTTGCGCCACGGAGCCCCCGCTCGCCGCCATGACCGGTCTGCCGGCGGAGACACTGCTCAGCCTGCGCACGGACGTGGGCTTCATCGCTGCCCGGGACTCCGACGGAGCGCAGCCCCCGACGCCGTGGCCCGCCGCAGCCGAGTTGCCCGCCAGCCTGCGCACCGCGGCCCTGGCCGGGCTGCTGGGCAGCGCGTTCGCCACGCTGGACGAAGACCGCAGCGCCACCCGCCTCGGCTTTGCCTGCCGGCTGCTCCACGGCATCGACGCACCGCTCGTGCTGGTGGCCGGCGACGACGGCAAGCTGTCCGCCCAGCTGACGGCCAACGCCCGACTGCGCACATGGATCGCCGAACTCGCACTGGATCGCGACGACGACACCAGCATGATCGCCCGCGCCCTGCGCAGCCAGACGCCCACCACCCAGCGCTTCGGCGACGGTTTCGGCGGGCGCAGCCCGCGCGACTGGCAGATCGCGCGCTGGCTTGGTGCAGACGAGATCACCGCGCTACCGCTTGGGGCCGGCAGCCCGACGGCGGTAGCAGTATTCCCCTTGCCGCAGGACCGCCTGCCCCGCGCCGCGCAAGATCCCACGCTCGCCATCCTGCTTGCCCACGCGAGCGCGCACCTGCTTCGCCAGCAGGCGGAAAAACAGGCCGACGCCACCCGCGGCGACGCCCTGCGTGCCCGCTACCTGCAGCACGCACGCACGCTCGTGCACGAAGCGAACAACCCGCTGACCGTGATCCGCAGCTACGTCGGCCTGCTCGAACAGCGCAACCAGGACAACGCCTCCCTGCGCGGCGACCTGCAGATGATCGGCAACGAACTCGGGCGGATCGGCGAGTTGCTGGGCCGCCTGGCGACCCCGCCCGAAGGTGAGGATGCCGAGGCCCGGTCTTGCGACGTCGGCCGTCTGCTCGACGAGGTACAGGCCCTGTGCGCGACGCCGCTGTTTGCCCGCCACGGCATTCGCTTCGACCTGCGCAAGGCCGACGCCATCCCGCAGGCCGCCATGCCCGCATCGCAGTTGAGGCAAGTATTGCTGAACCTGCTGCGCAACGCTTCCGAAGCCTTGTCGCCGGGGGGGCGGTGCGCGCTGACCGTGCCCGGCCAACTGGTGGTCGATGGCCGCCGCTGCTTGGAGATCCGCCTGATCGACAACGGCCCAGGCCTGCCGCCCGAACGCCTGACCGACCTGTTCGGCACCGGCGCTTCGACCAAAGGCGGAGCACACCAGGGTATGGGATTGGCTATCGTTCGCGATATCCTTTCGCGCTGGCAGGCCAGCATCGTCTGCCGCAGCCAAGCTGGCGCCGGCACGAGTTTTCAGCTGTTCATTCCGGTCGAAGAGGGCCGCTGAACATGCAAATTACTTTAATAAGCAGCGTTAAACTTTTGAAATAAACCGAGAGTTTTGATAAGTTCAACAGAATAATCCGCCCAGCACCGTACTGGCGGGATGTGGTCGCAGACACACCGGCCAGGCGCCGGACCCAAGAACGCTCCATAACCAGCGCACCTCAGGGGGGTCATGGTTATCCCGGCAGAGCAACCCTTCTTCGACACGGCGGCCTCCTCGCGCAACGGGGTGGAACTGCCGTGCCGCATCCTGATCGTCGATGACGACGCGGCCTTGCGGCGCACCCTGCCACATGTCCTCGCGCAGGCCGGCCGGCAGTTCGACGAATGCGGCGCAGTGGGCGAGACGCTGGACCGTCTCGAGCGCCACAGTTACGACCTGATCCTGCTCGACTACCGCCTGCCCGACGGCAATGGACTCGCGGTGCTTGAATGGCTGGCCCAGCATCACCGCGAGGAGGCGGTGATCATGATCAGCGGCGAGGATGCGATCGACGCCGCGATCGGTGCGCTGCGCGGCGGCGCGGACGACTTCGTGCGCAAGCCCTACCACGTCGCACAGATCCAGCGCGCGGTGCAGAACGTCCTGCACCGCACCGCGCTGGAGCGCGCCAACCGGGCAATGAGCCAGCGCCTGCGGGCCTCCGAGCGCCTGCACCGCTACCTCGTGGAGAGTTCTCCCGACGTCATCTTCACCCTCGACGTCGACGGCCGCTTCAGCTACCTCAACCCGCGTGTCGACGAACTGCTCGGCTTCGAGCGCAGCCAGTTGCTCAAGCGCCCGTTCATGCTGCTGGTCATGCCCGAGGACCAGGACCGCATCCAGGCCCTGCTGCAGGCCTGTCGCGACGGCAACTCAACCGGGTTCAACGTCGAACTGCGCCTGCGTCGCAACCGCCACGCCCTGCAGGACGGCGAGAGCACCTTCGTCACCGTCGCCCTGAACGGCCTGCCGATGAACAGCCGCGACCGGGACGGCGAGCGGGGCATAGGCCTGTACGGCGTGGCCCGCGACATCTCGGAGCGCAAGCGGGCCGAGGAGATCATCACCTTCCAGGCCTACCACGACCAGCTCACCCGCCTGCCCAACCGCGTGCTGTTCCGCGACCGCCTCGAACTCGCGGTCGCCCAGGCACAGCGGCGGAGCGGCACCCTGGCGGTGATGTTCATCGACGTCGACCGCTTCAAGCTGGTCAATGACACCTACGGCCACGCCGAAGGCGACACCCTGCTGCGCAACCTGGCCGAGCGCCTGAACAGCACCCTGCGCCGGGGCGACACCCTGGCACGGCTGGGCGGCGACGAGTTCACCGTGCTGCTGCCGGACATCGGCCGCGCCGAGGACGCCGAGACCATCGCCCGCAAGATCCTCGATGCCCTCGCCACACCCTTCGCCCTGAGCGCGGGCGAGTTCCGCGCCTCGGTAAGCGTCGGCATCTCGGTGTACCCGCGCGACGGCAGTACGGCCGAGGATCTCACCAAGCATGCCGACGTGGCGATGTACAAGGTCAAGCGCTCCGGCAAGAACGGCTTCCGCTTCTTCGACGCCGAGCTCAACGCCCATCACCGGCAGCGCGTCTCGCTGGAGAACGATCTCCACGGCGCACTCGAACGCGAGGAGTTCGAGCTCTACTTCCAGCCGCAGGTATCGCTGGCGCAGCGGCGGGTGGTGGGCATGGAGGCGCTGCTGCGCTGGAACCACCCCTTGCAGGGCCAGATCGGCCCCTCCACCTTCGTGCCGGTCGCCGAGGAAACCGGCATGATCGGCGAGATCAGCCGCTGGGTACTGCACCAGGCGTGCCGCCAGCTGATGAAGTGGCGGGAGGCGGGGCACGTCGACCTGCGCATGTCGCTGAACCTGTCACCGCACGACTTCGACCACCCGGACATGGTCCAGGAAGTCCTGAGCATCGTCGACCGCTACCACATCCCCCCGGCCCACCTGGAGCTCGAGATCACCGAGAGCATGATGATGCAGGACACCGAGGCCGCAGCCGCCAAGGTACGCGCCCTGCGCGCCGCAGGCCTCGGGGTGGCGATCGACGACTTCGGCACCGGCTACTCCTCGCTGTCCTACCTCCAGCAGTTCCCTGTCAACTGCCTGAAGATCGACCGCAGCTTCGTGCGCGAACTGAGCGGCCCGATGATCAACCCGATCATCTCGGCGATCACCGGCATCGCCCGCGGCTTCGGCCTGCACCTGATCGCCGAGGGCGTCGAGCAGGTGGAGCAGGTACGGGTGCTGCGCTCGCTCGGCTGCGACACCATGCAGGGTTACTACTTCGCCCACCCGGCGGCGGCGACCGAGGCCGAACGCTGGTTGATCACGCCGCCCTGCGCACTCGCGTAAGACACGCCCACAAAAAAACCAGCCCGCAGGCTGGTTTTTTCTTGTCCGGTCGGTCCGACCGATTACTTCTGGCTCAGCACCCACTCGGCCAGCGCCTTGGCGTCGGCGTCGTTGACCTGCGGGTTGGGGGGCATCGGGATCTGGCCCCACACACCAACACCACCCTTCTGGATCTTGGTCGCCAGCTTGGCAACCGCGTCGCCCTGGCCGGCGTACTTGGCCGCGACGTCCTTGTAGGACGGGCCAACCAGCTTCTTGTCGGTCGCGTGACAGGCCAGGCAGTTCTTGGACTTGGCCAGTTCGGCAGAAGCGAAAGCCGGAGCGGCGGAGAGCAGGCCGGCGGCGACCGCGGCGGCAACGAACATCTTCATGGTTTCTTCCTCATGATGGTGGTGGTGAAACATCAGCCGATACTAAACCAGACGGGCCGTTCTTGCCTACCCTGAAGCTCACCGGCCCGGGCGACGACACGCCTTGATCCGCAAGGGAAAATCATCTGCCGCGACAGCTTACTGGCGTACTTCCATCGTATTACCCGGCCCGCTGCCCCCCGGGGTGGCCCGCCACGGGTTGATGTCCAGTCCGCCGCGGCGCGTGTAGCGCGCCCACACCAGCAGATCCCGAGGGGCGCAGCGCGCCATGATGTCGCAGAAAATGCGCTCCACGCATTGCTCGTGGAACTCGTTGTGGCCACGGAACGACACGATGTAGCGCAGCAGGCCGGCCCGGTCGATCGCCGCGCCCCGGTAGCGCACCGCGACCATGCCCCAGTCGGGCTGGCCGGTGACCAGGCAGTTGGACTTCAGCAGGTGCGAGTACAAGGTTTCCTCGACCTCCTCACCCGCCCGCCCGGCACGCAGGAACTGCGGTGCCGGCTGATAGGTGTCGATGTCGATGTCGAGTTCGTCCAGACATGCACCGGCCGGCAGTCCGAAGCTGCGCGCGGAGGACGCCCCCAGCGGCGCCACCTCGACCACCACCGGGGCGCCTGCTGCGGCGGACAGGTCGCGGCGGATGGTCGCGGCCACAGCTTCCGCGCTGTCGAAGCGGCTCTGGTTGAAGGCGTTCAAGTACAACTTGAGCGACTTCGACTCCACCAGCCGGGGGGAGTCGGCCGGCACCTCGAAACGCGCCAGCGCCACCACCGGCTTGCCGCGCAGGTTGAGCCACGACAGTTCGTAGGCGTTCCACAGATCTGCGCCGACGAAGGGCAGGGCCGCTGCCGCGATGCCCAGTTCATCGCGCTTGAGCTGGCGATCGATGGGGAACAGCAGTTCCGGCGCGTAGGTGTCGCGATAGGCCACGGGCTGGCCCAGCGGCGAGGCCTCGGCGCCGTGGGAAGCAGGCAGGAGGGAGTCTTTCATCCTGGAAACCGCAGTTGGACGCACCCGAGTGTGCGTCTGGCGGGCCGTCTGGCAAGGCGCGACGAAGCCGCATGGTCATCCCCTGCAATGAGGAGCAACGCAGCCAGGCGGACCGCCAGGCGTTCAA
Source organism: Thauera sedimentorum (assembly GCF_014489115.1). NCBI lineage: Bacteria > Pseudomonadati > Pseudomonadota > Betaproteobacteria > Rhodocyclales > Zoogloeaceae > Thauera > Thauera sedimentorum. The sequence goes on along the minus strand of NZ_JACTAH010000002.1, from coordinate 1,302,304 downwards.
TCGGGTGCGTAGCGCGCTCACCGATGCGGTGAGGCTGGGCGAAGGCAGGCAACACAGTATTCATCTGGCTTTCTGGACATCTACAAGCGGTCAACTGCGGCTTCCAGGATTGTGGGCGCAATTGTATGCGATGCTGTGCCGGAAACGCGGCCGGCTTCAGGCCCGCTGCGTGGCGGCGTCGAACACCAGCGCGCGCACGCGATTGCCGGGCGGCAGGAAGTACAGCTCGTCGAAGCACAGGCTGCGCGCCAGCGCGATGCCGCGGCCGTTGGGCGCCGCCGCACGGGCCGGATCGGCGGCCAGCCACGGACGCCAGTCGAAGCCCGCGCCGTCGTCGGCAATCTCGAAGCACCAGCCACCGGCCATCGCCCAGGCGCTCAGCACTACCTTCCGTTCGCGGAACGCCGGCATGTCCAGCCGCCTCGCGAGCTCGGCCTCCCACTGCCCGCCGGCCAGCAACTCGGCCTTGCGGACATGATCGATGCCGAGGTTGCCGTGCTCGATCGCATTGACCAGCAGTTCGAGCAGGCCGGGTTCCACCCGGGAGGGATCGGCACACACGGCAGCCGCCTCACGCGCCGCCTCGCGCGCCTCATCCAGGGCGCGCAGCACGCGCCGATAGCGCGGCGGTGCGTCGCTCACCGGCCGCTCATCCACGGTGGCGGATACAGCCGGTGCAGGCGGCCGCGGGCCATCTCAACAACCGCCCACGCTGTCCTTGACGCCCAATTTGCGCAGGATGTTCTCTAGCGGGCACAGGCCGGTGAAGCCGCTCTGGAACAGGTTGGCGCCGACGAAGGCGGTGAACCACAGGAAGTGCTTGCTGACGAACAGCGGCGAAGCCTCCACGCCGAGCGCGAGCGAAATCAGCACGAAGGCGCCGGCGAAGATGCGCACGTACTGGTTGGTGGTGAGCGTCATGCGGATTCTCCTTGCAGCATGCCGGCACGGCGGTGCATGGCGGCATAGTAGAGCACCGGGATGACCACCAGCGTAAGCACGGTGGACACCAGGATGCCGAAGATCAGGCTGATCGCCAGCCCGTTGAAGATGGGGTCGTCGAGGATGAAGAAGGCGCCGATCATCGCCGCCAGCGCGGTCAGGCCGATGGGCTTGGCGCGCACCGCGGCGGCGCGGATCACCGCCTCGGCGAAGGCCACGCCCTCCTCGAGCTGCTGGTTGATGAAATCCACCAGCAGGATGGAGTTGCGCACGATGATGCCGGCGAGCGCGATCATCCCGATCATCGAGGTGGCGGTGAACTGCGCCCCCAGCAAGGCGTGGCCGGGCATCACGCCGATGATGGTGAGCGGGATCGGCGCCATGATGATCAGCGGCACCAGGTAGGAGCGGAACTGCGCCACCACCAGCAGGTAGATCAGCACCAGACCCACCGCATAGGCCGCGCCCATGTCGCGGAAGGTCTCGTAGGTGACCTGCCATTCGCCATCCCACTTGAGCTGGTAGCCGGCGTAAGGATCTTCCGGTGCGCGGATGAACCATTCGCCCAGCTCTCCCGCGCGCCCCGGCCCTTCCAGCTGCAGGCCGGCCAGTTTGCTGCGGATGTCGAACATGCCGTAAAGCGGCGAATCCAGCCGCCCGCCCATGTCGCCGGTCACATAGACCACCGGCAACAGGTCCTTGCGGTGGATCACCTGCTCGCGCGCGGTTTCGCTCACCTCCACCAGTTCCGACACCGACACCAGGGCGCCGTCGCGCGCGCGCACCTTGAGGCGCAGCAGTTCGCCCACATCCGCCTGGCGGGTGGCGGGCAACTGGATGCGCACCGGGATCTCGTACTTGTTGTCGCCGCCGTGGATGGGGGTGACGTTCTCGCCGGCGAGCGCCAGGCGCACCACCTCGACGATGTCGGCCTGGGCCACGCCCATGCGCGCCGCCTTGGCCTGATCCACCCGCAGCACCAGCTTGGGCGCGGCCTCGTCCACCGTGTCGTCCACGCCATGGACGTCCGCGGTGGCCTCGAAGGCGGCGCGCACCTGCTGTGCAACGGCGAGCTGGCCGGCATAGTCCGGGCCGTAGACCTCGGCGACGATGGGCGAGAGCACCGGCGGCCCCGGCGGCACCTCCACTACCTTGGCGTTGCCGCCATTGCGCTGCGCGATATCGGTCACCGCCGCGCGCACCGCGCTGGCGATCTCGTGGCTCTGCCGCGCGCGCGCCGACTTGCCCACCAGGTTCACCTGGATGTCGCCCATCTCCGGCGCAGCGCGCAGGTAGTACTGGCGCACCAGGCCGTTGAAGTTGATCGGCGCGGCGGTGCCGGCGTAGGCCTGCCAGTCGGTCACCTCGTCGATCTTCGCGAGTTCGTCGCCGATCTCGCGCAGCACCCGGGCGGTGTCCTCCAGCGGCGTGCCCACCGGCATGTCGAGCACCACCTGGAACTCGGACTTGTTGTCGAAGGGCAGCATCTTGAGCACCACCCACTGCATCGCCGGCAGCGCCAGGGACACGGCGATCAGCAGCATCACCCCCAGCCACAGCATCCCGCGCACCCGCCCGCCGCGCTGCGCATCGAGCATCGGCCCCATGATGCGGCGGAACAGTCCGTCCAGCCGGCGGGTGAGGCGGTCCTCTCCACCGGCATCGTGCCCGCCGTGCCCGCGCAGCAGGCGCAGCGCCAGCCAGGGCGTGACCACGAAGGCCACCGCCAGCGAGATGAACATGCCCATCGAGGCGTTGATCGGGATCGGGCTCATGTAAGGCCCCATCAGTCCGGTGACGAAGGCCATCGGCAACAACGCGGCGATCACGGTGAAGGTGGCCAGGATGGTCGGCCCACCGACTTCATCGACCGCGCGGGGAATGAGTGCGCGCAGCGGCGTGTCCGGCTCCAGCGTCTTCCAGCGGTGGATGTTCTCGACCACCACGATGGCGTCGTCGACCAGGATGCCGATGGAGAAGATCAGCGCGAACAGGCTCACCCGGTTGAGGGTGAAGCCCCAGGCCCAGGAGGCGAACAGCGTCGCCGCCAGGGTCAGGGTGACCGCCACGCCGACTATGACCGCCTCGCGGCGGCCGAGCGCGAAGAGCACCAGCAGCACGACCGCCGCGGTAGCGAACACCAGCTTGCCGATCAGCTGGCTGGCCTTGTCGCTGGCGGTCTTGCCGTAGTTGCGCGTCACCGTGAAGTGGACGCCTTCCGGGATGATCGCCCCGCGCAGCGACTCGGCGCGCGCGATGAGCTGCTCGGCCACGTCGGCGGCGTTGGCGCCGGGCTTCTTCGAGACCGCCAGGGTCACTGCCGGGAACACTCCGTGCTCGGGCACGCCCGCCGCCTCCGCAGCCGCCCCGGTACCGAACCACACGTAGCGCGCCGGCTGCTCGGGGCCGTCCTCCACCGCGGCGACGTCGCGCAGATGGACCGGCTTGCCGTCGGCCACGCCGACCACCAGCCGGCGCACGTCCTCGGCCGACTCCAGGTAGGTGCCGGTCTGCACCAGCACCTCGCGGTTGTCCCGCACCAGCGCACCGGCCGGCTGAGAGGCGTTGGCCAGTTGCAACGCGGCGCGGATGTCCTGCGCGGTGACGCCGTGCGCATTCATGCGCTGGCTGTCCATGTCGACCCGAACCACGCGGTCGGGGCCGCCGATGGTAGCCACGTCGCGGGTGCCGGGCAGACGCTTGAGCTCGAGCTCCACCGCACGCGCCACCTGCTGCATCTCGAAGGCCGAGCGATCGGGGTCAGCGGTCCAGAAGGTGAGGCTGAGGATGGGCACGTCGTCGATGCCCTTGGGCTTGATGATCGGCTCGCCCACGCCCAACTCAGGGCTGATCCAGTCGCGGTGCGAGTGGATGGTGTCGTACAGGCGCACCAGCGCGTCCTGGTTGGGCACGCCGACCTCGAACTGCACGGTGATCACGGCCAGTCCCGGCCGCGACACCGAGTACACATGCTCGACACCGGCCATGCGCGACAGCACCTGCTCGGCCGGGCGCGCCACCAGGGCCTCCACGTCGCGCGCCGCCGCCCCGGGGAAGGGCACGAAGACGTTGGCCATGGTGACGTCGATCTGCGGCTCCTCCTCCTTGGGGGTGATCAGCGTCGCGAACACGCCGACCAGCAGCAGGACCAGGGCGATCAACGGGGTCAGCGCATTGCTCTGGAAGGCCCGCGCCAGCCGCCCGGAGATGCCGAAGGCGGCAGCGTCTCCCGTCTCGCGGCTCATCGCGACCGCCCCGCGGCGGCGGCGATACCGGCTGCCACCGGGTCCAGGGCAATGGTCTCGCCGGCCCGCAGGCCCGCCAGCACCTCGACCCGGCCGTCCGCGCCCGGCGCCCCGACACGCACCTGGCGGAGCACGAAGCGTCCGTCACCGTCGGCGACATACAGTGCGGTCAGCTCGCCGCGGCGCAGGACCGCTTCGCCCGGCACCATCAGCCGTGCCGCCTCACCGCCGAGCAGATGGACGCGGACGAACATCCCCGGCAGCACGCCCTCCACCGCGGGCGGCAGATCGACCCGCATGCGCAGGGTATGGGTACGTGCATCGGCGGCCGGCAAGACAGTCACCGCGGCCGCATCGATGAAGCGCCCGTCGTCCACCACTTCCACCCGCGCCTGCAGCGGGCGTCCTTCCAGCCCGGCGAACTGGCGCTGCGGCAAATCGACCAGGGCGCGCATGGCGCCCGGCTGATAGACGGTCAGCAAGGGCATGCCGGGCTGGGCCATCTCGCCCGGTTCGGCATGCCTGGCGGCGACCAGGCCGTCGAACGGCGCGCGTATTTCGCCATAGTCGCGGGCCACGCCCGCCTGGCTGCGGCCGGCTTGCGCCGCACGCATGGCGGCCTCGGCCGCATCCAGGCCTGCACGCGCCTGATCCAGTGCGGCCTGGCTGATGAAGCGCCGCTCGAACAGGGCCTGGCTGCGTGTGAAGTTGGCACGCGCGTTGATCAACGCGGCCTCGGCCTGCGCGACGCCCGCTTCGGCCTGGGCCAGGCCGGCGGCGGCCTCCTCGGCATCGATACGCACCAGGACCTCGCCCCGCGCAACGCGGTCACCGGCGTCGACCTCGTAGGCGAGGATGCGGCCCGGCACACGCGCCGCCACCACGCTCTGATGCACCGCCTCGATGCTGGCTTCGAAGGGCATCGACAGCGCTGACTGCGCCGCTTCGACGCGCAGGGTCGGTACCTCGGCCAGGGCCGGCGAGGCCACGCCCGCGGCAAGAAGAACGGCGCCGCACAGCAGACGCCTGACGGAATCGAAGATATCGTTCATGTTTATAAGTATCTTCTTATATAACACGCAGTGTCAATGTACGCGCACCCGTCCGGGCACATGCCGCCGTATCGGGAAAACCCTACAGCGGATAGGACCAGACCGACGCGGCATTGGTGGGGCGCGCCGATATTACGAGGGCATTGCGCGGAGCATCATACGCCCATGCCGGAGCAACCGCCGCCGGTGCAGCCAGACTTCGGGCGCGACTCAGGAGGTGCATCATGACGCAGGACAGCCAATCTGGATTCCGGAAACCTGACTGGTTCCAAGGTACGGCCGACGCATGGGCCGATCTCTTTGCGGTGGCCGGCGCGATACTCGCCAAGGAGCGACTGCGCAGGCGACGCCTGGTCGCCGGCCTGGCCAGCAGCGCCACACTCATCGTGCTGGGCGGCATCGGTCTTTCGCAAACGGTCCAGGCGCAGGGCACCGCCCACAATGGCTCGCTGCTGACCACCGCGGTGCTGATGCTGATCGTCTTCGTCGTGGTCGGCGGTTTCCAGACGCTGCGCTATCTCGAGCAGCACGCGCTCGACATCAACGACGAGCGCCGCCTGCTGGACCTGGCCCGCTGCGCACTGCAGGCCGGAGAGATCGATACCACCGCGACCGGCGAACCGCAGGAGTGCGCGGTGACCCGTCTGGTCCGGCGTGAAGCGGCGAGAATCCGCGCCGCGGAACAGAGCGCCCGCCGCCTGGCACCCGCCCTGTGGGGGGCCGGCCTGACCACCACGAGCGGACGCGAATACAACTGAGGCGCGCGCTCGAGGCGGCTCAACGCCCCCGCACAGCGCAGGCCAGCGCCGCAGCCGCCATGGCCGCCAGCACGCCCTCGTCCTCGCCGATGGCGGGCGCCAGGGTGAAATCGGTGCCCGCATGACGGCGCCTGGCGGCATCCACCAGCAGCGGCACGTCGCGCTTGAGGTGGCCGCCCTGAGCCAGAAACATCGGCACCACGGTCACCGCCCGCGCACCGTCCGCCACCGCGGCATCGACCGCTTCGTCCAGGGTCGGGTTCATGAACTCCATGAAGGCCAGTTCCACCCGCACTCCGGGCGCGCTGTCCAGCAGGCGCTCGCGCACCCGGCGCATCGGTCCCGCCCATTCCGGGTCGCGGGCGCCGTGGCCGAACAGGATGATCGCGCGATCGTTCTTCATGTCTTTTGCCTTTCGTGGGGCTCGCCATCCGGTCCGGCCGCGGCAAGCAGGTGTTCGACTGCCCGCGCGGCGGCGGCAAGGCCGACGCTGGCGGTCATCATCATGCTGGATCCATATCCCGCACAAGCCAGCCCCTGCGGCCCGCGGCCGCTGTCGCAGGCCTGCACCGGCCTGCGCAAGGGTTCATCCACGTAGACCGCCTCGATACCGAACTTGCGCCGCGGGTCGCGCGGATAGCCGTGCTCCCGGCGCAGGCGACTGCGAAGCTTGGCAAGCAGGGGGTCCTGCGTGCTGCGCGTGAGGTCATCCACGCGGATGGCGCAGGGGTCGGTCTTGCCGCCGGCCCCGCCGGTCATCGTCAGGCCGATGCCGCGCGCGCGGCACGCCAGCGCAATGGCGATCTTGGCATTCACGTTGTCGATCGCATCGACGACGTAGTCGAAACCCTGCAGCAGCGCGGTGGCGTTGTCCGGGGTCACGAACTCCTCGACCGGGTGCACCGCGATCTGCGGATTGATGGCGTGCAGGCGCTCGGCCATGGCGACCACCTTGGCCTGCCCCAGCGTGTGCTCCAGGGCGTGGGCCTGGCGGTTGATGTTGGATTCGGCGACGTGGTCGAGATCGATCAGGCTGAGCCGCCCCACGCCGCTGCGCGCCAGGGCCTCCGCGGTCCACGAACCGACGCCGCCGACGCCCACCACGCATACGTGTGCAGCGGCCAGGCGATCCAGCGCGCGGTCGCCATAGAGGCGTGCGATGCCGCCGAAGCGGCGCTGCGGGTCGACGTCGAACAACTGATCGGCATGCACGGGAGTACCGTCCGCTCAGACCGTCTCGGGCTCGGGCACGCGCAGGCTGTCGAGCCAGACGCCCAGACCTTGCGCGTTGAGTTCGAGGTCGTCGCGCAGCACTTCCAGCATCTCGCTCTCCGGCAGGGTCCAGCCCTGCCGCGCCGCCTCCTCGCGGGCGATCTGCTCGAGCCCGGCGAGAATCTCGACGTGGCGCGCCACCCCGTCGCCGCGCGCGGCGCGCGCCACTGCCACCTGGGTGTCGATCAGCCTGTGCAGGTCGGCAGCCAGGCGCGGCACATCGGTGACCCGGCTGTAATGGGTGAGGTACATGGCCTGCGGCCCGAAGGACAGCATGCGCTCGATCGAGGCATGCATCGCGTCGGGGTCGAACTGGGTCGGGGTGGTGGTCGGGTATACGAAGGCCCGCCCGTCCACATCGAGTTCGCGGTAGGACAGCCCGAAGGTATCGCCGGTGAAGAAGGCCTTTGCCACGTCGTCCCAGATGCAGATGTGGTGACGGGCATGGCCGGGCGTATGCAGGGTGCGGAAGCGGCGTCCGGCCAGTTCCAGAACCTGGCCGTCGCCCACTGCCTCGATGCGCTCGGGCGGCACCGGCACCAGGCGGCCATAGAGCGAGAAGGCACGCTCCGCGCCATAGACCGCGGCGGTACCTTCCCACAGGCGCTCCGGATCGGCCATGTGCCGCGCGCCGCGCGGATGCACCACCAGGCGTGCATTGGGCAGCGCGCACATCAGGCTGCCCGCGCCGCCGGCATGGTCGAGATGGATGTGGGTCAGCATGACCCAGTCGACCGCCTGCGGCGCAATCCCCAGACTCGCCAGCACCGCGAGCACCCGCGGCACCGAAGCATTGTTGCCGGTATCGACCACGGCCGCGCGTCCTTCATGGACGATCACGTGGATCGCGGCAAGCTGGGGGCGTCCGTATCCGGAATCCACTGCGTAAATGCCATCCGGGTGCGCAATCACGTCCTGCACGATGGTCTCCCTCCTCGTCACTCGAATAATTTGGCGCAATTGTATCCGCAGCCCGTACCGCCTGGACACGGGCAACACGGGGTTACACTGTGCGCAACGCGGAGCGCTGCACATGACGGAATACTTCGACTTTGACCGCCGGATCGACAGGGGTTCGCTGCCGGGCGAGAAATGGGGCCGCTACGCCGGCCGCGACATCCTGCCACTGTGGGTGGCGGACATGGATTTCGCCGCCCCGGCAGCGGTCATCGACGCCCTCAAGGCGCGCATCGACCACGGCGTGTTCGGCTACACCGACCCCTGGCCCGGCCTGGTCGAAGCGGTCATCGAGGGCATCGCCCGCGACCACGGCTGGCGCATCGAGCCCGAGTGGCTGGTCTGGCTGCCCGGCGTGGTCAGCGGACTCAACATCGCCTGCCAGGCAAGCGGCGAGGCGGGCGACGAGGTATTCACCGCCACGCCGGTCTATCCGCCCTTTCTCGCCGCGCCGGCCAACAACGGCCGCCGCCTGGTGAGCTGCCCGCTGGTGCACGACGGCACCCGCTGGGGCTGGGACCGCGAGGCGGTCGAAGCGGCCATCGGCCCGCGCACCCGGCTGTTCATGCTGTGCAACCCGCACAATCCGGTGGGCCGCGCCTTCGATCGCGACGAGCTGGCCTGGATCGCCACGCTCGCCGAACGCCACGACATGGTGATCTGCAGCGACGAGATCCACTGCGGCCTGGTGCTCGACGAAGACCGGCCGCACCTCCCGATCGCCGCCCTCGACGACGCGGTGGCCCAACGCAGCATCACGCTGATGGCACCTTCCAAGACCTGGAACATCGCCTCGCTCTACTGTGCGCTGGCGATCATCCCCAATGCCGCCTTGCGGCGCCGCTTCCGCACGGCAATGCGCGGCATCGTGCCGCATGTGAACCTGCTCGGCCTGGTGGCCTGCGAAGCCGCCTACCGCGATGGCGAAGCCTGGCGCCGGGCCCTGCTGGACGTACTGCGGAAGAACCGCGCTCGGGTCGATACCGCTCTGCGCGGCATGCCCGGCGTGCACAGCACCCCGCCCGAGGCCACCTACCTTGCCTGGCTCGACTGCCGGGACACCGGGCTCGACGATCCGGCCGGGTTCTTCGAGGCCGGCGGCGTGGGCCTGTCCGACGGCAGCCCCTTCGGCGCCCCCGGCTTCGTCCGCCTGAACTTCGGCTGCCCGCCGGCCACCCTGGACGCGGCGCTGGACCGGATGCAGCGCGCGCTGCGCAGCCGGCTTTAGCCGCCGCGCAGGAAACGTCGACCGAAGGCTTCGGCCGGCACCGGCGGGCTGCGCAGGTAGCCCTGGAAAGCGGCGCAACCCAGCTCGTGCAGAAGGGCGAGCTGCCCCTCGGTCTCCACGCCCTCGGCCTGCACCGTCATCTCCAGCGCCTGCGCCATGGCCACCACCGCGGCGGCGATCGCCAGGTCGTTGCGGTCGTCGGCCAGGTCCTTGACGAAGCTGTGATCGATCTTCAGCTTGTCGATGGCGAAGCGCTTGAGGTAAGCCAGGGAGGAGTAGCCGGTGCCGAAGTCGTCGATCGCCAGACGAACGCCGAGCGACTTGAGGCCGGCCAGCAGGGCCTCGGCCTGTTCGCCCTGGGCCATCAGGCTGCTCTCGGTGATCTCCAGTTCCAGGCAATGCGGCGCCAGGCCGGTTTCTTCCAGCGCCGCACGCAGCATGGCCTGGACGTCACTGCGCCGGATCTGCTCCACCGACAGATTGACCGCGATCGCGCCCGGCTGCAGCCCCTCGTCCAGCCACGCACGCCACTGGCGGCAGGCGGTGTTCAGCACCCACTCGCCGAGCCCGACGATGAGTCCGGTCTCCTCGGCGATCGGGATGAAGTCGCCCGGCGACACCATCGGCTCGCCCGGAGGCTGCCAGCGCACCAGCGCCTCGGCGCCGATCAGCGAGCCATCGGCAACCGAGAAGGCCGGCTGGTAATGCACGACGAACTCGCCGTTGGCCAGCGCGCGGCGCAGGCGGGTTTCAAGGTCCAGGCGCCTGGCGGCCAGGCGGGTGAGATCCTCGGTGTAGAAGCGGCAGGTGTTGCGGCCCTCGGCCTTGGCCCGGTACATCGCCGCGTCGGCATTGCGGATCAGCGCGAGATGATCGTCGCCGTCGTCCGGGTAGAGGCTCACGCCGATGCTGGCATGCATGAACACCTCGGCGCCGTCGCGCAGCACGAAGGACGGCTCCAGCGCGCCGATGATGTCGCTGGCGACCAGCGCCGCGCCCTCCGGCGCGTCGAGATCCTCGAGCAGTACCAGGAATTCATCCCCGCCGAGGCGGCCCAGGGTGTCCTCCTCGCGCAGGCGCGAGCGCAGGCGCGCCGCGACCTCGCACAGCAACTCGTCGCCGGCCGAGTGACCGAGGCTGTCGTTCACCGTCTTGAAGCGATCCAGGTCCAGGCACAGCACGGCAAGCCGCTGGCCCTTGCGCTGCGCCACCTCGATGGCGTGCTCCAGGCGCGAGAGCGCGAGCAGGCGATTGGGCAGGCTGGTCAGGGGGTCGTGGTGCGCGAGATGGCTGAGACGCGCCTCGACGTTGCGCAGTTTGCTGATGTCGGTAAACACCCCCACGTAGTGCGTCGGCGCCCCGGCTTCGTTGCGCACCGCGCTGAGTGTCAGCCATTCTGGATACAGCTCGCCGTTCTTGCGCCGGTTCCACAACTCGCCCTGCCAGTAGCCGGTTTCGAGCAGGGCGGCCCACATGCCCTGGTAGAACGAGCGGTCGTGCCGCCCGGATTGCAGGAAGCGCGGATTGCGCCCGAGCGCTTCATGCGGGGCGTAGCCGGTGACCTCGGTGAAGGCCGGGTTGATCGACACGATGTTGCCATCGAGGTCGGAGATCAGCACCCCGTCGTGCGTGCTGTCGACCACCGCCGCGTGCAGCCTGAGCTTGTCGACCGCCTCGCGCAGCGCTGCGCGCTCGCGCACGAGTTCGCCGTCGCGGAAGGCCTTGTCGAGCACCAGCGGCAGTTCGTTCAGGTAGCCGGGGTGCTTGACCAGATAATCGGTCACCCCCAGGCGCAGCGCCTGCGCCGCGATCTCCTCGCTGCCCTGCCCGGTGACCATCACGATGGGCACATCCAGCCCGCGTTCCTGGCGCAGGATCTTGGCCAGGTCGAGTGCATCCATGTCGGGCAGGAGGTAGTCGAGCAGCAGCACGTCGGCGCTGCCTGCGGCCCCGCCAGCGACGGGCAAGCGCCCAAGCACCGCGGCGGCGCTGTCCACCACCTCCAGCCGCAGGTGCGGGGCGGCCTGCGCTAGCTGCCGCGTGGTCAGGTCGGCATCGAAACGGTGATGCTCGGCGTACAGCACTCGTACCGGCCGGCTGCGGCAGTCGCGGAGATGGCGGGCGCGGACCTGTGCGGCGTTGAGGGTGGCCGGCAGGCGGCGCAGGTAGTCGCCGTCCTTGACCAGATAGTCGTCCGCTCCGGCCTTGAGCGCCGCCACGGCGGCGCGCTGATCGCCCGAACCGGTCAGCACCACGAAGGCGACCGGCAGCCGGCGGTCGCGTACCCAATTGAGCAGTTCGATGCCCGAACCGTCGGGCAGGCAGAGATCGGCCAGCACCACATCGACCATGCCCTCGCCGCCGAGGCGGTCGATACCTTCGGCCAGCGACCGCGCCAGGCGCAGTTCGACATCGGGCAGTTGCCGGGCGAAGCTGCGGACCAGCAGGTCCGCGTCGACCGGATTGTCCTCGACGTACAACACCCGCAGCGGGGACGAGGAATCAGCTTCGCGGCGGGACATTGAGTGCGCACCAGTAGAGTTCGATCTGCCCCGCCACGCCAACGAAGTTCTCGAAGCCGACCGGCTTGAGGATGTAGGAGTTGGCGCCCAGGCGATAGGCGTTGTCGATATCGGCGTCCTCGTCCGAGGTGGTCAGCACCACCACCGGCAGGGCCTGGCTGACCGGATCTTCACGGAACTGCCGCAGCACCTCCAGGCCATGGACGCGCGGCAGCTTGAGATCGAGCAGGACCACCAGCGGCAGCGGTTCGCCGGCCCGCCAGTGCGGCAGGAAATCGAGCGCTTCCTGGCCGTCGCGCGCCACCAGCAGGGGATTGACCAGGTGGCTACGCTGGAAGGCGCGCCGGGTGAGATCGAGATCGGCGGGATTGTCCTCCACCAGCAGGATCGGACGGACGGCGGGCGGCGGGGCACTCATTGCGGCAACTCCACATGGAACGTGGCGCCCTCGCCCGGCGCGCTCTCGGCCCACACCTTCCCGCCCATGCGGGTAGCCGCGCGCCGCACCATGGCCAACCCGATACCGGTGCCGCCATAGTCCTCGGCACGCTGCAGGCGCTGGAAGATCTCGAAGATGCGGTCGTGGAACTTCATGTCGAAGCCGATCCCGTTGTCCTGTACCCAGATATGGCAGCTACCCTCGGCGGCGGCGGCGCCGATGCGGACGAGGGGCGAGGCCGCATCGCGCGAGTACTTGAAGGCATTGTCGATCAGGTTGCGCAGCATCTGCGCCAGGCCGTCGGCATCGGCGCGCACGGTGATGTCCGGCACCTCCAGTTCCACACGCGCCCCGCCCTGCTCCAGTTCGCCGCCGCGCTCGGCAAGTATGCCACGCACCATGTCCGGCAGCCGGATGTCGCTGTTCTGCAGGTTGCGCCGCTCCAGCCGCGCATAGGCCAGCAGGTCGTCGATCAGGCGTCCCATCTGCTTGACGCCCGCACGGATGTTGCCGAGGAACAGCCGTCCCTCCTCGTCCAGTTGCCCGGCGTGGTCCTCCAGCAGCAGGTGGCTGTAACCATCGATGCCGCGCAGCGGCGCCTTGAGGTCGTGCGAGACCGAGTAGGCGAAGGTTTCCAGCTCCTTGTTGAGCGCGGCAAGTTCCCGGGTACGCTGCTCGACGCGCTCCTCCAGCTCCGCGTTGAGCTGCTTGAGCGCCTCCTGCGCGGCATGGCGCTCGCTGATGTCGGTGATCAGCCCCTCGAAGTGCGACACCTGCCCGGCCTCGTCGCGATGCACACTGGTGAGATCCTCGATCCAGGTATAGCTGCCATCCGCAAGGCGCAGACGGTACTCCTGGACGTACTCGTTCCGCCCGTCGGCCAGGTGCGCTGCGACCTCCTCGCCCACACGGGCGAGGTCGTCCGGATGGACCAAGTCGGCAAAGCGGAAGCCGGTATCGAGCATGTCCGCGACCCTGTAGCCCCAGCGATGGACGTTCTCGGAGACATAGCGCACCGGCCAGCCGTCGGTCGGCGCCCAGCGGAACAGCACGGTCGGGCTGGCTTCGACGACTTCGGCCGCGGCGGCCAGCGCCGCACGGTCGCGCTCGCGCTCGGTCACGTCCAGCAGCGTGCCGATGACGGCAGGCCGGCCATCGATGTCGATCCGCGAGCCGAACACCTCCACCGGGAACACGCTGCCGTCGCGCCGCCGCGCACGGAAGCCATAGTTCAGGTGCTGCACGCCGGCCTCCAGGCGCTGGCGCAGCATCTCGCGCACCAGCATGACGTCCTCGTCGGCAACCAGGTCGTCGACCGGCAGGCCTGCGATCTGATCCTCCGCGTAGCCGAACCAGTCGGCCAGCCGCGGATTCGCGTAGACGATCCTGCCGTCCTGGATCAGGTACACGCCGACCAGGGAACGCTCCACCAGACCACGGAAGCGGGCCTCGCTGGCCGCAATCGCCGCGGCCGACTCCTTCTGCGCCTGGAGGTCGAAACAGCTGCCGACGAAACCGATGAACTCTCCCGCCGGGCCGAAGACCGGCTCGCCGTGGTCGGCAACCCAATGGTAGGTGCCATCCCGGTAACGCAGGCGGTACTCCAGCGAGAAGGGCCTGCGTGCGGCGAACGATTCACGCCAGGCCGCCAGACAGGCCTCGATATCCTGGGGATGCACCCCCGCCGTCCATCCCTCGCCCAACTCCTGCTCCAGCGTACGGCCGGTGAATTGTAGCCAGGCACGGTTGAGGTAGTCGCGCTGCCCGTCGCTCCCGGCCCGCCAGATCGGGTTGGGCATGCCGTCGAGCAGATGCACGTGGAAGTCCCGCGACTCGACCACCGAGCGCATCAGCGCAGCCAGCCGCTCGCCGAGTTGCCCGAGTTCGTCGCGCCCGGTCACCGGCAGCGGCAGATTGCGGCCCTCGACCTGCGAACGGGTATAGGCCAGCAGTTGCTCGATGCGGTCGGTGAGCAGCAACTTGGCCAGGAAGCCGATTCCCACCGACAGCAGGAACACCGGGATGAGGACCACCAGGGTCTGCTCGAGGGCGCGGCGCAGGGCGTCGCGCTGGATCACCGCGGTGTCGGTGACGAGGACCAGCAGGCCGGTGCGCGGTTCGCCGGCCTGTCCTTCCTCCGTCTGCATGCGGACCGGGAACGCGGCCCACAGTCGCCTGCGCGCGTCGTCATCGAGCACCTGCCCGACCATCTGCTGCCGCGCACGATCGAACAGCATGGCGGGCGGAGGGTCGACTGCGGCGAGGCGCTGGCCGACGAGTTCTTCCGCGGTGGCGTGGCGCACCACCCCTACGTCGTCGACAAAGGCCGCATAGGCGAGATGCGGCAAGGGCGCCAGGCGCTCGACCAGGCGCTGCGCATAGCGCCCGTCACCCTCCTGCTGATCCGCTTCCAGACTGGCCGCCAGGCTGCCGCCGGCAAGCCGGACCACTTGGCGAATCTCCGCCAGAAGCTCGCCGGTATAGGTGTACATGATGAAGGTGAACTGCCCGCCCGCAACCAGCAGGCCGAAAACCACCACCAGCCCGAGCAGCAACTGGCGGAGGGACAGATTGACGTTCACCGACAGCCCCTCCGCCCTTGCGGGGGGCTGTCCGACGGGGCCGCTTCGCCCGCTCGCGATGGCGCGTATCGGTGCAGCCTCAAGCCCCCTTCTCGCTCAAGCATACTCATCCCACCCGTTAGCACATGCTGACGACGTGGGAGCAGTGTAATTCAGATGCCTGCGGCATCGAACCGGAGTTTGCGCACAAGGGAGAAAAATGCAACGGGCCGCCCGAAGGCGGCCCCTTGTGTCCGTTCGCTCGGCGCGGTGCTCACGACGGTTACGCTGACCAAAAACCGTAAACAACGTCTAAAACCCATACTTCTTATAGAAGTTTGAGACTTACGATCGCGAGTCCTGTAAACAAAGATCGAAATATCGTCGATTTGTTTACAGGTCATCCGCCCAAAGCAAGCACCGATAAGTGAATCGCCTCGGGCTTCATAGTACGTGTTCACGGCAACCAGAAATTTCAGCATGCGAAATTCAGAAAGCGGTGAACGGATGCCCGCTTGGCGTAGCACGCTAGATCAGCTACTTATGGCGCCGTATGGGGCCTAAGAAGAGTGCGAGTCAAATGTGGATAGATGCACACGTAGGCTGCACCCCAGGGCCGTTGCGATACGGCTCAGTACCAGTAGGGAAGGATTGGCGATACCACGCTCAAGTTGCGAAACATAGGTGCGATCGACATTTGCCGACAGGGCAAGGGCCTCTTGAGAAAGTCCAATATTCTCGCGGGCTTGGCGGAGCTCCACTGCGAGCGCCGACCGGATTATCTCAAAGCGTTGATCGTCCATCTGCGAACAATGCAACGCTTGAGATTCTCAATCCACGGAATATACTCTACAAAACCTATGGAGGTGTCTCATGATTCATACGTACCCCGAGGCCGAACTCCCTATACCACCGTCGCTTGCCCCCAACGGGGAGCGGAGTTGGCACTGGGTTGAGTTAGGCTTGATAGTCCCGCATTTTCTCGTAAAGGTTGAACTTCTTAGCCCTGAAGGCTGGATATCTCGCCACATCCTCACCACTGAGTTTCAGTTTGTCCTCGACAATTTGAACGAAGAACACGCCAGAGTAACGACTGTATATCTACTTAGCGGCTTCGAAGCCGATGGTGCTCAGCATCCTGCGTGCCATGAGATTTCGCAGGTTTGGGCGACCGATGACGATAATGATGCACTGATAGACTTGGTCTTTGTATTGAGAACCGGCGTGGTCATGGCTAGCCTGCCTTGGTTCAGACTGGCCTATGTCGACAGCAGCACGATGCGGCTTATTGCCGACCTGAGCAAAAATGCTGGACCTCATGTCCAATGAACTGGAGTAAAGTCGACGCCGCATCCAGGGCGAGGGCACAGATCAAGTAATCACCTGACACGGGCCCCGAGCCGGCGTTGTTCTATGCGGCCTCCGCGTCTCCGGGGGCTGTTCGGTGATACCGGCCAGGAAGGCCTGAATCGGCGTCCTGCCCTCCATCATGCGGCGTTGATGCGGTCGCTCATGGTTGTAGTGATGCAGGTAGCGGTCGAGGTCGCCTTGCATCTGCTCGACCGACTCGTACCACGTGGTGCGCCCGACCACCCGGATTTGTTCATCGAGCAAGGTGCGGTCCAGTCGTTCGACGAAGCCGTTGCTTTGCGGGCGCCGCACCGGGTAGTGCGGTGCTCGATGCCGTCTAACTGCAGGAACAGTTCGAACGGATGGTGATCGGGGCTTCCGCAGTACTCGCGGCCGTTGTCCGAGAGCACTGTTTCGATCCTCTCCCCATGTGTTTCGAAGAACGGCAGCACGTCGTTGTTGAGCACATCTACCTGACCTACTCGGTAAAGCTCATTGAGGGCAGCCCGATGAACAGCCTGACGGCCGTGGCGGTCGACCAAGCGACGCGCATTCCGGTCGAGAAATAGACTTCGGACTCAGCTGGCGGTGAACCTCGGGTAGCGACGGGCACCCCCACAAGCAGATAACATGGCCGGGGAGCGCGTCGCGTCCCCTTGATCGCCCATCAGCGGACGGCCTCCGCACCAACGAACGGCGCCGCATCCCAGGCGTTGATGTCCGAAGGCGCCGGAGCTTGCTCTTCGCACAGCGCCAGCAGCTCACCGAGTGAGTACTTCTTGGTTTGGGGCCTCAGCAGGAGGACGCCGTCCCTCTCCTCGGCCTTGAGTTGCTGGCCGACCTTCAGGTTCAACGATGCAATCAGGGTTGGCGGCAAGATGACCCCCACGGCCTTCCCCAAGCGACGAATCACAAGATCCATGGCTTCTCCAAGTATTGTTCGACAGCGACTGTATAGCAACAACGCCCCTTGGCACTGCGGATTCAATCAGTTGCTACAGCTACTCCGCGCCCCGATCAAGCTAAGACGGTACCCGCCTCCTCTCGACACTTCGTCGCCGCCTTCGAAGTAAAGCGTTAGCGCTTCTTGCAGATTTGCGACAGCGTCGCGCTCAGTAACCCCGTCACTTGCTATCTCAACATCAAGGCAGCAAGCGACGAACACGCCATCTTCGGGGACCACAACGTAGCGCAGTTCGCGTTCCATCTCGGTGATCCTAGCACCTGTCGTGCAAGTCGGCCGAGGACCGCTGTCAGCGGGAGCGGAGCCCGATTGACAGCCTCCGCTCGGTCCAGGAAACGGATGACCGCTCGTAGTACGGTTCAACTCCCGTCGTTGTATGATGACTCCGCTTGCCCCGCAGGCAGTTTCACTTTTCTGCCCAGTCGCTATCGCGCCTATTTGACGGGGAGGGTCAACGAGTGAACATTGACACAAAGAGCCGTCACGTCACCGCGGTTGGCGGTAACATCTATCTGGACTTGGGTTTCCGTGCAGACGAGGCAGCCACTCTGCAGGCAGGAACCAAGAGCACCATCGCGCAGAAGCTGGATCATGAAGCTCCTCCCGAACCGCTGGTCACCGCAACGGTTAGCGCAAAGTCCAACCGGTAGCTCCATGGAACGAGTTGGGCAGCACCTGATCTGCAGCCACATGCAGCGCCAAGTTTGCGGGGCAGGCGGATCTGCTCCCGCCGCGATAGCATTGGACCGATGACCCAGCCAATTACAGACCAAGCTGTTGTGATCCGACTCGCGAAAGAGGTCTTCGGTGGGGCCGAGCGTGCCGAAGCGTGGCTCCACACGGAAAACATCGTCCTGGACGGCAAGGCGCCAGCCTCGCTACTTGACACCGATGCCGGACGGCTTGAGGTCATCCGCATCATGCATGCGATTGCGCGCGGAATGAGCGCATGAGCCGCTCGATTACCAGCACATCAAGCGATCGGATCATCGCTCACCCTAGCTCGACCACGATTCCGATATCGTTCTGACCCGCCCGGGGATTTTCGGACCACAATCGCCAATTTCTTGTCCAGTTCCGCCTTGCTCGGTGACTCCCTACCCTTTTTCGGGACAAGTTCCGAGTTTGTGCTCACTTCGGCCGGTTGTGCGAATATTGAGAAGCACGGCGGACGCGTGGAGCCGATGCCCGTCCTGGGATCTTGCAAGCTGACGGCCGATCACGCCAAGCTCGACTTGTTCGCTCAGCGCACATCTCTTCACCTGCGTGTCGATGATGAGATGAAGGCGATGGGCCTCGCAGAAAGTTCCAGCGTCAGCCGATTGACGCTTGACCACTGCCGGGAAGGTGATTTCGCGGCGGAAACGGTCGCCGGGTCCGCGTTAACGCGGCAGTCGTCCTCAAGCTCGTTCTGGTCAAGATGGCGAAGCGATGATTGTTCCCTTCGGTGAAAGCACTAGGAATGGAAGGATGACATGATGCTAACCCGCGATGCTAGGCAAACAGTAGTCGAGCGTGCCGGGTCAGATTCTGACTTCGCCAGGGCGCTTCTCGCTGAAGCCGCCACCCTCTTTCTCAGCAGCGAGACGGTAGCAGCCCGGCTCATTCTTCGTGATCTCGTACACGCGACGGTCGGCTTTGAGTACTTGGCTGAACTCACTCACAAACCCATCAAGACTCTGCATCGCATGCTATCGTCCAAAGGCAATCCCGGCGTGGACTGCCTAGCGGCCGTCTTTGACGCACTTCGCAGCCGGCTAAAGGTGGCACTTGAGGTGCGGGTGGTCGAACCGGGAAAGCTGGCAAGTATGACGACGGCACACGAGCCCGGACTCCAAAGCAGTCGAATTGGCCAGGAGAGCACCAAGCATGAAAGGTAAAGCGTAGATCATTCAACCTGAGGTTCGTCCCAAGTCTTTCGCAGCACTGTTCACCGAACGGGTGCTATCGACCCCGTGCTGCCGTTCATTCAACCGAACGACCAATGACAAGTAACAGCATCAAGCCGCCGCCTGCTACGCAACGCTTACGAATAGCTAGCTGGCACGGCGGTAGCACAATTTGAATGTCGATGATGTAGGTCCGGGTAGTGCGGGCGCCCGGGGACTATCACCTTTTGGCGACTGGTTTGCCGCTGGCGCTGCGCTGCCCGAATTGTAGGCCGCCTGCATCTCCTGCCACCTGCTGGCAGTGGAGGGGTAAGGTTAAGAAGTGGCTGACCCGCGAGGCGGATTGAAGCTCATGGCATGCGGTTGCAAACACCCTACTTGGGCTGAAACGCGATGATGCTCATGCCCGCCAGCGTCACCACTACACCGGCGACGTCCCAGGCGGAGGGGCGGATTCCGTCCACCGTCCACAGCCATAGGATGGCGACGCTGATGTACATCCCGCCGTATGCGGCATAGACGCGGCCGGAGGCCGCCTCATGCAGCGTGAGTAACCACGCGAAGGCCGCCAGGCTCACCGCCGCAGGCAGAAGTAGCCAAACCGAGCCCCCCTTCTTGAGCCACAGCCAGGGCAGATAGCAGCCGACGATCTCGGCCATCGCTGTGACGAAGTAAAGTAGCAATGTCCTCACGCGGCTCCTCCGGCAGGGCTTTCCCGAAGCCCGGCGTGGTGATAGATCTCGATCGTTGAGTGGACGATCTCCTCGTGCACCGCCAAGCGGCTCCTCACAGCGTCGGGGGTGCGTGCGCGGTCATGCGTCACCACCGCGATGGCCAGCACCGAGGTGGCCGCGTCGGCGATCACGTGAAGGTAGGCGGATTTGAGCTTGAGGCCGTGATGATCGTGACCGTGTCCGTGTGAGTGGCCGTGATGGTGAGCCTTGCCCGGGATCAGCGCACAAACGACGGTGACGGCCAAGCCCAGGATGGCGACCGCGATGGCCTCCTTGTACTGGATGGGTTGCGGCGACACGATGCGTTCGATCGAACCGATGACCATCATCACTGCCACGCCGAGCAGGAAGATGGCGCTGGCGAAGCCTCCGAGGATCTCGATTTTCCAGGTGCCGAAAGCGAAGCGCGGATCGTTCGCGCAGCGGCATAGGCCAGCGCGGCAGACACGCCGATCGCGAAGGTATGCGGGCTCATATGCCAGCCGTCGGCCAGCAGCGCCATTGAGTTGAACCACCAGCCTGCGGTGATCTCGACAACCATCGCAACGGCAGTGATCCACATCACCACCGAGGTACTGCTTTTGGCAAGCGCATTGCCGCCATCGAAGACGTGATCATGGGTCCAGGTGGACGGGTTCTCGGTGGGCACGGCAAGGCTCACTTGAGGTAGCTGCGCAGGACGCCTATCAGATCCTCGGCACCCTTGTGCGTCGGCATCGTCGGTCATTGCGGAGTCTCCGAGGTGGGTGCTGACAGACACTTAGAACACGTCAGCCATCGGCGCCGCGCACGAAGGCGATCTGGTGCAAGTTCGTGGTGTCGAGCGCACTCTACCTGGCCACGTATCCATGTGACCCCAGCACTCTCGATAGTCAGTGCCGCAAAGAGGCAAAGTTCAGCCCTTTCAGCAATGCGCCTTATCTGTCATGAGGTGCTACCTCCATTTGGCTGCACCCGCACATGGCAAGGCCAACGCTCGTCGTTCCGGCAGCTGACCGCACAAAGGTGGCGCCGCCATGCATTCGCGCGATCGCAGCTACGATCGCCAAGCCGAGCCCGTGATTATGGTCGCGATGTTCGCGGGCCCCATCAACCCGATAAAAGCGGTCGAATAGACGAGGCAAATGCTCCGGGGGGATGACAGGGCCCGTGTTGCTGACAGACAGGCAAATGCGGCCATCCGTGTCCTGCTTGATATCGACCTCGATCACCGATCCGCGCTCTGCGAAACGGGTCGCGTTGGCGAGCAGGTTCGAGAGCGCACGCCTAACCAACCCAGCATCGACTGTGCCCATGCCGTCACCGCATAAGCGCGCAGTCACGCCGGCCTCCTGCATTGACGCTTCGTGGAATTCGATGACCTCGGACACCAGTTCGGCCAGGCTATCCACACGGTGGCGACGGGCGCGCTCCCCGCGATCGGCCCGGGACAAGAACAACATGTCATTGACCAGCCCCGCTAAAAGTTGAAGATCCTCGAGGTTCGATCCGAGCACATCGCGCAGTTCGGCGACATCGCGCTGACGACTCAGAGCTAGCTCGGTCTCACCAATCAAGGTCGCCAGCGGTGTGCGCAGCTCGTGAGCGACATCGGCGTTGAACCCTTCCAGTTGTTGATATGCGCGGTTCAATCGAACCAGGAGCGCGTTGAATTGTGTGACCAACGGCTGAAGCTCCTGTGCCTGGGCGGAGCCGTCAAGCGGCTGTCCAACGCTTTCCGGGCTTAGGGCCGCTGCTTGTCGAGCCAGGTCGCGAACAGGCAAGAGCGCTCTACGAACGAGCCATGCGCCGCCCACTGAGATGGCCGCCGCTCCACCAAGGGCGCTCGCGAGTAGCGTCCAGGCCAACTGCTCCAAAAGCAGCGCGTCGGCGCTGCTGTCGAGCATCAATTCGGCGCGCAGCATGGTTGTGGGCGACCATGGCACGGAGATTTCGAACTCATCCCGCCGCAGGATTGCGCCGGGGCTTGAACGCGCCGGAGTTGCGTACAGAGGAGCGTCAGATCCCTGGATCAGTCGTAACTCGAGGTTGGCATGGCCCACAAAGAAGTCGTCGAGCTTGTGGCGCAGGCTCGGCAACGCGTCACGCGTTGCGATCTCGCCGACGAGATGGCGCACTATGTCCCGCTTGTGCCGCAGTTCGTCCGTCTGCTTGTTGGAGAAATTTAGACTCGCACCCACGTAAACGATCGAGCAGACCAAGCCGAGCCCCAGCGAGGCCAGCACGACGAGCCACCACGATAACCAGCGGCTAAGCGAACGCGGATTGCGCATTCTCAGGGCTTCCGGTCCTCAAGGACGTATCCCATGCCGCGCACGGTATGCAACAACTTCTTCTCGAAAGCGTCGTCGATCTTGCCGCGCAACCGGCGCACCGCAACTTCGACCACGTTCGTATTGCTGTCGAAATTCATGTCCCACACCTGCGCTGCGAGCGCGGTACGGGAAAGGACCTGCCCTTGCCGGCGCAGCAGCAACGTCAGCAACGTGAACTCCTTGGCGGTCAGGTCGAGGCGCTGCCCGGATCGTGACGCCTTGCGTCGAACCAGGTCGAGTTCGAGGTCCGCCAAACGGAGCACCGTTGAATCCTGGCTATCCGAGCGCAAGGCACCGCGCCGCAACAAGGCCTGCACGCGAGCGAGCAACTCGGACAGAGCAAACGGCTTCACCAGGTAATCGTCGGCACCCGCCTGCAGGCCTCTGACCCGATCCTCGACCTTGTCCCGCGCGGTCAGCATCAGGACGGGTACGTGTTTGCCCCGACGCAGTTCTTGCAAGACGGCATAGCCATCCAGCCCCGGAAGCATGACGTCGAGGAGGACGAGGTCGTAATGCCCTTCGGTCGCGAGATAGCGGCCATCCGTGCCGCTGTGCGCGACATCCACGATGTAATTGCTTTCGGTGAGCGCCCTGCGTAGGTATTCGGCGAGCTTGGGCTCGTCTTCCACAACCAGAATCTTCATGCAGCGATTATCGGGGAGATGCCGAAACCATCACATTACGAAATCGTAATCTGGCAGTTCGCGATTCGACGAGGATGGACCCTTAAAGTCCGCGACGTGTTCGGTGCAAGGCGACGTCAAGTGGCTTATGCCGAACGCCACCTCTTACGTTGAACGAAGGAGTCTCGTCATGTCGAAAACCCGCACCACTGCCCTCTTTTCGCTTCTTGCTGCCGTCCTTGTCGTTCCTGCGGCTGCACAAGCCAGCTCGCTGTGGCATCCCGCTCCCGGCGAACAGGGGTTCACGTTTCATCCGGATCACTCCACGAGCACGAAAACCCGCGCCGAGGTGTTGCGCGAGCTCGAACAGGCAAAGGCCGATGGCAGCTATTCCTACCTGCAGCGTGGCCTCGCGGTGCCCTCGCGCGCTTCAGGACCCGGCAAGACTCGTGCAGAAGTCCTCAAGGAGTTGGTCGACATGACCCCGAAAGAGCGCGCGTACATGAATGAAATGTACAGTGCTCCTTAAGCCCTCTATCGGCGCGAAACGTCGGGCTGTCCAGGCGTTTCGCCCAGCGGGTTCTCGTAAAGCGCCGGTCGGTCTGCCCATTGGCACCACCGTTGTCGACGATAGCAAATCCTTATTGATAGAATCCGCGCAATGCGTCGTTGGCTTGCGATTTTCCTCTTGGTCCTGCTGCCTGCCCAACTGGGTTGGGCGGCGGTGGGCGTTTACTGCGCACACGAATCCGGTGCCGCAGCCGATCATTTTGGCCATCACGCGCATCGTCATACCGAAGACGACAAAGGCAAGGAAAAAGGGGGCTTGACGAAGGGCGCGCACGCAGACTGCGCATCGTGCCAAGTGGTCGGCTCTTCAGTAGTGGCGAGTGAGTCCGGCGCGCTTTGCCCACAGCATCAGGCGTCCCTCCCCATCGACATAACGCCTGCGTGCTCGCTTGCGGAACATCCCGCAGAGCCCGAACGTCCTAAATGGGCCTGCCCAGCCTGATCGGCAGGGCGGTCGCCTTCATTCCTTCTTGATGTTCCTACCGCTTTGAGCGGTGGGATCACGCGTCCATTGCGATCGCTCCGATCGCCCTCAGCCGATTCCCAGTGTCTTTCCATCAACGGAGAATTGGATGTTTCAGCAACTTCATCTCAAATGGCTGCCTGCGCTAATGCTCGGCCTTGCCGTCAACGGTGTCTGGGCGCAGCAGCTGACCCCCCCGGCCCCAAGTGCCGCCCTATCCCTCAAGCACGCTTTCGAGGCAGCATGGGCACGCCAGCCTGAAGCGCTGTCGCTCACGACTCAACAGGAAGCGGCGCAGGCGCGCCGCGACAGTGCCAACAGTTGGTTTGTCGAACCGCCCGCCCTTGAGGTAGCCGGTAAGACCGATCAGTTGGACAGCAATCGCGGGAGCCGTGAGTACGAGGTCGGTATCGCGGTTCCGATCTGGCTGTCGGGCGAACGTTCGAGCACTGCAGCCCTCGCCACTGCCGAAATAGCTGCCACGGCGAGCCGGGCTCGCGGCGCGCAGTTGCGCACCGCTGCAGCGGTACGCACAGCATATTGGGATTGGCAACGCGCGCGTGTAGATGTGACGCTGGCGAGGGCGGGTCTCGCGAACGCCCGCGAACTGGCCGCCGACGTGGCCAAGCGCATCAAGGCGGGTGATCTGGCGCGCGCAGATCAGCATCAGGCCGACGGTGTCCAAGCTACAGCTGAAGCCGCCGTCGCCGAGGCAGAAAGCGCCCTTGCAGATGCTGCACAGCAGTTGCGCACGCTCACTGGAATCGGGCCAGAACGCTCATCCGGCGGGGTGTCTGCGCCGGAGCCCGTCCCTTCCGCTGCGACACCGACACAGATTCTTGAGACGGCGCACCCTGCAGTGGCCGAGCTGCGTGATCGGGTCGACGTTGCGCGGCGCACGATGACCCTTGCCAGCGTTCAGGGCCGCGCGAATCCGGAGTTGAGTGTCACGACCACCCGCGAACGCGGCGCATCGGGTGAATCCTGGGAACAGACGGTCACGTTGGGCTTGCGCATTCCGCTTGGTTCCGGTTCGCGCAGCCGGTCCCGCGTTGCAAGCGCCAATGCAGAGGCCATCGAGGCCGAGGCGCAACTGCAGATCGAACTCGAACGTCTGCTGGCCGAAACAGAGATGGCGCACCAGCGCGTCGAATCGAGACGGCAGCAGGTCGCCGCTGCTGAACGGCGCTCCGACCTCGCACAGGCTTCACGCGGCTTCTTCGAGAAGGCGTTCCGCCTCGGTGAGGCCGATCTGCCGACCCGTCTGCGCATCGAATTCGAGGCGGCCGAAGCCGAACGCGAGCTCGCTCGCGCGCGTATTGATCTGGCAGCCGCCATCTCGGCCCAGCGCCAAGCGTTGGGCCTGCTTCCCGAATGAATAACAGGATCCCCAAAATGAAATCCACTCATACCCTCGCGGCATGGAGCCTCGCTGCAGTGCTTGCCGGGCTTGCCCCGCAAACGCTGGCCGGTGACGGACACGACCATGGAGAAGCGCCCGCGACCACAGCGGGCCCGGCATTGCCGCGATTTACCGCCGTCTCGGAACTCTTCGAGCTGGTCGGCGTAGTGAATGGCAAGAACGTCACCGTCTATCTTGACCACTTCGCTGACAACAGTCCGGTCAAGGACGCAAAGGTCGATCTGGAACTCGATGGGAAGGCCGTTGCGCTCACGCCCCATGCCGACGGTGAGTTCGGGGCCACGCTCGAGGAGACGCTCAAGCCGGGTGTCGTCTCTGTCACGGCAACGGTGATTGCCGGCCAGGACGCCGATTTGCTCGCTGGTGAGCTCGACTTGCATGAGACCGCCGCCGAGGCGCACGAAGAGGTTGCCGAATTGGACATTAAACCCTACGCAATTGGGGCAGGCGCGGGGGGGCTTGTGCTAGGCCTCATCGGCTGGATTGTGCTTCGCAAGGGGAATTCGCGTAATCGCTCGACTGGAGGTGCCGCATGAAGCTGAGCGTACTGTTTGCTGCGCTGGCGCTGGTATCGGCCAGTGCCTCGTGGAATGCCTTTGCTGGCGAAGGCCATGATCATGGCGATGAAGGTCCAGTTGTGGCAGGAGGCAATGGGCCACAACGGCAAGCCGATGGCAGTGTCTTTCTGCCCAAGCCGGCACAACGCCAGATCGGTGTTCGCACGTTGGTTACGGAAGCCGGCGAATTGCCGCGTACCACCGCGCTGGCCGGCAAGGTGGTCATGGACCCGAATGCCGGCGGAAAGGTGCAGGCCATGGTGGCTGGGCGCCTGGAGGCGGGCCCGCAGGGGTTGCCAAGCGTCGGTCAGGCCGTGAAGAAGGGGGTCGTGCTGGCTTACGTCAGTCCTTCGACGGACCAGATCGAGCGGTCTAACCAGATGGCGCAATTGGCCGAGCTGCACGCGGCCAGGGCCCTTGTGGAAAAGCGCCTCGCGCGTCTGAAGGAACTCGCCGACACGGTACCGCGCAAGGAGATCGAAGCGGCCGAAAGCGAGCTTGCCAGCCTGAAGGCTAGATCGAAAGCGATCGGTGGTGGCCTCAATGCCCGTGATGTCCTGACCGCACCCGTGAGCGGTGTGATCGCATCGACTAACGCCGTGTCAGGCCAGGTGGTCGATGCGCGCGAGCTCGTGTTCGAGATCGTCGACCCGAAGCGGCTGCGCGTCGAGGCGCTCTCCTATGATCCAGAAATGGCGGCGGATGTCGCCTCTGCAAGTCTTGCGGTCGGCGACCAGCGGATCCCGCTCACCTTCATCGGCGCCGCCCGCAGCCTGCGCGAGCAGGCCTTGCCACTCACCTTTGCAGCCGAAGGTGAAGCGCTGGCCTTTCTTGCCGTGGGGCAGCCGGTCGAGGTCTTCGTCCAGTCGCGCAGCACGCAGCAGGGTGTAAGCGTTCCCGCAGCATCGGTGCTGAAGAATTCGGCAAACCAAACCATCGTCTGGGTAAAGACGGCGCCCGAACGTTTCGAGTCCCGGACCGTCACGATCGCGCCGCTGGACGGTGTGAATATTGGGGTGACGTCCGGCCTCGAAGCCGGCGAGCGGGTCGCCTCCCGTGCCGCCACGCTGATCAACCAGATCCGCTGACGGGGAGTCTATCCGATGTTCAAGTGGCTACTCGACAACAGCCTTGGTAACCGGCTGCTGGTGATTATCGCCAGCCTGGTACTGATGGCCTATGGGGCGTTCACGCTTTCGCGAACACCCGTGGACGTATTTCCGGATCTCAACAAGCCGACGGTCACGATCATGACCGAAGCCGGCGGCATGGCGGCGGAGGAGGTCGAGCAACTCATCACCTTTCCGCTCGAGACCACCATGAATGGTTTGCCCGGCGTGGAGTCAGTGCGCTCTACCTCGAGCTCGGGGCTGTCCTTCATCTACGTGACCTTCGACTGGAGTACCGAGATTTTCCGCGCCCGGCAGATGGTGTCGGAACGCCTCTCAGCCATGGAGGAAGGGTTGCCTGAAGACGTGATTCCGCGCATGGGGCCGATCAGCTCGGTCATGGGCGAGATCATGCAGATCGCGATCCCGATCGACACGGCGAAGATCTCGCCGATGCAGGTCCGAGAGTATGCGGACTGGGTTCTTCGTCCGCGCCTGATGGCGATCCCCGGCATCGCGCAAGTCATCCCGATTGGCGGGGAGGTGCGGCAGTTCCAGGTTCAGCCCGACACCCGCCGTATGGCTGAGCTCGGTGTTTCGTTGGAGCAGTTGGAAGGGGCGATTCGAGGCTTCTCGTCGAACACCTCGGGGGGTTTTCTCGAACTGAACGGGCGCGAGTATCTCATCCGCCATCTCGGTCGGACCTCGAGCCTGGAGGATCTGAAGAACCTCGCGATCACTGCGCGAGATGGCCAGCCGATCCTGCTGCGTCAGATCGCATCCGTGACCTTCGCAGCGGCGCCCAAACGGGGGGATGCGGGCTTCGAGGGCAAACCGGCCGTCATTCTCGGCATTCAGAAGCAGCCTACGGCGGACACCATTCACCTGACTCGCTCGATCGAAACCGCGCTCGAAGAGATGAAGATATCGCTCCCGGCCGGGATGGATGCGCCGGAGGTGACCTTCCGGCAGGCGACTTTCATCGAGGCATCGATCAGCACGCTCAAGGGTAAGCTGATTGGCGCATCGGTGTTCGTTGCGGCAATCCTCTTCTTTTTTCTCGGCACCCTGCGCCCGACGATCATCGCGCTCACCGCGATTCCGGTGTCCATCTTCATGACGGCGTTGGTCTTCAAGTATTTCGGGCAGTCGATCAACACGATGACCCTTGGTGGTCTCGCGATTGCGATTGGCGGCTTGGTCGACGATGCGGTTGTGGGCGTAGAGAACGTGCTGCGCCGATTGAAGGAGGACCGCGCAAAGCATCACGACCATCGGCTTCACCCGATCGAACTCGTGGCGCGCGCAACGATGGAAGTGCGCTCGGCCATCCTTTACGCGACGATCATCATCGTGCTGGTGTTCTTGCCGCTGTTCGCGCTGCCTGGCATGGAGGGGCGGCTGTTCGTGCCGCTCGGCGTGGCGTTCATCGTCTCCACGCTCGCCTCGTTGGTCGTCTCGGTGACCGTGACGCCGGTGCTGTCCTTTTACCTGCTTCCCCGGATGAAGTCCCTCGATCACGGTGACACGCGCTTGCTCGCCTGGCTCAAGGCACGTTATCGCGGGGCGTTGCAGGGGGTGCTCGAGCACCCCAGGGCGGCCGTCACAGCGGGTGCGGTTGCGGTGGCAATTGCTGCCGCTGCGGTACCGTTCTTCCCCACGACCTTTCTGCCGCCGTTCAACGAAGGCACCTTGCTGATCGGCATGCGGCTCAACCCGGGCGTTACCCTGGCGGAGTCGACCGCGCTCGCGCAGCAAGCGGAAGTGCTCGTGAAACAGGTTCCCGAAGTGACGCACGTCGGGCGCCGAAGCGGGCGGGCCGAGCTTGACGAGCATGCGGAAGGTGTCCACGTCAGCGAGCTCGATGTGGGGCTGAAACCCGCCGGTGAGCTGAGCCGCTCAATGGGTGAGATCACCGCAGACATCCGGTCGCGACTGGTCAATCTGCCAGCTGCGATCGCGATCGGGCAACCGATCTCACATCGCATCGACCACATGCTGTCGGGCGTGCGCTCGCAGATCGCGATCAAAATCTTCGGCGAGGATCTCGACACCCTGCGCGGTCAGGCTGACCTATTGCGAACGCGGCTTGCCGCCATTCCGGGGCTCGCCGACCTGGAGATCGAGAAGCAAGTGCTCGCGCCGCAGATCAAGGTGCGGATCGACTATGCGGCCGCTGCCCGTTACGGGGTGCCGGCACCGCAGATTCTGGCCGCGCTGCAAAACCTCGTCGAGGGCGAGAAGGTCACCCAGATCGTCGAGGGTGGTCGACGGTTCCCATTGGTCGTTCGCCTACCGGAAACGGCGCGCTCGGTCGACGGGCTGGCTCAGATCCTGATCGAAACGCCGACCGGACATGTGCCCTTGTCGAAGCTGGCGTCGATCGAGGATGGTGACGGTCCGAACCAAGTGAGCCGGGACGACGGTAAGCGCCGCATCGTGCTTTCGGCCAATGCGCAACAGCGTCCGCTATCGGAGGTCGTCGAGGACATCCGTGCCGTCGTGGCCGACCTTAAGTTGCCCGAGGGCTACTTCATCACCCTCGGCGGGCAGTTCCAAGCTCAGGAAGAGGCATCCCGTTTAGTCGGGTTGCTTTCGATCATCTCACTCGTGCTGATGTTCGTCGTGCTTTACAGCCGCTACAAGTCGGTTCGACTCTCGGCGCTCATCATGGCGAACATTCCGCTCGCACTGGTCGGGGCGGTGATTGGACTGTGGATCTCCGGTCAGCCGTTGTCGGTGGCGGCACTCGTCGGCTTCATCACGCTTGCAGGTATTTCGGTGCGAAACGGCATCCTCAAGGTGAGCCATTACCTCAACCTGATGCGTATCGAGGGCGAGAGCTTCGACCACACGATGATCCTGCGGGGCTCGATCGAGCGCCTGTCGCCGGTGCTGATGACCGCACTGGTAACCGCGTTTGCGCTTGCACCGCTGCTGTTCGAGGCCGAGCGCCCGGGTACCGAGATCCTGCATCCGGTGGCCGTGGTGATCTTCTCGGGCCTCATCAGTTCGACCCTGCTGGATACCTTCCTTACCCCTGCAATGTTCTGGCTCTTCGGCCGCCGCGATGCAGAGAGTCTGCTCGACGATCGAAATGCCGAAGCATTCTGACGCTGCTTAACCCGCCTCATGCAAACCAGAAAGGAAAAACCATGAAGTTCTCAAAAGTCGTCGCCCTCGCTGCTCTCGTGTCTGTGGGCCCCACCTTTGCAGCCGACAAGCATGACCATGCTCACGAGCATGAATCGATGCATGGAGGCGTGGTGGTCGAGGTCAAGGATCTCGATCTCGAACTCGTTGCCAAGCCCGAGGTGATCCAGTTGCATCTTCGCGATCACGGCAAGCCTGTTGATGTGGCAAACGGCAGTGCCAAGCTCACGCTGCTGTCTGGCGCAAACAAGCAAGATGTCGAACTCAGGCCTGCAGGTGATCGAC
Organism: Thauera sedimentorum; assembly: GCF_014489115.1. NCBI lineage: Bacteria > Pseudomonadati > Pseudomonadota > Betaproteobacteria > Rhodocyclales > Zoogloeaceae > Thauera > Thauera sedimentorum. The sequence goes on along the minus strand of NZ_JACTAH010000002.1, from coordinate 1,271,890 downwards.
TCGAAGCCAAGGGTAGCTTCAAGGTCGGCGCCGGCACCAAGCTGGTCGCGGTTGTCACCCTTCCGGGCAAGCCTTCCACCACGGCACGCTTCACACTGAAGTGACTCCGCCCGACCGCCTGCGGCAACGGCGCGCAGGCGGTCACCTCAGGCGCTCGGCGGTAGCAAGATGAAAGCATTGATTGGGCCAGGACTGGCCTTGGTCGTCGCTGGTGGCTTGACCGGATGTGCGGCCGCCGTCGTGTATGAAGATAAGTACGCGCAGGGCGATGGCTGGCGCAAAGGTACTGTCGTCGAGATCGGCTTGGGCAAAGAGCTTCAACGGCCATCGTTCTATGACTGCAGAGATGAGACAGTCGGAGAGGCAAGTAACGTCACCTACGTGACAATCGCGTTCAAACGCAACGGCCATCCGTATGCGCGGACTGCGAGGCTGCCAGCTGAGCCGAAGTTGCAGGTGGGGGACAAGGTTTACGTGAACTTCAGGGACTGCACGGCAGCGATCCCGAAACGTAGTTCCTGATTTGCTCGGATCGGTCGAGCTCATCTGCGTTTTGTTCTCGGGCAAACCGGAGTCGTGCCTGTAAAGCTCGCCCCCGGTTTGCGGCCGCTGCTATCACGGAAAGCAGGCCAGCGAGCCCGAACGCTTCGATCACCGCTGTAATTTCCCCACTTCCTCGGCCACGAGGCGTGTGAGTTGTTCCGGACCGAAGCTGGGCAGACTGCGTCCGTTGACAAAGAAGGTCGGCGTCTTGCTGACCTGCAACGCGGTCAGATCCTCGATGTCCTGCGCGAGCACGGCCTGGATCTCGGGCGTTTCCATGTCCTGCCGGGCGCGTTCCATGTCCAGGCCGGCCCGAGCGGCTGCTTCGAAGGCGATGCCGATGTTGGGCGCCGCGTGGTCGGCCCACTCGGGCTGTGCGGCCAGCAGCGCCTCGAGCACCGGGGTATAGAGTCCCTGCTTGCGCGCAGCCTCGATCAGTTTCACCACCTGGTCCGAGCCGTGATGGAAGGGTGCATAGCGCAGCGCAAGCCGAACCTTGTCCGGATGCTGGGCCATGATCTGCTTGACGATCGGATAGAAGGCGCGGCAGGTCTCGCAGGCGGGATCGAAGAACTCGACGATGGTGACCGGCGCGTTCTGCGGCCCGATGATCGGGGTATGCATCCGCACGAGGCGGCTTCCTTCCACAGCGATGCGCGTGTCCTGTTCGGCCTGTGTGCGGTCGCGATAGGCATCCATGCCGAAGTAAAAGGCCAGGCCGAGGATCAGCAACACGGCGAGTGCCAGGAGTTTTCGTGTGTTCATTTACGGGTCCTTATCAGATAAATCGTCAAGGCGGCGGCGATGGCGAGGAAGGCCGCCAGCGATAGCCAGGGAATCTGGATGTCGCCAAGGATGACCAGGGCTTGCTGGCTGCACGAGGGGCCAGTGCCGCACGGCACCCACCACTGTGGCACCCAGCCGGCGATCAGTGCGCTGTGATAGGCGGCCAGCGCGAGACCAGCGAGCGCGAATGGGAGCGCATACACCGCACCGCGCCGGTCCTCGGCGAACACGGCCATGCCCAGAATGAGGGCGAGCGGGAACATGGCGATCCGCTGGTACCAGCACAGCACGCAGGGCGTCATGCCCATCACTTCACCGATGAAGAGCGCGCCCAGCGTGGATACCAGAGCCACGGCCCAGGCGGCCATCAGCCACCACCATTGGGTTCGTTTGTCGTGCATCGAGTCGATCTCGAGGGTTGGTTCCCAGGCTTCGGGAGGGGCGGACGCCATAGGCAGTGCCCGGACGTCCGCAATGGAGCACACCGCCGCTACCGTGCGGCGCGCACTCGAAGAAGAGGGGAAGACAGGGGTGGGCTGCCGCTCAGGCAGCGAGGCGCCACTTGGGGCGTTCAGGCTCGGTGACCAGCGCAGACGCGTTGAAGTCCCGCCCGGCGTCGACGAGGACATGGCCCAGTCCTGTCAATGGCAGACGACCCGCATCGAGCAGTGCAGCGCTCGCAAGGATCTGGCAGAAACCGCAGTCGGCGTGAAGTTGCCCTTTCATCCCTTCATCGCCTTCATCCACCTGACAGGTATGTGGATGGTGGTCGCCGTGGCTGGTCGCGAAACCGGCCGATTCCAAGCAGTACGCCTCCAGGCCCGCCGACGCGAACTGAAGCGGAACGAGCAGCAGGAAGAAAATGGCAAGCCAACGGTGCATGGGCGACGATTTTAACCCCAGCCCGTTGGCTGACGGCTCATATCGCGACCATGAACGTACCGGAGCGCTGGCACCCCACATTGTGGTCACTCCGCCACCGAACCGCAGATCATTGCGCATGCTCATCGTGGCACACACAGACATCCCCCCGCGTCGGCGCCTCGAGCTCATGCAGGATGCCGCATTGCGCCGCACGATCGGGTGCACAGCACTGGCTGCGCAGGGCGACGAGTTGGCGCTCGAGCATTTGCAGGGTGTCGAGACGCGCGCGGACACGGGTGAGTTGGGTGTCGATCAACGCGTCGACCTCAGCACAGTCGGTTGTGGGGTCGTCCACGAAGCGCAGCAGCTGCGCGACGTCGGCCAAGGCAATGTCCAGTGCCCGGCAGTGGCGGATGAACGCGAGGCGCTCAAGGTGCCCACCCGCGTAGGCCCGATATCCATTGGGGCTGCGGGAAGGCGCCGGGAGCAGACCGATCCGTTCGTAGTAGCGGATGGTTTCGGCCTCGACGTGCGCGGCCTTGGCCAATTCACCGATCTTCATCGCCTGCATCTCCTCATTGCGACCGCCCAACAGCTTAACCGCTTGACCCTGTAGTGGCTACAGGGTGTGTGATGCACCCCTCGCCCACGTTAAGGAGAAAACCATGGCCGGCTGTTGTTCCCACTCCACCTGCGATGCCAGCGCAGCGAGCCCGCGCTTGCGCCTGGCACTGTGGATTGCATTGATCGTGAATGCGGTGATGTTCCTGGTCGAATTCTTCGCCGGCCTTGCAGTCGGTTCGGTCGCCCTGTGGGCCGACGCCCTCGATTTCGCAGGAGATGCCGCCAACTATGCGCTGTCGCTGACGGTGCTGTCTTGGGGATTGATATGGCGGGCACGCGCGGCCTTGCTCAAGGGCGTGGCGATGGTGCTTTTCGGCGCCGTTGTAATGGCACGCGCCCTGTGGGCCTTCCAGCACGGCGTGACGCCGGAGCCGATCACGATGGGCGTGGTCGGCATCCTCGCACTGCTCGCCAACGCAGGGGTGGCGATGATGTTGTATCGCTTTCGCGCGGGCGACGCGAACATGCGTTCGGTATGGCTGTGCAGCCGCAACGATGCGATCGGCAATCTCGCGGTGATCCTGGCGGCGGCAGGCGTCTTCGGTACCGGAAGCGCGTTGCCGGACCTTGTCGTTGCACTGGTGATGTCCGGGCTCGCGCTGTGGTCGGGGCTTGTCATCGTCGCTCACGCCCGGCGCGACATCGGCGACGCACGACAAGTCCATCAGAAGGGATGAGGACAGCGGAGCGACGTGCTTGAGGCAATGACAGCTTTCGAGGCCCAGCGGCCATCAGGATGGCTGCATTGTGGAGAGGAGGACGGGCAGCTGATGGCCGAACGCAGCCATTTAGGAAGCTGTAACCTACTAGCTTCGGGCGATAAACGGTTGCATACACCATACCCGCCGGTGCCATTTGCCCTGCTCGCAGTCCCTCCATCGAGCGCTACACCACGCACAGGTCTCGAGTTAGCGGGGTGGCAGGTAAATAGCGGGATCTTGTCGCGGGTGGCGGCGTCGAAGAGGACGCGCTTCATCGGCGCGAGATACTCCGGGTCGCGGTGCGCCAGCACGTCGTCTAGGATGACCGGCGTGGGGCGGCCATGCTTCGGTTAACAAGTCGGCGGAGGCCAGGCGGGCGAGTACTTCAGTTCCATCAGTTGGTTCACAGGAATGGGCGCAATCGCGTGAGTGACGCCGTACAAGTCGGCGAACTCAACGAGAACATGGTCGCGATTCAACTCCTCGACCACCGTACCAACCTGCCCTCTCCCCACTCGCTGCTCAGGAAAAGCGCGTAGCGTGGCGACTACATCAAGGACCTTCATCGCGCTCTCCAACAATGACGGAAAGATTCACGTCCGGTTCGTTGGCGACTGTAGTGTACCGGTGCACAACTTGAGACAATCTGCCGGCCGGCTACCATGTCCATTCCTGAATCTGAGCGCCTAGGTTTTGATCGTCGCGCAAGAGCAGAGACGATCGTCCTGGACGTCCGTACTATGGTTCGGCGGCGGATGAAGGCGCCCTGGCCTGTGGCCGCCGGGCGCAAAGGGCTGCCGTGATGCAAGGAGGGGGCGGGCGCCCCGGAGGTCTCAAGTTCTCCCTGGGCCTCTGCCGCTGTTGCCTTTCCGATCCATCGGACAGCTGCTGATTGGTACAAGAACCGAAACGACGGATCAGACACGGGCCAGGACCGTGCTGCGGGCACTGGCAGCCCAGAACACCGCTACTCAAGCCGCTTGGCGATGCCCACGCCCATGAGTCAGCCATCGCTGCTACCAGGCCCCTTGAGCGAACGGTTCTTTACCGTCGGACCGGCAAGTACACCGCGACCTAGCGCCCCCAACGAAGAGGCTTCGCGCAGTGCTTGAGCAAAGGCCTCGCGTGTTCGCTCCTGATAGGCTCTAGCCGCCATCAGTCGGGCGTCCTCAAGCTCCTGGGACACTGCGGGTGACACGGTTCGCTTGCGCTTTTTCACGGGCTGGAATCCTTCGTACCTCGAAGCAGGACACTCGGACCGCAGCATGCTGAGGCTACGCACTCGACGACAGTGCCTTACCCATGCACCATGCGTCCCGACCACTTCGCGTCAGCGGTCTCAATCTTTCGGTAGCTCAGTTGAACTACCGGGGTACCGATCTCGCGCCGCTGAGTCGGAGCGATCCTCCTCACGGTGTGTGGATGCGTACCAAGCAAACCCAGCAAGGAACACAGTCGCCAAGAGCAGGCTAACTAGCGACACAAATGCCATCGCGACACTCCCGCTCCGTGTTGGATATTGAAGGGTAGCACAGGGCAATCGCACAACAACGTACCCCTCACTCAGCCACGCTCCTTTGCTGAGGGCACGCGATGCCCGTGTTGGGCACCGATCGCAACATGGCGACGCGGCGAACGATGGTACCGAGGGTCAGATTTAGGCGGATGCCGACCCCCTACTCATATTCGCTCGATTAGCTCAGCGCCCTCATTTCTGACGCTGCCAACGCCCTTGCCTACGGGGTGAAGCGCGAGCAGGCCGTCAGCAAAGGGCGCGAGTCGCGCCTGCAACGCATCTGGATCACTTTCTGGCTCCAGCCACGCAACGTAGGCGTCCGCCGCGAGGATGACCGGCATGCGCTCATGCAGCGGCTGCATGAGCGTGTTGGCATCGGTGGTCAAGATGGTGAAAGTGTCGATCCGCTTACCATCGCCCGGCCGACTCCAGTGCTCCCACAACCCCGCGAGCCCGAGAAGCGCATCATCGGCCGCATGGATGTAGTACGGCTGCTTGCCGCGCGTGAGCGCCTTCCACTCATAGAACCCATTGGCCGGCACGATGCAGCGACGCTTGCGATAGGCGGCCCGAAACGAGGGCTTCTCTGCCACCGTCTCCGCGCGGGCATTGATGAGCCGGTTACCAATGGATTCGTCCTTCGCCCAGGAGGGCACGAGGCCCCAGCGCAGCAGGTGCACAACGCGTTCGCCATCCGGACGCTGCCGGATAACCGGCAGCCATTGGGTGGGCGCTGCGTTGTAGCGGGCTTCGAACTCGATCTCGTCGTCCTTGGCATCGAACTGCTCGCGGATCCGGGAGATCGGGCCGTAGAGCGCGTAGCGACCGCACATGGTTGAACCCTCCGGCAAGTGCTTGATTGCCATCCTGATCCGGGCCGCGTGCTGCGACAAGGCCCGCAGCAGGGTGATGTGTGGTGGTTTGCAGTTGTTCGAACACTGAATAGAATTACAGTTCCGGAGACGCCCTCACCATGACCGCCACCCACCACACCTGTCCGCACTGCCATCGTCCGATCGCACTCGACCGCTTCGAGTACGCAACCGATGGCGAGCATTATTTCCGAGTGTGCCCCGAGTGCGACCACACCTTGTTGATGGTCGATGACGAAGGCTGGCCAGTGCGCGCCGAGACTCTCGGGGCAAAGACGTCGGTGCAGCCGTCCGCTATCCGTGTCCGGAGGCCGGTCGATGCGTGAAGGGTGTGTCACCTTGGATCTTCCCGCGGACCTCTTGCGCGCACCGCTCGATGCTCCAGGCTGTTGGATCCCCTTGGGGCTCACGCCGGTCTCGGCCGGGTTTCCATCGCCAGCGGAGGACTACGCGGACAAGCGTCTGGACATCAACGACTACCTGGTGCGTAACCCGGTCTCGACCTTCTTCTTCCCGGTGCGCGGAGACTCCATGCAGGGGGCGGAGATTTTTGACGGAGACATTCTGGTGGTCGATCGCAGCCTGAGCGCCCAGCACGGCCATATTGTCGTGGCCTTCGTGAATGGCGAGCGTCTGGTCAAACGCCTGTACTGTCGCGCGGGGCGAATGGCGTTGCTTGCCGAAAATCCGGCCTACCCGGCACTGGATCTGGCCGAGGGCTGCGACCTTGAGGTCTGGGGCGTGGTGATCGGCAAGTTCAAGCGGCTGCCGGCCTGAGTCTCACGGGGGCCTGCCGTGTTTGCGCTCGTCGACTGCAACAACTTCTACGCGTCCTGCGAGAAGCTCTTCGACCCTAAGTTGGCTGACCGTCCGCTCGTTGTGCTATCGAACAACGATGGCTGCGTGGTGGCCCGCTCGGCCGAAGCCAAGGCGCTTGGGGTGCCGATGGGGGAGCCCTGGTTCAAGATTCAGGCGCTCGCCCGCGAACACGGCATCGTGGCGTGCTCATCGAACTATGCGCTCTACGCCGACATGAGCAATCGCGTGGTCGAGATCCTCTCGGGCTTCTCCAGTTGCATGGAGGTGTACAGCATCGATGAGTCCTTCCTCGATCTCAGCGGTTTTACGGATCGGGTGGCACACGGCCAGCGGATCCGGCAACGGATCGCGCAGTGGCTGGGGCTGCCGGTTTGCGTGGGCATCGCGCCGACCAAGACACTCGCCAAGCTCGCGAATCACATCGCCAAGAAGGATCCAGCCTTCGAGGGGGTGTGTGATCTGGCGCAGATGAGGGTTGAGGAGCGCGATGCGCGCTTCGGACGGATTGAGGTCGGCGAAGTCTGGGGCGTCGGTCGGCGCTTTACTGAGCAGTTGGCTGCGATGGACATCCACACCGTGGCCGATCTTGCTGGCACCGACCCACAAGCCATCCGGCAACGCTTCTCGGTGGTGCTCGAACGCACGGTACGAGAGCTCAACGGTACGGCCTGCCTTGAGTTGGAGGAAGTGGCGAGCCCGAAGCAGCAGATCATGGCCAGCCGCTCATTCGGGCAGTGGGTGGAGGATCTGCCCACGCTCAAAGAAGCGGTAGCCGCATATACGAGCCGCGCGGCGGAGAAGTTGCGCCAGCAGAGCTGTGTCGCCGGTGCGCTCACGGTGATGATCCGCACCAATCCCTTCAAACCCGAAGCACCTCAGTACCAACGAAGTGTGACGGTGCCGATTCCCTTCCCCACGGACGACACGCGAGCACTGGTTGGCATTGCCACCCGTACGCTGGCTGGCATCTTTCGGGCGGGGTTCGTCTATCAGAAGGCAGCGGTGATGCTGAGCGAACTCAGCCCACGCACGCAACGTCAGGCCAGTCTCTTTGAGGACGATCAGACTAGCGCTTCAGACACGCGTGCTGCACCGCTCATGGCGGCACTTGATGCCATCAACCAGCGCTGGGGGCGCGGTACGGTCAGATCGCTTGCCGCAGGTGTCGCGCAGCCTTGGCAGATGCGGCGCGAGCGATTGTCGCCCGCCTACACCACCTCGTGGGACGGGTTGCCCATCGTCCGCGCGGGCTGAGCCGACTCGGATAGAATGCCAGAATTGCTATAAGCATAATTCCGAGGACGACGTGATGGCGGCCATTGACGCGACGAAGCAATCCAGGCGGCCGAAACTACTGTTCAGTTCGGGTGACGCGATCAGGGAATGCCGCCAGAAGCTCGGCATGAGCCAGACAGATTTCTGGCGGCCCATCGGGGTGACGCAAAGTGGCGGGTGTCGATACGAAACTGGGCGGAACATCCCGATGCCCCTGCAGCAGATCTTGCACCTGACCTATGGCACCGAAGAACAAGCGCAAGCGTTGTTGACTTGGCTCAGGGGCCAGAATGACCTGGACATTACAGTTGTCCAATGTGAGTGGCAATGAAATTTATCAAGAACGGCCCAGATATTCCCGAACGCCTGATACAGGCGCATGAGGACGGGCGAGTGGTTTTCTTCTGCGGCGCGGGTGTTTCCTACCCGGCAGGCCTGCCGGGCTTTTCCGATTTGGTGGCAAAGCTCTATACAGTCTTGGGGACGCCGCCAAACGCTATACAACAGGCAGCGATCAAGGCCAAACAGTTCGACACAGCCGTAGGCCTGCTGGAAGCGAACATTGTCGGTGGCCGCAAAGAATCCAGGGTACGGAAAGCACTAGCTGAGATTCTGAATCCCAACCTCAACGCTCCGAATGCAACCGCAACCCACGAGGCGTTGTTGACGTTATCTAAGACCCGCGAAGGTCGCACGCGTATCATCACCACCAATTTCGATCGCCTCTTCGAGGAAGTGATTGCAACGAAGTCACTGCAGATCGAGCGTTTTCATGCACCGTTGCTACCGGTACCCAAGAACCGCTGGGATGGTCTGGTATATCTGCATGGCCTCCTCACTCTAGCGCCGACACCAAACGATCTGGATCGCCTGGTCGTTTCCAGCGGCGACTTCGGCCTCGCCTATCTCACCGAACGCTGGGCAGCGCGTTTCGTCAGCGAACTGTTCAGAAACTACATCGTCTGTTTCGTTGGCTACAGCATCAACGACCCGGTATTGCGCTACATGATGGACGCGCTGGCCGCCGACCGGCTGCTCGGCGAGTCGCCACCGGAGATGTTCGCTTTCGGCAGTTACTCCAAGGACAAGGAAACGGAACGGGCCAACGAGTGGCGAGCCAAGAACGTCACACCTATTCTCTACCGCGAACACAATCGCCACGCCTACCTCCACAAGACCTTACGTGCCTGGGCCAAGACCTACCGTGACGGCATACGCGGCAAGGAACGCATTGTCGTCGAGTGTGCTATTGCTCGCCCCATGGCGAGCACCCAACAGGACGATTTTGTCAGCCGCCTGCTTTGGGCCTTGAGTGATCCCGGCGGTCTGCCCGCAAGGCGCTTTGCTGATTTGGACCCAGTGCCATCACTAGATTGGCTTGAGCCCCTGAGCGATGAGCGGTACCAGTATGCCGATCTGAGCCGCTTCGGCGTCCGGCCCAGATCGATCGTTGATGACAAGCTCACGTTCAGTCTGACCCGCCGACCTTCGCCTTATGAACTGGCTCCGTCGATGTGTTTGGTCGATGCCAGTGCGCGCAGCAGTCGCTGGGACGAAGTAATGCGGCAACTGGCACGCTGGCTGATCCGCCATCTTAACGACCCGGCACTGCTGCTTTGGCTGGTCAAGAGCGGCGGGCAGCTTCATAGCGAATTTGCTAGTCGGATCGACGGCCGTTTGGACGAGATTGTCAAGCTTGAGCAGGAGGGCAACATCGTCGCGTTGGAGCAAGTTCGTGAAACGGCGCCCAACGCGATCCCTGGACCGTTGATGCGCACCCTGTGGCGGCTGCTGCTAACTGGGCGGGTGAAATCGTGGTTGAACGACTTAGACCTATATCGTTGGCATGACCGCTTCAAGCGCGATGGGCTCACCGCCACCTTGCGCCTCGACCTTCGCGCAGCACTGACGCCACGTGTGTCGCTGCGAGAGTCCTTCCGGTTGCCTGAAGATCATCAGAAAGACACTGAACCTGCACGGGTTAAGGATCTGGTGGACTGGGAGATCGTACTTTCGACGGATCACGTCCATTCCAGCGTGCATGATCTGACCAAGGATGGGCGCTGGACTGCCGTATTGCCAGAACTGCTGTCCGAATTCAGTTTCCTGCTGCGGGACGCGCTTGACCTGATGCAGGAGCTCGGCGATGCCGAACCTAGGAGCGATCTGTCCTACATCCATCAGCCGTCAATCAGTGAGCACCCGCAGAACCAGGCTTACCACGACTGGACAGCGCTGATCGACCTAACTCGAGACGCGTGGCTTGCGACAGCAGCTCAATCTCCGACACAGGCAGCATTTGTGGCCGAGTCCTGGTGGCAAACACCTTACCCGCTGTTCCGGCGCCTCGCCTTCTTTGCCGCGGCGCAGGGTAACGTAATCCCCCTTCGGCGCGCTCTCGATTGGCTGCTGGCGGAGGATCACTTGTGGCTATGGTCCGAGGAAACCAAGCGGGAAACTATGCGGCTGCTAGTGGTCCTAGCACCGCAGTTCAATGCGTCGATGCTGCGGGAACTGGAGCTGGCCGTGGTCGCCGGACCTCCTCGCGAGTTGTTCGACGACGACATTGCACCTGAGCGCTGGAATCAATTCGTTGACCACGAAGTTTTTCTGCGGCTGGCAAAGATCACCGAAGCCGGCGCTGTACTGGGTACGACTAGCAAAGAAAGACTGGAGGAACTTTCGACCCAGTATCCGAAATGGCAACTGGCGCCAGATCAGCGCGACGAGTTTCCTTACTGGACGGGCGATGGTAATGAGTGGCGGAAATTCGTCGTCGCACCGCGACGTCGCCGTGAGCTAATCGAATGGCTCAAACAAGAGCCCAACGCAGACCCCTGGCAGGAGGACGACTGGCGGCAACGTTGCCGAGACAATTTTGCTACAACTGCATGTGCCTTGTACGCACTGACTAGAGTAGGTATCTGGCCTAAGGATCGCTGGCGCGAGGCACTGCAGGTGTGGTCAGAAGAACGGCTCCTGAACCGCTCCTGGCGTTTCTTCGCACCCGTTCTTACGGACGCCCCAAGTGATCTCCTGCAATCGCTCGCCTACAGTGTCAGCTGCTGGCTGCAAGCCATCGCTAATGCGTTCAAGGGCCACGATATGCTCTTCTTCAAGTTGGTTCGTCGTCTCCTGGCACTGGCGAGCCAGGACAACGCTAATACAGCCGAAGTAGTCATACGCACGATCAACCACACGGTTGGCCATCTAACAGAAGCATTGCTGCGCTGGTGGTATCGAGGCACGCTGGAGGACGGGCAAGGCTTGCCAGCAGAGCTCAAGCCTATATTCAGCGAACTCTGCGACACCAGGATAGACAAGTTCCGAGCTGGCCGCGCCTTGCTGGCAACCAATGTCATTGTGCTGTTCCGTGTCGACCGGGAGTGGGCGGCGCAGCATTTGTTGCCACTGTTCGATTGGCGCCGTTCCGAAGTCGAAGCGCTTGCAGCATGGGAGGGCTTCCTGAGGTCACCCCGCCTACACCGGCCCTTTATCGAAGCAATCAAGCCGGCTTTTCTGGACACGGCGCGACACTATGCGGTACTCGGCAACTACGGCGGACAGTACGCATCGCTGCTGACATTTTCCGCCCTCGACCCAGCCGACACCTTCACCACCGCCGAGCTGACGACCGCCACCCTCGCACTGCCACCGGATGGTTTGTCTGTTGCCGCGCGGGCTCTAGTGCGCGCGCTTGATGGTGCGGGCGATCAACGGGCCGACTACTGGAAAAACCGGGTCGCCCCATACCTTCACGCCATCTGGCCCAAGACCCGGGACAACGTTTCCCGGAAGATCGCCGATAGCCTCAGCCTTCTATGCATTGCGGCACGGGATGCATTCCCGGAGGCATTAGCGTTTCTGCATGCTTGGCTGCAGCCACTGGCACAACCTTTCTACCTAGTGCGTCGATTGAATGAAGCCAATCTTTGCAGCGACTTCCCTGAAGAGGCACTTGAGTTTCTGAGTCTGATAATAGGCGAGCAAACCCATTGGCCTCCCAGTGACCTAGGAGCCTGCCTGGAGGCGATCCAGACAGCGATGCCCGAACTGGCTGCTGACCCACGTTTTGAACAGCTCAGGGCCGACTATCTTAGGCATCGGTGAGGATAGAAGATGAGACCGAGCCGCTGGCGGTGCCGAAGGCGATCAATCAGTGCTGGTCGATGGGTAATCCCCGTCTGCGTTGGCATCGCCCCGACCAAGACGCTCGCGAAACTTGCCAATCACATCGCCAAGAGGGATCCCTGCTTCGAGGGCGTGTGTGACCTCGCGCAGATGGCGCCCGAGGCGCGTGCGTCGCGTTTCGCCGCTATCGAGGTGGGCGAAGTGTGGGGAGTAGGGCGCCGGACGGCCGAGCAGCTTGCAAGGATGAACATCCATACGGTCGCAGATCTCGCCCATGCCGATCCTCAAGCGATGCGCCGGTGCTTCTCGGTGGTGGTGGAACGCACGGTGCGCGAACTGAACGGCACAGCCTGCATTGCCTTGGAAGAGATGGCCCCGCCGAAGCAGCAGATCATGGCCAGTCGCTCCTTCGGGCAGTGGGCCGAGGATCTACCCACCCTCAAGGAAGCGGTGGCCTCCTACACGAGTCGCGCCGCGGAGAAGCTTCGCCAGCAGGACTGTGTGGCCGGTGCGCTCACTGTGATGATCCGCACCAATCCGTTCAAGCCCGAAGCGCCGCAGTACCAGCGATCTGTCACCGTGCCGCTCACCTGTCCGACCGACGACACCCGGGTGCTGGTCAGAATCGCCACACGCACGCTGGAAGGCATCTTCCAGGCAGGTTTCGTCTATCAGAAAGCGGGCGTGATGCTGAGTGAGCTCACCCCGCCCACCGCCCGCCAGGCAAGCCCATTTGGCGACGGGGAAGGGGAAAATGCGCGCGCCGGTCCGCTCATGGCCACCCTCGATGCGATCAACCAGCGCTGGGGGCGCGGAACGGTCAGGTCGCTTGCCGCCGGTATCACGCAACCCTGGCAGATGCGGCGCGAACAACTGTCGCCCGCATACACGACTTCCTGGGACGATCTACCGGTGGTGCATGGGGGCTAAACCGATACCCGAAAGATTGCTTATGATTGCAATCGGCATAGTTGAACAGAGCGAAAGAATGGCAGGCAACGACACGAAGAAGCAGGCCAAGCGACCACGGCTACGGTTCACCTCCGGTGAATCGATCAAAGCGTACCGTCGCGAACTCGGGATCAATCAGACCAACTTCTGGCAACCCATCGGGGTGACGCAAAGTGGCGGGTGCCGATACGAAACTGGGAGGAACATCCCGATGCCGGTGCAACTTGTCCTGCATCTGACCTACGGCACAGAAGCCGAGGTCGAACGGCTGCTGAGCTGGCTCAGGACGCAGAAGGAAAAGTGATGAGGTGGTTCGCGGCGCTTGCGCTGATCTGGGGCACGACGGCGAGTTCCGCGCCGCGTTGCTCGGCTTCGAACTGGACGATGAGCAAGACGACGAATGACGAAGGCGTAGCTGCGGTTGCCCTGGGACAGAGCCCGAGCCGAGGGTTGGACCATCAAATCCGGCTTTCGAAACGGACGTCGACCACGCTCACAGCTTAGCTACGTCCTATATGACGTATTTTTGGGGCTCGGCGAAAGTGGGTTCAGCAAGCTCGTGCGCGCCTTTCCGCGGTAGCGGCGACTTCAGCGCCCCTACCCCCATGTCGTCTTATGAGTGACTCTAGTAACTTCCCGGTCTACCCGCGGAAGGGGATTGTTTAGGTATTCCTTCGTTAAGCCCTTTAGATGCGCGTTGTAGGCCCACGTTACAAACTGCTCGAGCAAGCGCTCGTTTTCCACCTTCAGGCGAAGGTTCTCAGCCTCTACTCGTTTGAGTCGCTCCGCAATCGCCGCAAGCTCGATCGGAGATGGCTTCTGGGCACCTTCGCTGCCAGGAACTCTGCTGAGTCGCTCCTTTGCAACCTGATAGGCGATTTTAATACGTGGATGCCTATCAAGCGCCTGCCGCGTATAACGAACGTACATGCGCTTCTCAACCGCGTCAATCAGCTGGTCCCAGGTGAGCTTCCCAGACCATCCATCCAACACGCCGACAATAAGGCCGATGGCCGCATCATCGAGGTTCTTTGCGCGCCTTTTAGTCATTGCTCACCCTTTCAAGCAAAGCGGGCGGCCTATTATCCAAGAGGTTTGCCGACAGCTTGCCGTCCAAAGAGCCCCGGTCCTCCAACGCTTGTTGAATGCGCGTAACAGTCGGAATTCCAGACAACTGAATCACAGCTCCCATGGGAACGGATGCGTCATCGAGAATCGCGGCAAGCTGAGTTAGGCGCTCAATGGTCTTCTGGTGATGCTCCATCCAGCGTTCAGCACCATAATAACCATCCGCCGTCGCGGCTTCGGCGCGCGCAAAAAGATCTCGTGCCTCCGCAAGCCGACGTCTAACCATTGCCGCCTTGTGATCGTCGCCCTTCACGCAGACATGCTCGTTGCAGTTGATGCAGTCTGCGTTTTGCTCGCAAGGCATCATGGTGTAATCGTGCACACAGAAGCCGAAGTCTGTCGTGTGCGCGGTCGGAATCTTGAGACGGGCAAACTCGTCTCGCGAAATCGGGATGTTCTTGGGCAACCTAGCCAAGGGGCCGAACATCTGCGACTCGTCACCGATTGACTGGCGAATCTTCGCCACCATCTGGTCGGCGCTCACGTGGTTGTATGCCTCGTTCTGGCGGATGTCGATGCGTCCGGACCACTTTGCGATATCGAGCTGACTCATGCCGCCCGCCTGTGCCAGCGTATTCAGGTAATGACGGAACTGATGGGTAGTCACTTGAATTGCGGAACCGTCCGGTTCGCGGAAACCGAGGCGGTCAAACATGGAGTCGAAACCATGCTCACTTCTGGCTCCGAGTGCAGTGTTCACCTGATTGATGGTAACTGGATCAATGGCGCAACGGAAAGTTGCTTTATTCGGATGCAATTCGTTACGTCGCACGACAATGAGCGCATCCGAATACTTGAGTCCAATCTCTGCATTCAGCGCAGGGAAGCCGGCGGGAAGCTGATCCACAACAGCTTTTTCAACGTCCGCTAAGCGAACATTCAGCACCCTCGCTCCTGGCAATTTTAACAGCGGCACACCGTGCAAAGTGCACCATTGACGCGCCGAGTTACTGTTCTCAGTTTCCAACCAAAGTATCCGACGAACCTCTTCCATCGTCACAAACTCTTGGCACCTAAAATGCTCCAATTCCGGCGGCAGGTAAAGCGTTCGCGGATTCGATTCGTACCATCGCGCGATTTGGCGTGCGTCCTGCGTAACACGCTTGATTCGGGCGATAGCTTCCGCGACAACAGGAGCCATCGACGGAATAATCCATTTGACCGTTGGATCCGCGCCCTTGGCAGGAAACCACTTTAAACCATAGGCGTCTTTGCCGGAAGACGTCTTATCGTGCACTTCGCAATTCGCGGCAAGCAGGAGCACCTCGTTGATGCGGTCAGGCGCTGAACAGAGAATGGCTGCGATAGAAGAGAACAATTCATCTTTCGGCTGAGTTGCAATTTGAAATGCTTTGGGGAGCGCTTCCAGCGCAGCAAGAGACGGCATCTTCTCGGCACGGCGCCTGTCAAACTCCTGTCCAACGCGAACAGAATCTCGTGGCCGCTTAATCGGACTGCGCCACGTAAGCCGCGTCGCGGTCAAACGATGGTCTGACATGAACGCAGCGATCATCTCAAGCTGCGCGCCAATCCGATAAGCAGTAGTTTCGGCGAATCGCTCTGCGATGAAACGCGCAGCCCGATTTAACGTGTCGCCATCGACCCTCACGGGGTCCGAGTGCCCGCATTCCCTTAGGGCAGCGTCAAGGGCGCGTAGCGCAGTGACGCGAAATGCAGGGTTTTTGGTCGGGCGCATACCCTGCATGTATCGCACATATGCCTTTGCGAAGGACACAAATGGCTCGGCCATCTGTACTGAGTCCATCGCGTCCACAGTTTCTTGCGTGGAAAAGGAGATGCGGACCCGCTTCTTTCCGTGCCCCTTCAGCTTTACGGCGTCGGTCACGTCCCAGACGGCGTCCTCGAAGGGGAGGTCAACACCGAAGATGGTCAGCTGCGACCTACACATCGCGATAAACGCTGACAAGTTCGCGGAAGCGTCGACTTCGGCCTTCGGCGTAAAAAAAACGACGTCAGCAGCCATCGGCCGCCTCCTTCCGTACTTTTCGAACTCGCCTCACCACTTCCGCGACGGCCAAAATCGTCCGATCATTTATCTTTGCAATTCGTACGTCTGCCTCAGTCATGAGGCGCGCACGCTCTGCAATGAGGTATGCAAGGACCGCTTCGTGAGGCCCCTCGACCCACGCTTGAAAGCTGTTGCAGGTGTAGCAGGAAATTGGGGCCATGAAGCCGCATGATCCATTACGACCGCAGTTGCCCATGGGTTTAAGCTTGTCATCGAAGCGAGGGTCGATAATTCTACTGATCGGATCATCTCCGCGGATTGCTTCCGAATCGTCACTAATAATAGTGCCGGCAAAAGCCCGGGCCAACGGCGCCATGCGAAGAGCTACTGCGCGATCGATTCGTTCAACGATCTCTGGCGTCGCCTTCACGTAGACCCCCACATTCTGAGTGTCAGAGTGGTCAAGCAACTCGGCAATGATGAGTTCGCCGTGTCCCTCTTTGGCTGCCCGAGTACCTAGCGAATATCGGAAGCGAGTGGGGGTGATGTGCAGCTCCGTGCCAGTTCTTTCAGACCATACCTTGAGGGCTTTCACTACCTGGGTAAAACGCCTGCCGAGAGAATAGGATGTCATGTGGTAGGCCAACTCGAACGGTTGATCTACCGGTTTGCGCTCGGCCGGAAACAAAGGAGCCTGCTTCGGGTCTGCCAGAACAGCTTCGAAGCGTTGTTCGATCGTACGTGCGTATTCATAGAGCACGCGACCAAACGAAGGGGTTAAAAGACGCTCTTTCAATTCGTCGCGGTGCGTTTGGTTGTGCTGCTTTATCCGCGGAACTCGGACGATGTACTCGAGCGAACCGTCAACCCTTTGTGACGCGATTACATCGCAGATCTTCAGCAAAGCGAACTGTTGAGGTCTTTGACCGAGCAGAATGAATAGCCAAGCGAGGACGTAGTCTCCCAAGTCCAGGCTGCCGGCAGCATACGAACCGTTTAGCGCGTCCTGAATGGCCTGTATCTCAATATCCGAAAATGGTCCCGACTCAGGGTCCATCGTTAGGACAGCCTTACCCTTTTGCGCCCCTTTCAGGCGCACCTGCGTGAGGAATCGGAGAGCGTCCTCAGTGACACCCGGAATCTGTAAGGCGTGCCACTTTTTCAGACACGACGCTACCGCTCCCAAAAGGCACTCTTCACTGGGTCGTAACGACGATCTGTAATTGATGAGGTCGGTTCCGCTTATCTCATGGACCTCACCTCCGCGCTGCTCTGCGATGAAGTCAACGAGTCGACGTAGCTTATAAAAGTGCGACTTCAGCTGCCCTGCCGACGCGTGTTCCGCATACCAGACGAGAACCATCTTCATCGACTCAATAAGGGCAGGCGACGCCCACTCTAGCGACCCGAAATTTAGGCTGACTGTGGCTATGCCGTCGTGGAAAGTCCACCGCGTTGCGGTAGGATCGAATGGTGAGCCGTTGCGCGGCTTAGCAACACTTGGCAAACACCGCCTCGATTGGTTACTTGCGAAGCCCAAGTGGGTGCTCATTTTTTCGCCCGCTCGAATTGCACCGTTTGCATGGCTAGAGACACGGTCCGTGCCTTCCTTCGCGTGTGGCGTCGCGTGTAGGTGTGAGCGGTCTTTGATGTCGGCGACCAACCCATCAGAAATGCTCGCATCTGGTGCTCGTCATCGGGAGTTACTCCCGCCTTGTCCATGGCCTCCGAGAACCTGTCGTTCCATGTGTGCCGTAATACATGTGGCTCAAGGTTCTGAAACTCACCGGGAAAAGCCCTCCTCACTCCTGCGAATACGTCATTCAGTGCGCTTAGTGACATCGGAGCACCACTCCTATCCGCAACAATGAGGAACTCATGCCTCCGCGCGCCCCGCAATTGACTGCGTATAGAGGTGACGTAGCTGAGAGTAAGACTACACAACTGCGCGGAAAGCGGGATGATCCGGTCTCGCGTCTTTACCAGCGGTTGGTGCCTCCTCGGGTCACCGGGATCGTCTGAACGCCTTGCAATTGTGACTTGCTCAGCCCGGAAGTCGATGTCAGAAATTTTTACGTTGAGTAGTTCGCCCCGGCGCAAACCGAGGTCGCTCAGCCAGCGAATCAGTAGATAGTTCCGCACCTTGGCGTGACGACTCCGCCATGGATTCTCTGCAGCATCCGGTGACGCCACCGTAAGAAGGCGCTTAAGCACATCTGGCGGCAATCCTTCCCGCTGGCCGATGGAGTCCCGGTTTCGTTTGCCCGGCACCCTGGCGTCAAGGGTGAAACGACAACGCATCCATGCCGCTTCAAGAGCTGCCGGCCCTCCCTGCCTAGACAGATAGCCATTTACGAGCCAGCCGAGATAATCTCGAATCGCACGTATCCTATTTGCGGCAGTGGCGCTACACACTTGCTTGGCCGAATGCCGTTTTGGATTGTTCCTAACTTTCTCTAAAGCTGCATGAGCGACTCGTTGCGATGACTGTTGCTGTATTCCTGCAGCAGCAAGTAGGACACCGCCGGTAGGTTCCCTGCACAGGGCGCTCAGTGCATCTATCTCACCGACATCGAGCACACGACCTTCACGCATTCGCTGAGCCAAGTCGATATTTCTCACATCTAGAAAGAACAAGAGAAGCATCACCGAGCGCAGTGCATGTTCGATAGTGTTGGCCGCTTTATTAGTCGCCCTCAACTCATTGATGGAGTAGACGGTCGGCTCGAACACGGGCTCACCCGTCGCACGGGACACCAAGACTGGGAAGCGTTCGCCCGAGACGAGGACGATGGTCCTGACAGCAAGAGGATTGAGCATTTGTTTACGCTTTTTATGGTGAACGGCCTACAGCAGTATAGGCTTTACACGGGAAAAGCGTACACAAGAAAAAACGGAGCCACATCAAGGGCTCCGTTCTTATTGTTTACTATCTACTGCTTATCCGGCCCTAGAACGGGATGTCGTCGTCGAACTCGCCGAAACCGCCGCCACCCGCCGGCTTGCCCTGCGGGGCCGGCGCCGGTGCGCGCTCCTGGCGTGCAGGCGGGGCGTCGTAGCCACCGCCGCTGTCGCGCATCGGCGCATCACCGCCCTCGCGGCGGCCGCCGAGCATTTTCATTTCGTCGGCACGGATCTCGGTGGTGTAGCGTTCCTGGCCTTCCTTGTCCTGCCACTTGCGGGTCTGCAGGCGGCCTTCGACGTACACCTGGCTGCCCTTGCGCAGGTATTGCGCGGCGATCTCCGCGAGGCGGCCGAAGAACACCACGCGATGCCATTCGGTGGCCTCGCGCCGCTCGCCGCTGGCCTTGTCCTTCCAGGTCTCGGTGGTGGCGATGGTCACGTTGCAGATCGCGTCGCCGCTGGGCATGTAGCGGGTCTCGGGGTCGCGGCCCAGGTTGCCGATCAGGATCACTTTGTTCAGGGAGGCCATCCGGATTCTCCAGTTCTGGTGGGTCGCCCGGGATGACGGCCGGGCTTCCGAGTCTCAAGTTGATGGAGCCTGGGCTCCGGGAATACGCATGTCGTTTGCCGGCGCCCGCCGGCTGGGTCAGGCCCGGCGAGTGCCTGGCTCCCCGGCCGGTGCCACTGCCTGCACGCGCCGGGGCGGTGGATTCATCGTGGCGGCAGCGGCCAGCCACAGCAGCGCGAGCACCGCACATGCCAGGCTCGCCGAACCCGGACCGAAACGCTGCGCCAGCCAGCCGCCGAGCAGACCGCCGAGGAACAGGCCCGCCGACTGCAGCGTATTGTATACGCCCAGCGCGGTCCCCTTGGCATGTGCCGGTGCGATCTTCGAGATCCATGACGGCTGGGTGGCCTCGAGGATGTTGAAGGCAACGAAGAACAGCGTCAACCACAGGGCGAGCGGCCACAGTCCGTCGCCGAACAGCATGAGGCCCAGCTGCACGATCACGAGCAATCCGACCGCCGCCAGGAAGATCGGCTTCATCCACCCGCGCCGCTCGGCGAGGATCACCGCCGGCACCATGGCGATGAAGGACAGCAGCACCGCGGGCAGATACACCTTCCAGTGCTCGGCCACCGGCAAGCCGCCACTCGCCACCAGCGCGGCGGGCACCATGACCCACATGGTGGTCTGGATCAGGTGCAGGACGAAGACGCCGAAGTTCAGCCGCATCAGCTGCCCGTCACGCAGCACCTCGCCGAAACGCCCGGTGGCACGGGGCACCGGCGGGGCGGCGGGCACCACACGCACCACCACCCAGATCGCCGCAAGCGCCAGCGCGGCGGTGAACCAGAAGATGCCGGCCATGCCGATCGCCGCATAGAGCAAGGGCGCAACCACCAGCGACGCGGCGAACACCAGGCCGATGCTCGAGCCGATCATCGCCATGACCTTGGTGCGATGCTGGTCGCGGGTGAGGTCCGCGGCCAGCGCGGTGACCGCGGCGGAGATCGCCCCGGCGCCCTGCAGCACGCGTCCGGCGATGATCCACCCGATGCTGTCGGCCAGCGCGGCGACCGCGCTGCCAATGACGAACAGCGCCAGGCCGAAGACGATCACCGGCTTGCGACCGAAGCGGTCGGAGGCCGCACCGAAGGGAATCTGCAGGAAGGCCTGGGTCAGCCCGTAGGCGCCGATCGCCAGGCCCACCATCATCAGGTCGCTGCCGCCCGACACCGTGGGCGCGTGCACCGCGAACACCGGCAGGATCAGGAACAGCCCCAGCATGCGCAGCGCG
The DNA here is from genome assembly GCF_014489115.1 of Thauera sedimentorum. Taxonomy (NCBI): domain Bacteria; kingdom Pseudomonadati; phylum Pseudomonadota; class Betaproteobacteria; order Rhodocyclales; family Zoogloeaceae; genus Thauera; species Thauera sedimentorum. Next base: position 1,251,005 of record NZ_JACTAH010000002.1, on the reverse strand, counting down.
AAGATCGCCGCCAGGCTGATGCCGGCGCGCCGCTCCTGCGGGCTCATCGTGTCGTGCTCGGGGGTGGACATGCGTCGGGAAGCGGGGAAGGCTGGCGGGAAAGGGCTGGATTCTATCACCGCGAGGGCAATTGGCCCTGCCGCGGCTTCTCTCTTATAGTGTCGGGTCGTCTTTTCCCTGCCCCCGGTTCCATGGACGAAATCCGCATCCGCGGTGCCCGCACGCACAACCTCAAGAGCGTCAACCTAGACCTGCCGCGCAACCGCCTGACGGTGATCACCGGGCTGTCCGGCTCGGGCAAGTCGTCCCTGGCCTTCGACACCCTCTATGCGGAAGGTCAGCGGCGCTACGTCGAGTCGCTGTCGGCCTACGCACGCCAGTTCCTGCAGCTGATGGAGAAGCCGGACGTCGACCTGATCGAAGGGCTGTCGCCGGCGATCTCGATCGAGCAGAAGGCCACCAGCCACAATCCGCGCTCGACCGTCGGCACGGTCACCGAGATCCACGACTACCTGCGCCTGCTGTTCGCCCGCGCGGGCACGCCGCACTGCCCGGACCATCCCGACCAGGCGCTGGAGGCGCAGAGCGTGTCGCAGATGGTCGACCACGTGCTGGCCCTGCCCGAGGACACCCGCCTGATGATCGTTGCCCCGGTGGTCGCGGGGCGCAAGGGCGAACAGCATGAACTGTTCGCCGAGCTGCGCGCCCAGGGCTTCGTGCGGGTCCGGGTCGATGGTGCCGTGCATGAACTCGACGCCATGCCGCCGCTGGAGAAGGGGCGGCGCCATACTGTCGAGGTGGTGGTCGACCGCTTCAAGGTGCGCGCCGACCTGCGCGGACGCATCGCCGAATCCTTCGAGACCGCGCTGACCCACGCCGATGGCCGGGCGATCGCGGTGGAGATGGACAGCGGCAGCGAGCATGTATTCTCGGCGCGCTTCGCGTGCCCGGTGTGCAGCTTCGCGCTCGGCGAGCTGGAGCCGCGACTGTTCTCCTTCAACAACCCGGCCGGCGCCTGCCCCAAGTGCGACGGCCTGGGACAGGTGGATTTCTTCGACCCGGCCCGGGTCGTCGCCCACCCCGAGCTGTCGCTGGCGGCCGGCGCGATCCGTGGCTGGGACCGGCGCAACCAGTTCTACTTCCAGATGCTCGCCAGTCTCGCGGCGCACTATGGCTTCGATCTCGACGCCTCGTTCGCCGAACTGCCCGAATCGGTACGCGAGATCGTCCTGCACGGCTCGGGGCGCGAGGCCATCGCCTTCCGCTACCTGTCCGACAACGGCCGCCTGGTGCAGAAGAGCCATCCCTTCGAAGGCATCATCCCCAACCTGGAACGCCGCTACCGCGAGACCGACTCGCTCGCCGTGCGCGAGGAACTCGCCAAGTACCGCGCCACCCACCCGTGCCCCGCCTGCCAGGGCACGCGCCTGCGCAGCGAGGCGCGCTGGGTGCTGATCGGCGGGCGTTCGCTGCCGGAGATCAGCCGGCTGCCGCTGGGCGAGAGCAGACGCTTCTTCGACACGCTGCGCCTGTCCGGCCATCGTGCCCAGGTTGCCGAGAAGATCGTCAAGGAGATTTCCGACCGGCTCAGCTTCCTGATCAACGTCGGCCTGGACTATCTGTCGCTGGATCGCTCGGCCGACACGCTGTCCGGCGGCGAGGCCCAGCGCATCCGCCTGGCCAGCCAGATCGGCTCCGGCCTCACCGGCGTGATGTACGTGCTCGACGAACCCTCCATCGGCCTGCATCAGCGCGACAACGACCGCCTGCTCGCCACCCTCGCGCGGCTGCGCGACCTGGGCAATACGGTGATCGTCGTCGAACATGACGAAGACGCCATCCGTACCGCAGACTATGTGGTCGACATGGGGCCGGGTGCCGGGGTGCATGGGGGCGAGGTCGTCGCCCACGGCACCCCCGCGGACATCATCGCCGCCTCGGGCTCGCTGACCGCCGACTACCTTGCCGGCCGGCGCGGCATTCCACTGCCCGAGCGCCGGCGCGCCCCGGACGACCGCTGGCTGCAGCTCTCCGGCTGTGCCGGAAACAACCTGCGCGAGGTCGACCTCGCGCTGCCGGTGGGGCTGTTCGTGTGCGTCACCGGGGTGTCCGGTTCAGGCAAGTCCACGCTGATCAACGACACCCTGGTGCCGCTCGCCTCCCGGCACCTGTACGGTTCCAACGTGGAGCCGGCGGCACACCGCGAGATCGCCGGCCTGGAGCATTTCGACAAGGTCATCAGCGTCGACCAGTCGCCGATCGGCCGCACGCCGCGCTCCAATCCTGCCACCTACACCGGCCTGATGACGCCGATCCGCGAGCTGTTCGCCGGCGTGCCCGAGGCGCGCGCACGCGGCTACGGGCCGGGCCGCTTCTCCTTCAACGTCAAGGGCGGACGCTGCGAAGCCTGCCAGGGCGACGGCCTCATCAAGGTGGAGATGCATTTCCTGCCCGACATGTACGTCCCCTGCGACGTCTGCCACGGCAAGCGCTACAACCGCGAGACGCTGGAGGTCCGCTACAAGGGCAAGACCATCTTCGAAGTCCTGGAGATGACCGTCGAGCAGGCGCTGGAGTTCTTCCGCCCGGTACCGGCGGTGGCCCGCAAGCTGGAAACGCTGGCCGACGTCGGCCTCGGTTACATCCGCCTCGGCCAGAGCGCCACCACGCTCTCGGGCGGCGAGGCACAGCGCGTGAAACTCGCCCTGGAGCTATCCAAGCGCGATACCGGGCGCACGCTGTACGTACTCGACGAACCCACCACCGGCCTGCACTTTCACGACATCGAACTGCTGTTGCGCGTGCTGCATCGCCTGCGCGACCATGGCAACACCATCGTGGTCATCGAGCACAACCTGGACGTGATCAAGACCGCCGACTGGATCGTCGATCTCGGTCCGGAAGGTGGCCACGGCGGCGGCACCATCGTCGCGGCGGGAACCCCGGAAGAGGTCGCGGCCCAGGGCCGGGCGCACACGGCCGGCTATCTTGCCCGCGCGCTCGCCGCCTCGACCGCAGCGGCCCGTTCGTCGTGAGGCTGCGAGCCGGCATCGCCGGGCTTGCATCGCGGACGGGACAGCGCGACGATAAGACCGTTGGAATTACCGGAGACGGCCATGGCCGACAAGACCCCCAGCGACCCCCAGGCCCGCTTTCTGGATCGTATCGAACGTCGGGTGCGCTACCTGAAGTCCCTGCAGGATGCAGGCATGGGCGTCTACCTGCCGGCGGACGAGCAGCAGCGCAACCGCGCCATCGAGCAAGTGGTGCGTAGCACCGCACGGCACAGCGAGATCGCCCTGCTCACTGCGGATACGCTGCGCATCGCCACCGACCGGGTACGCAGCCACCTGGAAGCCATGCAGCAGGTGCTGCCGCACGACGTGCAGTACCGCAACCGCATCAAGCGAGCGTGGTAGCGAGGACATTCCCGCCAGCGGGCATCAAAGGTCGATGGCGTGCGCCTGCAGCACCTCGAGGCTCACCACCTCGAGCGCCGAGCGATGAGTGGCGGCAAGCACCACCGGCGGCGCCACGCCCGCCTCGAAGGCCTCCAGCCAGCGGTGGGCGCACAGGCACCAGCGATCGCCCGGCTTGAGTCCGGCGAAGCGCATCTCCGGGCGCGGCGTGCTCAGGTCGTTTCCCCTGCGGCGGGAGAAGGCGAGGAAGTCCTCGGTCACCTTGGTACACACGACATGCCGCCCGAGATCATCGGCGCCGGTTTCGCAACATCCGGTACGGAAGAAGCCGGTCAGCGGCGCGTAACTGCAGGCCAGCAGCGGCCCGCCCAGTACGTTCTTCTGATTGCTGACGAGTTGCTCGCTCACGATGATCCCCTTGCCTACGCCTGCAACTCCGACCACAGCCAGCTGCCGGGGTTCACCTCTCGATTCCCCGGTAACCGCCCGGATTCATCGCCTGCCAACGCCATGCGTCGGCGCACATTTCGGACAGCCCGCGGCGGGCTCGCCAGCCGAGCATCGCCTCCGCGCGCTTCGGGTCCGCCCAACACGCGGCCACGTCGCCAGCACGCCTCTCGACGATCCGGTAGGGCACCCGTGCCCCGCTGGCCAACTCGAACGCCGCCACCACCTCGAGTACGCTGTAGCCAGTGCCGGTTCCGAGGTTCAGCTTGCTCAGCCCAGGTAGGGCGTCAAGACGCTGCACCGCGCGTACGTGCCCCTCGGCAAGATCCATGACGTGGATGAAATCGCGCACGCCGGTCCCGTCCACAGTGGGATAGTCGCCGCCGAACACCTGCAATACCGGATGTCTGCCGATGGCCACCTGAGCGATGTAGGGCATCAGATTGTTGGGCGTACCGTTCGGGTCCTCGCCGATCAGACCGCTCGGGTGTGCCCCCACCGGATTGAAGTAGCGCAGGATCACCGCGTGCCAGCGCGGGTCGGAAGCCACCAGATCCGCAAGCATCTCCTCGATGACGAGCTTGGTGCGGCCATAAGGATTGGTTGGCCCCAGAGGCGCGTCCTCGGTGATCGGCACCTGCTGCGGATCGCCATAGACGGTTGCCGATGAGCTGAACACGATCCGCCTCACGCCGCAGCGCTGCATCGCCTCGAGCAGCGCGAGGGCGCCACCGACGTTGTTGTCGTAGTAGCGCAAGGGCTCAGCCACCGAGTCGCCGACCGCCTTCAAACCCGCGAAGTGCAGCACGGTGTCGACCGGGTACCGCCCCATGAGCCGCTCGAGCCCTTCACGGTCCCGCACGTCCATCTGGTGGAAGCCAGCGAGTCGCCGTCCTGCAAGCTCCTCGACCCGGCGCAGCGACTCCCTGCAGGAATTGCTCAGATCGTCCACGACCACGACATCAGCGCCGGAATCGAGCAATGCGAGGCAGGCATGGCTACCGATATACCCTGCGCCCCCGGTTACCAACACATGTCCCGTCACCGCATTCTCCTGTCGAAGCAAGCTAAAAGCGTAGGCGAAAAAAAACCGGACAGGGTCCGGTTCTTTTATGTTGCTCGCGAACCTGTCAGGCCGCAGCTGCCTCGGTTTCCACCGCCGGCTCGTCCGCCTGCACTTCCGGACGATCAAGCAGTTCGACCAGAGCCATCGGCGCATTGTCGCCGTCGCGGAAGCCGAACTTCAGGATGCGCAGATAGCCGCCATTGCGAGTAGCGTAGCGCGGGCCGAGCTCGTCGAACAGCTTCACGACCATGTCGCGGTCGCGCAGGCGGTTGAAGGCGAGACGACGATTCGCCACGCTGGGCTTCTTGCCCAGGGTGATGAGCGGCTCGACCACGCGACGAAGCTCCTTGGCCTTGGGCAGGGTCGTCTTGATCACTTCGTGCTGCAGCAGCGCGTTGGCCATGTTGCGGAACATCGCCTGGCGGTGGCTGCTGGTGCGATTCAGTTTGCGAAGACCGTTACGGTGACGCATTTCATTACCTCACTTGACCGACTACCGTTCAACCGAGCTTTTCGAGCCCGGCCGGCGGCCAGTTTTCCAGTTTCATACCGAGGGTCAGCCCACGGGAGGCCAACACTTCCTTGATCTCGTTGAGCGACTTGCGACCCAGATTCGGGGTCTTCAGCAGCTCGGTCTCGGTGCGCTGGATCAGGTCACCGATGTAGTAAATGTTCTCAGCCTTCAGGCAGTTCGCCGAACGCACCGTCAGTTCGAGATCATCCACCGGACGCAGCAGCACCGGGTCGATCGTCTGCGCCTTCGGCTGCTCCACGTCGGCCGGGGTGCCCTCCAGATCGGCGAAGACCGACAGCTGATCCATCAGCACGCGCGCCGCGTAGCGGATCGCCTCTTCCGGATCGACCGCGCCGTTGGTCTCGATGTCGATCACCAGCCGATCGAGGTCGGTACGCTGTTCCACCCGCGCACTCTCCACAAGGTAGCTCACGCGCCGAACCGGGCTGAAGGACGCATCCAGCACGATACGGCCGATCGACTTCGAATCACCCAGCACCGGACGCACGTTTCCCGGGACATAACCACGGCCTTCCTCGACCTTGATCTGCATGTCCAGCTTGCCGCCGGGCCCGAGATGGGCGATGACGTGATCCGGGTTGATGATCTCGACATCGTGTCCGATCTCGATATCTGCCGCTGTCACCACGCCTTCGCCCGACTTGGCCAGACGCAGCGTCGCCTCACTGCGGTTGTGGAGCTTGAGCACCACACCCTTGAGGTTGAGCAGCAGGTCCACGATGTCTTCGCGAACCCCGTCGAGCGTCGAGTACTCGTGCAGCACGCCCTCGATGGACACCTCGGTGGGGGCATGACCCGGCAGCGAGGACAGGAGGATGCGGCGGAGCGCATTCCCCAGGGTATGGCCGAAACCACGCTCGAACGGTTCCATTGTCACGCGCGCCTGTACCGGCGAGACACTCTGGACGTCGATGATGCGGGGTTTCAGCAGAGCATTGCTTTGCATCAGCATTTCCTCGAATCTAGGGGAGCTTCACCGTCCCGGATCAACGGGAATACAGTTCGACCACCAGGCCTTCGTTGATCGTCGACGGCAGTTCCGCACGCTGCGGATAGGCCTTGAACACGCCCTTGCCCGCCTTGACGTCAACTTCCAGCCACTCGGGGAAGCCACGCGATTCGGCGGCCTCGATGGCAGCCTTCACGCGCAGCGAAGCACGCGCGCGCTCGGTCAGTTCGACCACGTCGCCCGGCTTGACCGTGTAGGACGGGATATTGGTGCGCTTGCCGTTGACCAGCACGCCGTTGTGACGAACCACCTGGCGCGCTTCGGCACGGGACGCGCCGAAACCCATGCGGAAAGCCACGGAATCGAGACGGCCTTCCAGCAACTGCAGCAGGTTCTCGCCGGTCTGGCCGCGGCGGCGGTCCGCTTCGGCGTACACCTTGCGGAACTGACGCTCCAGCACACCGTACAGGCGGCGGATCTTTTGCTTCTCGCGCAGCTGAACACCATAACCGGACAGACGCTGACCGGAGCGCTGGCCGTGCTGGCCGGGCGCGTAGGCGCGACGCTCGATGGCGCACTTATCGGTAAAACACTTTTCGCCCTTCAGGAACAGCTTTTCGCCTTCGCGACGGCACTGACGGCACTTGGGATCGAGATTACGAGCCACGTTTCAACTCCTTGTCAGATACGGCGCTTCTTGGGCGGACGGCAGCCGTTGTGCGGGATCGGGGTGATGTCGGTGATGCTGGAGATCTTCATCCCGAGCGCGTTCAGCGCGCGCACAGCCGACTCGCGACCCGGACCGGGCCCCTTGATCCGCACTTCCAGATTCTTCACGCCGCATTCCTGCGCAGCCTTCCCGGCAGCCTCGGCAGCGACCTGGGCAGCGAACGGGGTGCTCTTGCGGGAGCCCTTGAAGCCGGCGCCGCCGGAAGTGGCCCACGACAGCGCGTTACCCTGGCGATCGGTAATGGTGATGATGGTGTTGTTGAAGCTCGCGTGAACGTGCGCGATGCCTTCAGCGACGTTCTTCTTGACCTTCTTACGAACCTTTGCAGCAGACTTAGCCATTATCAGTTCCTATTACTTCTTGCCGGCGATGGGCTTGCGCGGCCCCTTGCGGGTACGAGCGTTGGTGCGCGTGCGCTGCCCGCGCATCGGCAGGCCACGGCGGTGGCGCACGCCACGGTAGCAACCGAGGTCCATGAGCCGCTTGATGTTCATGGTGACTTCACGACGCAGGTCGCCCTCGACGACGAACCTACCCACTTCGTCGCGCAGCTTCTCCATGTCCGACTCGGTCAGATCCTTGATCTTGGTCGAGCGGGCCACGCCAGCGGCGTCGCAAATCTTCTGAGCACGCGTACGGCCGATCCCATAGATGCTGGTCAGCGCGATCTCGGCATGCTTGTGGTTGGGAATGTTTACCCCAGCAATACGGGCCATCCGATTACCCCAAAAAGCGAAACATTAAATTTTAATGCCTGGGATTGACTTGATCAACCCTGGCGCTGCTTGTGACGCGGATCGGTGCAGATCACGCGGACAACGCCCTTGCGCCGAATGATCTTGCAGTTGCGGCACAGCCGCTTGACCGAAGCCTGGACTCTCATGTTCTTGCTCCTGTTTCTATATTCACTTGGTCCGGAACACGATCCGGCCCTTGGTCAGGTCGTAAGGCGTCAATTGCACGGTGACCTTGTCGCCCGGCAGGATGCGGATGTAGTGCATGCGCATCTTGCCCGAGATATGCCCGAGGACCATGTGGCCGTTTTCGAGCCGAACGCGGAACGTCGCGTTGGGGAGGTTCTCGGTGACCTCGCCCTGCATCTCGATTACATCTTCCTTCGACATCGCTTACCTGAGCGGAAGACCCGCACCCTTGAAGTTGGCCTTCTTCAGCAGGCTTTCATACTGATGGGACATCACGTAAGCCTGTACCTGGGACATGAAGTCCATGGTCACCACAACGATGATCAGCAGTGACGTGCCGCCGAAATAGAACGGTACGTTCCACTTCAGGATCAGGAACTCGGGCAGCAGGCAGACCAGGGTGATATACACCGCCCCTGCAAGCGTCAGCCGAGTCAGGATCTTGTCGATGTAGCGCGCGGTCTGGTCACCCGGTCGGATACCCGGCACGAAGGCGCCGCTCTTCTTCAGGTTGTCCGCCGTCTCCCGCGCATTGAAGACCAGCGCGGTGTAGAAGAAGCAGAAAAACACGATCGCCAGCGCATACAGCATCACGTAGATCGGCTGACCCGGAGAGAGCGTCGCGGCAATGTCCCGCAACCAGAACATCCCCTCCGAAGAACCGAACCACTGCCCCAGCGTGGCCGGGAACAGGATGATGCTGGACGCGAAGATCGGCGGAATCACGCCCGACATGTTGAGCTTCAGGGGCAGATGGGAGGATTGCCCACCGTACACCTTGTTGCCAACCTGACGCTTGGCGTAGTTCACCAGGATCTTCCGCTGCCCCCGCTCGACGAACACCACGAACGCGGTCACCAGTACAACCAGCACACAGATGAACAGCGCGGTGAAGGGATGCATCGCACCGGTTCGCACCAGTTCGAACAAACCGCCGATCGCGCTCGGCAATCCTGCCGCGATACCCGCGAAGATGATCAGCGAGATACCGTTGCCGATACCACGCTCGGTGATCTGCTCGCCGAGCCACATCAGGAACATCGTGCCGGTCACCAGGGTCGCGACGGTGACGAAGCGGAACATCAGCCCCGGATCGAGCACCAGCCCAGGCTGCCCTTCCAGCGCGATCGCCATGCCCAGCGACTGAGCCAATGCCAGCAGAACCGTGCCGTACCGCGTGTACTGCGTGATCTTGCGCCGACCGGCTTCACCTTCCTTCTTGAGCTGCTCGAGAGCCGGTACCGCGACGGTCATCAACTGCATGATGATCGATGCGGAGATATACGGCATGATCCCCAGCGCAAAGATGGTGAAGCGCGACAGCGCACCGCCCGAGAACAGGTTGAACACACCCAGGATGCCACCGGCCTGCGACTGGAACAGCTCGGCCAGTTTGTCCGGGTCGATCCCGGGCACCGGGATATGGGCACCGATCCGATAGACGATCAGCGCGCCCAGGAGGAACAGGATCCGGCGCTTGAGGTCGCCGAACTTGCCTGCACTCCCGAGCGTGGCGGAAGGATTGGCCACAACCTACCTCGACGCTTACTCAGCCACCGCGACGGAACCGCCCGCGGCTTCGATGGCGGCGCGGGCACCCTTGGTGGCGCCAACGCCACGCAGGTTAACCTTGCGCTTGATCTCACCGGACAGCACCACCTTCGCGGACAACGCGTCGGCGGGGACGATCCCGGCTTGCATGAGCACCAGCAGGTCCACGTCCTCAACCGGCAGCTTGTCCAGCTCGGACAGACGCACTTCGGCGTTGCGCGAACCGGTCAGCGACACGAAGCCGCGCTTCGGCAGACGACGCTGCAGCGGCATCTGACCGCCCTCGAAACCGGTCTTGTGGAAACCGCCTGCGCGGGACTTCTGACCCTTGTGGCCACGACCGCAGGTCTTGCCCAGGCCGCTACCGATGCCACGACCCACACGCTTGGCCGGCGACTTGGAACCTGCGCCGGGCTTGATGGTATTCAGCCGCATTTATGCCTCGCACTTCACCAGGTAGGACACCTTGTTGATCATGCCGCGCACCTCGGGCGTGTCCTGCAGCTCAACCGTGTGATTGAGACGACGCAGGCCCAGGCCGCGAACGGTGGCGCGATGGGACTGTTTGGTACCGATCACGCTCTTGACCAGCGTGACCTTGAGTTTCTTGTCGGACATCGCTTACCCCAGGATCTCTTCGACAGTCTTGCCGCGCTTGGCTGCAATCTCTGCCGGGGTGTTGACCGCCATCAGGCCGTTGATCGTCGCGCGCACCACGTTGTACGGGTTGGTCGAGCCGATGCACTTGCAGATGATGTCGGTGACGCCCATCACCTCGAACACCGCACGCATCGGGCCGCCGGCGATGATGCCGGTACCGCTCGGTGCGGGCTGCATCAGCACGGAAGCCGCGCCATGCTTGCCGATCACGGTGTGCTGCAGGGTGCCGTTCTTGAGCGACACCTTGGCCATCTTGCGACGCGCCTCGTCCATCGCCTTCTGCACGGCCACCGGCACTTCGCGGGACTTGCCCTTGCCCATGCCGATGCCACCGTCACCGTCACCGACCACGGTCAGCGCGGCGAAACCGAGAATGCGGCCGCCTTTGACGACCTTGGTCACGCGGTTGATCGCGACCATCTTCTCCCGCATACCGTCATCACGCTCCTCGGAGGCCTGCGGACGCTTGGTTTGCTGCTTAGCCATTCGATTCCTCGCTTAGAACTTGAGGCCGCCTTCGCGGGCAGCCTCGGCCAGCGCCTTGACGCGACCGTGATACAGGAAACCCGAGCGGTCGAACGCGACCTGCTCGATCCCGGCAGCCTTGGCGCGCTCGGCGATCAGCTTGCCGACCACTTCGGCCGCCTGCTTGTTGCCGCCGTTCGGCACCTGGGACCGCACTTCCGGCTCCACCGTCGAAGCGGCAGCCAGCACACGCGACCCGCAGCCGGAAATGACTTGCGCGTAGATATGGCAATTGGAACGGAACACGGTCAGGCGAACCGCCTTCAGCTCCGCGATCTTGGCGCGGGTTTTACGCGCACGGCGAAGACGAACTTGTTTTTTGTCCATGACGAACCGCCTTACTTCTTCTTGGTTTCCTTGAGCACCACCACTTCGTCCGCATAGCGGACGCCCTTGCCCTTGTAGGGCTCGGGTTCGCGGTAGGCCCGCACCTCGGCCGCGACCTGACCGACTTGCTGCTTGTCGATACCCTTGATCACGACTTCGGTCTGCGAGGGGGTTTCAACCTTCACGCCAGCGGGCATCTGATGCACCACCGGATGGGAGAAACCCAGCGAAAGATTCAGCTTGTCACCCTGCGCCTGCGCACGGTAGCCGACGCCCACCAGGGTGAGCTTGCGCTCGAAACCCTTGGAGACACCGGTCACCATGTTGTTGATCAGCGCGCGCATCGTGCCGGACATCGCACGGGCGTTCTCGGCGCCATCAAGGGCCTTGCACACCAGCGCGTCGCCTTCGCGAGTGACCGTAACAGACGGGTGAAGCGGACGGCTGATCGTGCCCAGCGGGCCCTTGATCGCAATCTCCGCCGCATTGATGGTGACCTCGACTCCCGCAGGGATGGCCACCGGATTCTTAGCTACACGAGACATGGCACCCCCTTAAGCGACGACGCAGATCACTTCACCGCCGACGCGGCTGGCGCGCGCGGCGCGATCGGTCATCACACCCTTCGGCGTGGACACGATGGCGACGCCGAGACCGTTCATCACACGCGGCAGATCGTCGCTACCCTTGTAGATACGCAGCCCGGGACGGCTCACGCGCTCGATGCGCTCGATGACCGGACGGCCGGCGTAGTACTTGAGCTCGACGTCGAGTTCCGGCTTGCCGCCGTTCTCGCGCACCACGTAGCTCTCGATGTAGCCTTCGTCCTTCAGCACGTTGGCAATGGCCACCTTAAGCTTGGACGACGGCATCGTAACGCTGCCCTTCTGGGCCTGCTGCGCGTTGCGGATGCGGGTCAGCATATCGGCGATCGGATCGGACATACTCATCTTTGATCTCTCCTTACCAGCTCGCCTTGGTCATGCCAGGCACTTCGCCGCGGAACGCAATCTCGCGCAGCTTGTTGCGGCACAGACCGAACTTGCGGAACACACCACGCGGCCGGCCGGTCAGGCTGCAGCGGTTGCGGGTACGCGTCGGATTGGCATTGCGCGGCAGCTGCTGAAGCTTCAGACGCGCCGCCATGCGCTCTTCTTCGGACAGGTTCATGTCCTTGACCTGCGCGACCAGCGCTGCACGCTTGGCGGCGAACTTCGCCACCAGCTTGCGACGCTTGTCTTCGCGATTGATCAGAGCCAGTTTCGCCATATCACCCTCAATTCTTGAACGGGAACTTGAACGCGGCCAGCAGCGCGCGCGCTTCCTGGTCGGTCTTCGCCGTCGTCGTGATGCTGATGTTCATCCCGCGGAGCGCGTCGATCTTGTCGTACTCGATCTCCGGGAAAATGATCTGCTCCTTGACGCCGAGGTTGTAGTTGCCACGACCATCGAAGCCCTTGGAAGCGATACCACGGAAGTCGCGGATACGCGGCATGGCCACGGTCACCAGGCGATCGAGAAACTCGAACATGCGCGGACCGCGCAGCGTCACCATGCAGCCGATCGGATAGCCGTCGCGAATCTTGAAGCCCGCGATCGACTTGCGCGCCTTGGTGGCCACCGGCTTCTGACCAGCAATCTTGGTCATGTCGCCGATCGCATTCTCGAGGATCTTCTTGTCGCCGACGGCCTCACCGACACCCATGTTCAGGGTGATCTTGGTGATACGCGGGACTTCCATCACGGACTTGTAGCCGAACTGCTTGAGCAGCTCGGGCACCACCGCTTCCTTGTAAAACTGTTGCAAGCGAGCCATTGCCACTCCTTACGCGTCCACCAGCTCGCCGTTCGACTTGAAGAAACGGGCCTTGCGACCATCCTCAAGCACCTTCACTCCGACCCGGTCAGCCTTCTGGGTCGCAGCATTGAACAGCGCGACGTTCGACACATGGATGGGCATCTCCTTCTCGACGATGCCACCCACCTCACCCTTCATCGGATTCGGACGGACATGCTTCTTCACGCGATTCACACCCTCGACCACCAGGCGCTCATCATCAACGCGACGCAGCACGGTACCGCGACGACCGCGATCCTTGCCGGTCAGCACGACCACTTCATCACCCTTGCGGATCTTGTTCATCTCGACGACTCCTCAGAGCACTTCAGGCGCCAGCGAGACGATCTTCATGAACCGCTCGGAGCGCAGCTCGCGCGTCACCGGCCCGAAAATACGGGTACCGATCGGCTCAAGCTTGTTGTTCAGCAGCACGGCGGCATTGCCGTCAAACTTGATCAGCGAACCATCGGGGCGACGCACACCCTTGGCGGTACGAACCACCACGGCGTTGTAAACGTCACCCTTCTTCACGCGACCACGCGGCGCAGCATCCTTCACGGTGACCTTGATGATGTCGCCAATGCCTGCATAGCGACGCTTCGAGCCACCGAGCACCTTGATGCACATCACCGAACGCGCACCGGTGTTGTCGGCGACGTCCAGCCTGGATTGCATTTGAATCATGAATTAAATCTCCAACTTATCCCGCTGCGCGGTCAGTCTTGGAACCCGTCCGGGTAGAAGCCCCGGAAGAGTTCCGGAGCAAAGACGAAAAGTATAACAGCTTGGCAATCGCTTGCCAAGCTGTTTCTACCTAAACATCAAAGCTCAGATGACGCGAGCCTTTTCCAGAACGCGCGTAACTTTCCAGCTCTTGGTCTTGGAGATCGGACGGCACTCCTCGATCTCCACCAGGTCGCCGGCAGCGGCACCGCCCACCTCCACGTCGGCGTGATACTTGGCCGAGCGGGTGATGATCTTGCCGTACAGCGGGTGCTTTACACGACGCTCCACCAGCACGGTGACCGTCTTCTGCATCTTGTCGCTCACCACGCGACCAACCAGGGCGCGGCGAACCTTCGCGGACTCTTCACTCATTACTGACCTGCCTTTTCACGCAGAACGGTCCGTACGCGCGCGATGTCGCGACGCACCTTCCCGAGTTGGCTCGTATTGCTCAGCTGCTGGGTCGCCAGTTGCATGCGCAGCGAAAACTGCGCCTTCAGCAGATCGAGCAACTCCTGATTCAATTCACCCGCGCTCTTGGCGCGGAGTTCACTCGCCTTCATGCTCTTACCCCACTTGGCGCGTCACGAACACGGTGTCGATCGGAAGCTTCGCGGCGGCAAGCCGGAACGCTTCACGGGCGAGCGCCTCGTCCACGCCATCCATTTCGTACAGCACTTTACCCGGCTGAATCTCGGCGACCCAGTACTCCGGATTGCCCTTGCCGTTACCCATACGGACTTCGGCCGGCTTCTTGGAGATCGGCTTGTCCGGGAAGATGCGGATCCAGATGCGGCCGCCACGCTTGATGTGGCGGGTCATCGCCCGACGGGCCGATTCGATCTGACGTGCGGTCAGACGGCCGCGGCCAGTCGCCTTGAGGCCGAACTCGCCGAAGCTGACCTTCGCACCGCGGGTCGCCAGGCCGGTATTGCGGCCCTTCTGCTCCTTACGATACTTCCTGCGCGTAGGCTGCAGCATCATTCACTCCTGCTTTCTTCTTGCCGGCCCGCGTCGCGACGGGCGGGACGACGGCCCGGACGGGCATCGTCACCACGCGGCGCGCCACGACGACCGCGGCGGTTGTCGGCTTCAGGCTCGGCGGCGACCGGCTGCTCGTTGCGGCCCAGTTGGTCGCCCTTGTACACCCACACCTTGATACCGATGATGCCGTAGGTGGTCTTGGCTTCCGAGACACCGTAATCGATGTTGGCGCGCAGGGTGTGCAGCGGCACGCGGCCTTCGCGATACCACTCGGTACGGGCGATCTCGGCGCCGTTCAGACGGCCGGAGCTCATGATCTTGATGCCCTGGGCACCCAGACGCATCGCGTTCTGCATCGCACGCTTCATCGCGCGGCGGAACATGATGCGCTTCTCGAGCTGCTGAGCGATGGAATCGGCGATCAGCTTGGCGTCGATCTCAGGTTTGCGGACTTCTTCGATGTTCACATGAACGGGCACACCGACGATCTTCTGCAGCTCGCGCTTGAGGTTCTCGATGTCCTCGCCCTTCTTGCCGATCACCACGCCCGGGCGGGCGCTGTACAGGGTGATGCGGGCGTTCTTGGCAGGACGCTCGATGATCACGCGGCCAACCGAGGCGTGCGCCAGGCGCTTCTTGAGGAAGTCGCGGACCTTCAGATCCTCGCTCAGCATGCGCGGGAACTCACGGCTCGGCGCGAACCAGCGGGAACCCCAGTCACGCGTGACCGCGAGGCGGAATCCGGTCGGATGGATTTTCTGACCCATAACTACTCCTTATTCCCCGACGGTCACGTACACGTGACAAGTGGGCTTGAGGATGCGGTTGCCGCGGCCCTTGGCGCGCGCGGTAAAGCGCTTCAGCGACATCCCTTCCTCGACGTGAATGGTCTTGACCTTCAGCGCGTCGATGTCGGCACCGTCATTGTGCTCGGCATTGGCGATCGCGGACTCGACCACCTTGCGGATGATCTTGGCGCCCTTCTTCGGCGAGAAGGCGAGAATGCTGAGCGCCTGATCAACCGGCTTGCCCCGGACGAGGTCAGCGACCAGACGACCCTTTTGGGCCGAGAGGCGCACCCCGCGGAGAATGGCTCTGGTTTCCATAGTGACTCCTTACCTCTTCGCCTTCTTGCTGGCGGCGTGACCCTTGAACGTACGGGTCAGCGCGAATTCGCCCAGCTTGTGACCGACCATGTTCTCGGTGACGTACACCGGGATGTGCTGACGACCGTTGTGCACCGCGATGGTCAGACCGACGAAATCGGGCAGTACCGTGGAGCGGCGGGACCAGGTCTTGATCGGGCGCTTGTCGTTGCCGCCCCGCGCCGCATCCACCTTCTTGAGCAGATGCGCGTCGACGAACGGGCCTTTCTTGATTGAACGTGCCATCTCTTACCCCTTAACGCTTGTGCCGACGCTGCACGATCATGGTATCGGTGCGCTTGTTGCGGCGAGTGCGGTAGCCCTTGGTCGGCTGGCCCCACGGGCTGCGCGGCACACCACCTTCGCCGGTACGGCCTTCGCCGCCGCCGTGCGGGTGATCCACCGGGTTCATCGCCACGCCGCGGACGGTCGGGCGGATACCACGCCAGCGGTTGGCGCCGGCCTTGCCGATCTTGCGCAGACCGTGCTCTTCGTTACCGACCTCACCGATGGTGGCGCGGCACTCGACGTGCACACGACGGATCTCGCCGGAGCGCAGACGCAGCTGGGCGTAGGAGCCCTCGCGAGCGAGCAGCTGAACCGAGGTACCCGCGGCACGCGCAAGCTGCGCGCCCTTGCCCGGGAACATTTCGACGCAGTGAATCGTCGAGCCGACCGGGATGTTGCGGATCGGCAGGGCGTTGCCCGGCTTGATCGGGGCTTCCGAGCCACTCACGATGGGCTGGCCGACTTCAAGGCCCTTCGGGGCGATGATGTAGCGGCGCTCACCATCGGCGTAGCACAGCAGCGCGATGTTGGCAGAACGGTTGGGGTCATACTCGATACGCTCGACCTTGGCGACGATGCCGTCCTTGTTGCGACGGAAATCGACCAGGCGATAGTGCTGCTTGTGGCCGCCGCCCTGGTGGCGGACGGTCACGCGACCAGCATTGTTGCGGCCGGCATTGTTGCTCTGCTTCTCGACCAGACCCGCGAAGGGACGCCCCTTGTACAGGGAGGCGTTGACCACCTTGACCATCGAGCGACGGCCGGCGGACGTGGGCTTCAGTTTAACCAGTGCCATGACTTATCACTCCCCAGCCGCAAAGTTGATTTCTTGGCCGGGCTTGAGGCAGACGAACGCCTTCTTCCAGTCCTTGCGACGACCGGTCATCCGGCCGAAACGCTTGACCTTGCCCTTCACGTTCGCGATCTGCACGGATTCAACCTGAACCTTGAAGAGCAGCTCGACGGCGGCCTTCACTTCCGGCTTGGTTGCATCGGATGCGACCTTGAACACGACTTGCTCGTTCTTGTCGGCGACATAGGTCGCCTTCTCGGAGATCTGCGGCGCGAGCAGCACCTGCATCAGACGCTCCTGGCTGTATGCACTCATTGCCACGCCTCCTCCATCTGGGCCAGCGCAGCCTTGGTGACCAGCACCTTGTCGAAGCGCACCAGGGAAACCGGATCGGCTTCCTGCACCTCGAGCACCAGCACGTCATTCAGATTGCGCGAAGACAGGAACAGGTTCTCGTCGAGCTCGTCGGTGATGACCAGCACGGACTCGAGACCCATACCTTTGAGCTTCTGCGTCAGCAGCTTGGTCTTCGGTGCCTCGACGCTGAAATTCTCGACCACGGCAAGACGGTCCTCGCGAGCCAGCTGCGAGAGGATCGACGCCACGCCGGCGCGATACATCTTGCGATTGACCTTCTGCGAGAAGTTCTCGTCCGGGGAGTTCGGGAAAATCCGGCCGCCTCCGCGCCACAGCGGGCTGGACGCCATACCGGCACGCGCACGGCCGGTACCCTTCTGGCGCCACGGCTTGCGGGTGGACTTGGCAACGTCGGAGCGCCCCTTTTGGGCGCGATTGCCCGAGCGCGCATTCGCCATGTAGGCGGTGACCACCTGATGGACGAGCGCTTCGTTGAATTCGCGACCGAACAGCACGTCGGACGCCTCAAGCGTAGCCGAGGGCTGACCCTGATCGTTCAGTAGTTTCAGTTCCATTACGCCCTCGCTCAGTTACCGGCCTTGACCGCAGGACGAACGACCACGTCGCCGCCCTTGGAGCCCGGCACCGCACCCTTGACCAGCAGCAGCTGACGCTCGGCATCCACGCGAACCACTTCCAGGTTCTGCGTGGTGCGGGTCACGTTGCCGTACTGACCGGCCATCCGCTTGCCCGGGAAAACACGACCCGGATCCTGCGCCATACCGATGGAGCCCGGCGCATTGTGCGAGATCGAGTTACCGTGCGAAGCGCGGTTGGAGCTGAAGTTGTGCCGCTTGATCGAACCGGAAAAACCCTTACCGATCGAGGTTCCGGTGATATCCACCTTCTGCCCGACGGCAAAGAGATCCACACCCACCACGTCACCGGCCTTGAGGCTGGCGAGCTGGTCGGCTTCGACGCGGAATTCCTTGAGGATGTGACCGGCTTCAACACCGGCCTTGGCGAGATGTCCGGCGAGCGGCTTATTGACGCGGCTCGCACGGCGCTTGCCAAAGGTCACCTGAACGGCGGAATAACCATCCACCTCAGGCGTCTTGATCTGGGTCACGCGATTATTGGACACATCCAGCACCGTCACCGGGATGGAACGACCATCCTCGGCGAAGACGCGAGTCATGCCCACCTTGCGACCGACAAGGCCTAGACTCATTTTCTTCTCCTGATCCCCGGTTACGATTGACCGGGCCCTATCAAACGAATTTTTTACGCCAATAGGCGCAAAGGCCGGATTATACCGGCCTTTGCGCTTCCACTGCAAGCAGGCGATTACTGCAGCTTGATCTCGACGTCCACGCCAGCCGGAAGATCGAGCTTCATCAGCGCATCGACCGTTTTGTCGGTCGGGTCGATGATGTCCATCAGGCGCTGATGGGTACGAATCTCCATCTGGTCGCGCGACGCCTTGTTCACGTGCGGCGAACGCAGCAGGTCGAAACGCTCGATGCGCGTCGGCAGCGGAACCGGACCGCGGACCACGGCGCCGGTGCGCTTGGCGGTATCGACGATTTCCAGCGCGGACTGGTCGATCAAGCGGTAGTCGAACGCCTTGAGACGGATGCGGATTTTCTGGCTTTGCATGGTATTTCCCAAAAAGAGCGAGGGTGCGGCGTACCGCACCCGGATGAAAGACTTACTCGATGATCTTGGCGACGACGCCGGCGCCGACGGTGCGGCCACCTTCGCGGATCGCGAAGCGCAGACCTTCTTCCATGGCGATCGGGGCGATCAGCTTGACGGTGATCGACACGTTGTCGCCCGGCATGACCATCTCGGTGCCTTCCGGCAGCGCGATCGAACCGGTCACGTCGGTGGTACGGAAGTAGAACTGCGGACGGTAGTTGTTGAAGAACGGGGTGTGACGACCACCCTCTTCCTTCGACAGCACATAGATCTCGCCGGTGAAGTGGGTGTGCGGGGTGATGGAGCCCGGCTTGCACAGCACCTGACCACGCTCGACGTCTTCACGCTTGGTGCCGCGCAGCAGCACGCCGACGTTGTCACCGGCCTGACCCTGGTCCAGCAGCTTGCGGAACATTTCCACGCCGGTGCAGGTGGTCTTGACGGTGGGCTTGATGCCGACGATTTCGATTTCCTCGCCAACCTTGACGATGCCGCGCT
Source organism: Thauera sedimentorum (assembly GCF_014489115.1). NCBI lineage: Bacteria > Pseudomonadati > Pseudomonadota > Betaproteobacteria > Rhodocyclales > Zoogloeaceae > Thauera > Thauera sedimentorum. The sequence continues at coordinate 1,231,541 of NZ_JACTAH010000002.1, read as the reverse complement.
CGACACGACCGGTCACCACGGTGCCGCGGCCGGAGATCGAGAACACGTCTTCGATCGGCAGCAGGAAGGGCTTGTCGATCGCGCGCTCCGGGGTCGGGATGTAGGAGTCCAGCGCAGCGGCCAGTTCCAGGATCGCCGGCTCGCCGATCGGCGACTGGTCGCCTTCGAGCGCCTTGAGCGCGGAGCCCTTGACGATGGGAATGTCGTCGCCCGGAAAGTCGTACTTGGACAGCAGCTCGCGCACTTCCATCTCGACCAGCTCGAGCAGCTCTTCGTCGTCGACCATGTCGCACTTGTTCAGGAAGACGATGATGTAGGGCACGCCGACCTGACGGGCCAGCAGGATGTGCTCGCGGGTCTGCGGCATCGGGCCGTCAGCGGCCGAGCACACCAGGATGGCGCCGTCCATCTGGGCGGCACCGGTAATCATGTTCTTCACGTAGTCGGCGTGACCCGGGCAGTCCACGTGGGCGTAGTGACGGGTTTCGGTCTCGTACTCGACGTGCGCGGTGTTGATGGTGATGCCGCGCGCCTTCTCTTCCGGCGCCGCGTCGATCTGGTCGTAGGCCTTCGCCTCGCCACCGAACTTCCGCGACAGGATCGTGGTGATCGCCGCCGTCAGCGTCGTCTTGCCATGGTCAACGTGGCCGATCGTGCCAACGTTTACGTGCGGCTTGGTCCGCTCGAACTTACCTTTAGCCATGAATGCTTTCCTCGTTGATTCAGCAGATTACTTGCGATTGTTGATGACCGCCTCGGCCACGTTCTTCGGCGCTTCGGCGTAATGCTTGAATTCCATCGAATAGGTCGCGCGACCCTGGGTCAGGGAACGCAGCGAGGTCGCGTAGCCGAACATTTCGGCCAGCGGCACCTCGGCCTTGATCTCCTTCATGCCGCCGGGGATGTCGTCCATGCCCTGGACGATGCCGCGACGACCGGAGAGGTCGCCCATCACGTTACCCATGTAGTCTTCCGGCGTCTCCACCACGACCGCCATCATCGGCTCGAGCAGCACCGGGTTGGCGCGGCGCATGGCCTCCTTGAAGGCCATCGAACCCGCCATCTTGAAGGCGTTTTCGTTGGAGTCGACGTCGTGGTAGGAACCGAACTGCAGGGTGACCTTGACGTCCACCACCGGGAAGCCGGCCAGCACGCCGTTCGGCAGGGTGTCCTGGATGCCCTTGTCCACCGCGGGGATGTACTCGCGCGGCACCACGCCGCCCTTGATGGCGTCCACGAACTCGTAGCCCTTGCCCTGCTCGGACGGCTCGAGGTTGATGACGACGTGACCGTACTGGCCGCGGCCGCCGGACTGCTTGACGAACTTGCCTTCGACGTCGGTCACCGCCTTGCGGATGGTTTCGCGGTAGGCCACCTGCGGAGCACCCACGTTGGCTTCGACGTTGAACTCACGCTTCATGCGGTCGACGATGATCTCGAGGTGCAGCTCGCCCATGCCGGAGATGATGGTCTGGCCGGACTCCTCGTCGGTGCGCACGCGGAAGGACGGATCCTCGGCCGCCAGGCGGGACAGGGCGATACCCATCTTCTCCTGGTCGCTCTTGGTCTTCGGCTCGACGGCGACGTGAATCACCGGATCCGGGAAGACCATGCGCTCGAGGATGATCGGCGCGCTGGGGTCGCACAGGGTCTCACCGGTGGTGACTTCCTTCAGACCCACGACCGCGGCGATGTCGCCGGCCAGCACTTCCTTGATCTCCTGGCGCTCGTTGGCGTGCATCTGCAGGATACGGCCGATGCGCTCCTTCTTGCCCTTGACCGAGTTCAGCACGGTGGAGCCGGATTCCAGCACGCCGGAATACACGCGCACGAAGGTCAGCTGACCAACGAAGGGATCGGTCATCAGCTTGAACGCCAGCGCGGAGAACTTCTCGCCGTCGTCGGCACGGCGGGAGACTTCCTTCTCGTCGTCGTCGGTACCCTGCACCGGCGGGATGTCGATCGGCGACGGCAGGAAATCGATGACCGCGTCCAGCATGCGCTGCACGCCCTTGTTCTTGAAGGCGGTGCCGCACAGCATCGGCTGGATCTCGCAGGCGATGGTGCGCAGACGCAGGCCGAGCTTGATCTTATCTTCGGGCAGGTCGCCGTTCTCGAGGTACTCGTTCATCAGCTCTTCGGAAGCCTCGGCGGCCGCCTCGAGCATCTGCTCGCGCCACTTCTCGGCCTCGCCCTGGAGTTCGGCCGGAATGTCGCGATAGTCGAACTTCATGCCCTGGGAGGCCTCGTCCCAGATGATCGCTTTCATCTTGATCAGGTCGACCACGCCAGCAAAGGTGTCCTCGGCGCCGATCGGAATAACGATGGGCACAGGATTGGCCATCAGGCGGGTCTTCATCTGGTCGACGACCTTGAAGAAGTTCGCGCCGGAACGGTCCATCTTGTTCACGAAGGCCAGACGCGGCACCTTGTACTTGGTAGCCTGGCGCCACACGGTTTCGGACTGCGGCTGCACGCCACCCACGGCGCAATACACCATGCAAGCACCGTCGAGCACACGCATGGAGCGCTCGACTTCGATGGTGAAGTCCACGTGCCCCGGGGTGTCGATGATGTTGAAGCGGTGCTCGGGATAGTTCATCTCCATCCCCTTCCAGAAGCAGGTCGTTGCTGCGGAAGTGATGGTGATGCCGCGCTCCTGCTCCTGCGCCATCCAGTCCATGGTGGCAGCGCCGTCATGCACTTCACCGATCTTGTGGTTCACACCGGTGTAGAAGAGGATGCGCTCGGTCGTGGTGGTCTTGCCGGCGTCGATGTGAGCGGAGATACCGATGTTGCGGTAACGCTCGATGGGTGTCTTGCGAGCCACGGTGTATTCCTGCCTTTCCTGAATCGCGCCGGCGGCACGATTTGTTTGAATGTTGCGTTACAAAACAATCGAGCCCTTCTCAGGGCTCGAATCACTACCGGAACGAAGACTCAGAACCGGTAGTGCGAGAACGCCTTGTTGGCCTCGGCCATGCGGTGGACTTCTTCGCGCTTCTTCATCGCCGAACCGCGACCTTCCGCCGCCTCGAGCAGCTCCCCGGCCAGACGTTGGGCCATCGACTTCTCGGCACGCTTGCGGGCAGCCTCGCGCAGCCAGCGCATGGACAGCGCCATGCGACGGGACGGACGGACTTCGACCGGAACCTGGTAGTTCGCGCCACCGACGCGACGGCTCTTCACCTCGACGACCGGCTTGACGTTGGCGATCGCTGCAGAGAACACTTCCAACGGGTCCTTGCCGGCCTTGTTGGAGATCTGATCGAACGCACCATAGACGATGCGCTCGGCAACCGACTTCTTGCCGGCCTGCATGATCACGTTGATGAACTTGGACACATCCTGCGACCCGAACTTGGGATCAGCCAGGACTTCACGCTTGGGTACTTCACGACGACGTGGCATGACAATCTCTCGCTATTTATTAGATGCCGGCAATCAGGCTTTCTTCGGACGCTTGGCGCCGTACTTCGAGCGCGACTGCTTCCGGTCCTTGACGCCCTGCAGATCGAGGGAACCGCGCACGATGTGGTAACGCACACCCGGCAAGTCCTTCACACGACCGCCGCGGATCAGCACCACGGAGTGCTCCTGAAGGTTGTGACCCTCACCGCCGATGTACGAGATGACCTCAAAACCATTGGTCAGACGAACCTTGGCCACTTTACGCAGCGCGGAGTTCGGCTTTTTCGGGGTCGTGGTGTACACACGGGTGCACACACCGCGCCGCTGAGGGCACGCTTCCAGGGCCGGCACCTTGCTCTTGGTAACGGCGATTTCCCGCGGCTTGCGGACGAGCTGATTGATTGTTGGCATAGCTTAAGAATTTCCCAAAAAACCGAGGCAGCCGCTTCGGGCCGCCTCGGGCGGATTATTCCGGCTGAGACCGACTACGATTGGTCAGTCCACAAAAAGAGGCCGGAGTTTAGTTCAATACCCCGTTTCCCGTCAACTGGCTTCCACATCCTGACCTTCCACCGCAACGTTCTCGGTGGCGGGCCAGGCGTGTTCGGCAGCCAGGTCTTCTCCATCGCCCTGCGCCCGGCGGTTGCGATGGTACGCAAGGCCGGTACCTGCGGGGATCAGTCGACCGACGATGACGTTTTCCTTCAGGCCGCGCAGTTCGTCGCGCTTGCCCATGATCGCCGCTTCGGTCAGCACGCGGGTGGTTTCCTGGAAGGACGCCGCAGAGATGAAGGAGTCGGTGGACAGCGAGGCCTTGGTGATGCCCAGCAGCACGTTCTCGTACTGCGCCGGCAGCTTGCCCTCGGCTTCCATGCGGTCGTTCTCGTCCAGCACCTCGGAGCGTTCGACCTGCTCCTCGCGGATGAACTTGGTATCGCCCGGATCGGTAATGACCACGCGACGCAGCATCTGGCGGACGATCACCTCGATGTGCTTGTCGTTGATCTTCACACCCTGCAGACGATAGACGTCCTGCACCTCGTCGATGATGTAGTGCGCCAGCGCCTCGATGCCCTGCAGACGCAGGATGTCGTGCGGATCGGCCGGACCGTCGACGATGAGTTCGCCCTTGTTCACCACCTGCCCGTCGTGCACCATCAGGTGCTTGTCCTTCGGGATCAGGAACTCGTGCACCTGGCCGTCCGGCTCGGTGATCACCAGACGCTGCTTGCCCTTGGTGTCCTTGCCGAACGACACGGTGCCGGTGTACTCGGCCAGCAGGCCGGCGTCCTTCGGCGAACGCGCTTCGAACAGCTCGGCCACGCGCGGCAGACCACCGGTAATGTCGCGGGTCTTGGCGGATTCCTGCGGGATGCGGGCGAGCACGTCGCCCACGCCCACCTGCTGGCCGTCCTTCACGGTGATCAGCGAACCGACCTGGAAGGTGATGGCCACCGCGTGGTCGGTACCGGCGATCTTCATCTCCTCGCCGTTCTCGTCCAGCAGCTTGACCTGCGGACGCACGCCCTTGGCGGTGGAGGAGCTCGAACGGCGCTTGGCGTCGATCACCACCAGGGTCGACAGGCCGGTGACCTCGTCGATCTGCTTGGCGACGGTGACGCCTTCCTCGACGTTCTCGAACTTCACCGTACCGGCGTACTCGGTGATGATCGGACGGGTGTGCGGATCCCAGCTGGCCAGCTGCGTGCCGGCCTTGATCGCCATGCCGTCGTCCACCATCAGGGTGGCGCCGTAGGGCAGCTTGTGACGCTCGCGCTCGCGGCCCATCTCGTCGGCCACCACCAGCTCGGCGGAACGTGCGATGACGATCTTCTCGCCCTTCGCATTGGCCACATAGCGCATGTTGCCTGCGAAGCGGATGGTGCCGGTGGACTTGGCCTCCACACCGCTCGCCGACGCGGCCCGGGAAGCCGCACCACCGACGTGGAAGGTCCGCATGGTCAGCTGGGTGCCCGGCTCGCCGATCGACTGGGCAGCGATCACGCCGACCGCTTCGCCGGAGTTGACCATCTGCCCGCGGCCCAGGTCGCGGCCGTAGCACTTGGCGCACAGGCCGTAACGGGTCTCGCAGGTCAGCGGCGTGCGCACCTTCACCTCGTCGATGCCGAGGCTCTCGATCAGGTCGACCATGTCCTCGTCGAGCAGCGAACCGGCCTCGATCGCGGTTTCCTGGGTATCGGGGTTGACCACGTCCTCGGCACACACGCGGCCGAGGATGCGCTCGCGCAGCGGCTCGACGACTTCACCGCCCTCGATCAGGGCCTTCATGTTGAAGCCCTCGCGGGTGCCGCAATCGTCCTCGATGACCACCAGATCCTGGGTCACGTCCACCAGACGGCGGGTCAGGTAACCGGAGTTCGCGGTCTTCAGCGCGGTATCGGCCAGACCCTTACGGGCGCCGTGCGTCGAGATGAAGTACTGCAGAACGTTCAGGCCTTCGCGGAAGTTGGTGGTGATCGGCGTCTCGATGATGGAGCCGTCCGGCTTGGCCATCAGGCCCCGCATACCGGCCAGCTGGCGGATCTGCGCGGCAGAGCCACGCGCGCCGGAGTCGGCCATCATGTAGATCGAGTTGAAGGACTCCTGCTTGGTCTCCTTGCCCTCACGATCGGTCACCGGCTCGTGACCGAGCTGCTCCATCATCGCCTTGGCCACCTGGTCGCCGCAACGGCCCCAGATGTCGACCACCTTGTTGTAGCGCTCGCCATCGGTCACCAGACCGGAGGTGTACTGCTGGGCGATCTCCTTCACCTCGGCCTCGGCGGCGCGGATCAGCTCGTCCTTGAGCTGCGGCACCAGCATGTCCTTGACCGCGATCGAGATGCCCGCGCGGGTCGCCAGCGCGTAGCCGAACTGCATCAGCTTGTCGGCGAAGATCACCGTCGCGCGCAACCCGCAGCGGCGGAAGGAGGCGTTGATCAGGCGGGAGATCTCCTTCTTCTTCAGCGGCTTGTCGATGACGCTGAAGGGCAGTCCCGGGGGCAGGATCTCGGACAGGATGGCACGGCCGGCGGTGGTGTCGTAGCGCGTGATCTTCTCGCGGTGCTCGCCTTCCGGCGTCACCTCGATCTCCTTCAGGCGCACCGAGACGCGGGCGTGCAGCGAGATCTGCTTGGACTCGTAGGCGCGCTTCACTTCCGACACGTCGGCCATCAGCATGCCTTCGCCCGGGGCGTTCACCGCCTCGCGGGTGGCGTAGTACAGGCCCAGCACGATGTCCTGCGACGGCACGATGATCGGCTCGCCGTTGGCCGGCGACAGCACGTTGTTGGAGGCCAGCATCAGGGTGCGGGCTTCCATCTGCGCTTCCAGCGACAGCGGGACGTGGACGGCCATCTGGTCGCCGTCGAAGTCGGCGTTGAAGGCCACGCAGACCAGCGGGTGGAGCTGGATCGCCTTGCCTTCGATCAGCACCGGCTCGAAAGCCTGGATGCCGAGGCGGTGCAGGGTCGGGGCGCGGTTGAGCATCACCGGATGCTCGCGGATCACCTCTTCGAGGATGTCCCACACCACCGGCTCCTGGCTCTCCACCATCTTCTTGGCCTGCTTGATGGTGGTCGCGAGACCCATCAGCTCCAGCTTGTTGAAGATGAAGGGCTTGAACAGTTCCAGCGCCATCAGCTTGGGCAGGCCGCACTGGTGCAGCTTGAGCTGCGGGCCCACCACGATGACCGAACGGCCCGAGTAGTCGACGCGCTTGCCCAGCAGGTTCTGGCGGAAGCGGCCGCCCTTGCCCTTGATCATGTCGGCCAGCGACTTCAGCGGACGCTTGTTGGCGCCGGTCATGGCCTTGCCGCGGCGGCCGTTGTCGAGCAGCGAGTCGACGGCTTCCTGCAGCATGCGCTTCTCGTTGCGCACGATGATCTCGGGCGCCTTGAGCTCCAGCAGGCGCTTCAGGCGGTTGTTACGGTTGATGACGCGGCGGTACAGGTCGTTCAGGTCCGAGGTGGCGAAACGGCCACCGTCCAGCGGCACCAGCGGACGCAGGTCCGGCGGCAGCACCGGCAGCACTTCCAGGATCATCCACTCGGGCTTGATGCCCGACTGCTGGAAGGCCTCGAGCACCTTAAGGCGCTTGGAGAACTTCTTGATCTTGGCCTCGGAGCTGGTGGTCTCCAACTCGCCGCGCAGCTTCTCGATCTCGAGGTTCACGTCCAGCGTGCGCAGCAGCTCGCGGATGCCCTCGGCGCCCATCACGGCGTCGAAGTCGTCACCGTACTCCTCGACCTTGGCGAGGTAGTCGTCTTCGGTCAGCAACTGCGCGCGGTTCAGCGGGGTCATGCCCGGCTCGACCACCACGAAGGCTTCGAAGTAGAGCACGCGCTCGATGTCGCGCAGGGTCATGTCGAGCACCATGCCGAGACGGCTCGGCAGGCTCTTCAGGAACCAGATGTGGGCGACCGGCGAGGCCAGCTCGATGTGGCCCATGCGCTCGCGGCGCACCTTGGACAGGGTCACCTCGACGCCGCACTTCTCGCAAATCACGCCGCGGTGCTTGAGGCGCTTGTACTTGCCGCACAGGCACTCGTAGTCCTTCACCGGGCCGAAGATCTTGGCGCAGAACAGGCCGTCGCGCTCCGGCTTGAAGGTGCGGTAGTTGATGGTTTCGGGTTTCTTGACTTCCCCGTAGGACCAGGAACGGACCTTGTCCGGGGAGGCCAGGCCGATCGTGATCGCGTCGAACTCTTCCTCGTTCGGCAGGGTTTGCTTGAACAGGTCAGCGAGCAAGCTCTTCATCAATTTCTCCAGCGAGGAGTGGGGCCGGGCCGGCCGGCCGGATCGGGCAGTAATGCCTCCGATCCGAGCGGCCGGCCCGTGGCCGGATTCTTAGTAGCGGTCCAGGTCGATGTCGATCGCCAGGGAGCGGATTTCCTTCACCAGCACGTTGAAGGATTCCGGCATGCCGGCATCGATCTTGTGCTCGCCCTTGACGATGTTCTCGTACACCTTGGTCCGGCCGGTGACGTCGTCCGACTTGACGGTGAGCATTTCCTGCAGCGTGTAGGCCGCGCCGTAGGCTTCCAGCGCCCACACTTCCATCTCGCCGAAACGCTGACCGCCGAACTGCGCCTTGCCGCCCAGCGGCTGCTGGGTGACCAGCGAGTACGGGCCGGTGGAACGCGCGTGCATCTTGTCATCGACCAGGTGGTGCAGCTTCAACACGTGCTTGTAGCCCACGGTTACCTTGCGCTCGAAGGCCTCACCGGTGCGTCCGTCGTAGAGCGTGACCTGGCCGCCGACCGGCAGACCGGCCAGCTCGAGCATCTTGCCGATCTCTTCTTCCTTGGCACCGTCGAACACCGGCGAGGCGAACGGCACACCCTTGGACAGGTTGGACGCCAGCTCGACCACTTCGTTGTCGGCCAGCGAAGCAATATCTTCCGCCGTGCCGCTTTCGTTATAGATCTGCTCCAGCAGGCTGCGCACCTCCTGCACCGCGGCATTGGCCCGCATCATCCGGTCGATCTTCTGGCCCAGTCCCTTGGCGGCCCAGCCCAGGTGGGTCTCGAGGATCTGGCCGATGTTCATCCGCGACGGCACGCCGAGCGGGTTGAGCACGATGTCCACCGGGGTGCCGTCTTCCATGTACGGCATGTCCTCGACCGGCACGATGCGCGAGACCACGCCCTTGTTACCGTGGCGGCCCGCCATCTTGTCGCCGGGCTGCAGGCGGCGCTTGACGGCAAGGTAGACCTTGACCATCTTCTGCACGCCCGGGGGCAGCTCGTCGCCCTGGGTGAGCTTCTTCTTCTTGATCTCGAAGGCGCTGTCGAAGTCCTTGCGGGTCTTCTCCAGACCTTCGCGCACCGCTTCCAGCTGCGCGGCCAGGTCTTCGTTGGCCATGCGGATGTCGAACCAGTGGTAGGGCTCGAGCTGGTCCAGGTAGGCGTCGGTGACCTCGGTGCCCTTGGCGAGCTTCTTCGGACCGCCGTTGGCCTTCTGGCCGACGATTTGCCGGCGCAGACGGGCGAAGGCGTCGCGCTCGACGATGCGCATCTGGTCGGCGAGGTCGGTCTTGAAGCTGCGCAGCATGTCGTCGATGATCGACTGGGCACGCTTGTCGCGCTCGATGCCCTCGCGGGTGAACACCTGCACGTCGATCACGGTGCCGACCATGCCGGCCGGTACGCGCAGCGAGGTGTCCTTCACGTCGGAGGCCTTCTCGCCGAAGATCGCGCGCAGCAGCTTCTCTTCCGGGGTCAGCTGGGTCTCGCCCTTCGGCGTGACCTTGCCCACCAGCACGTCGCCAGCTTCGACTTCGGCACCGATGTACACGATGCCGGACTCGTCCAGACGGGACAGCTGCGCTTCACCCAGCGACGCGATGTCGCGGGTGATTTCCTCGGGTCCGAGCTTGGTGTCGCGGGCGACCACGGTCAGCTCTTCGATGTGGATCGAGGTGAAGCGGTCTTCGGCCACCACGCGCTCGGAGAGCAGGATGGAGTCTTCGAAGTTGTAGCCGTTCCACGGCATGAACGCCACCAGCATGTTCTGGCCGAGCGCCAGTTCGCCCAGGTCGGTGGAGGCGCCGTCGGCCACCACGTCGCCCTTGGCGATCTTGTCGCCGACCTTCACGATCGGACGCTGGTTGATGTTGGTGTTCTGGTTGGAACGCGAGTACTTGATCAGGTTGTAGATGTCGACGCCGACCTGGCCGGCGACGTTCTCGTCGTCATTGACCCGCACCACGATACGGCTGGAATCGACATAGTCGACCACGCCGCCGCGCAGCGCCTGCACCGCGGTGCCCGAGTCGACCGCCACGGTGCGCTCAATGCCGGTACCGACCAGCGGCTTCTCCGGACGCAGGCAAGGCACGGCCTGGCGCTGCATGTTGGCGCCCATCAGTGCGCGGTTCGCGTCGTCGTGCTCCAGGAAGGGGATCAGCGAGGCCGCCACCGAGACGATCTGGCCCGGCGCCACGTCCATGTACTGCACCTGGTCGGCGGTCGCCAGGGTGAATTCGCCCTTGTGGCGGCAGGACACCAAGTCGCCATCTAGCATGCCGTTAGCGTCGATCTCAGCGTTCGCCTGTGCGATGACGTACTGACCTTCCTCGATCGCCGACAGGAAATCGATCTGATCGGTGACCTTGCCGTCCGTCACCTTGCGGTACGGCGTCTCGAGGAAGCCGTGACGGTTGGTGCGGGCATACACCGCGAGCGAGTTGATCAGGCCGATGTTCGGACCTTCCGGGGTCTCGATCGGGCACACGCGGCCGTAATGGGTCGGATGCACGTCGCGCACCTCGAAGCCGGCACGCTCGCGCGTCAGACCGCCCGGGCCGAGCGCCGAGACGCGGCGCTTGTGGGTGATCTCGGACAGCGGGTTGGTCTGGTCCATGAACTGGGAGAGCTGGCTGGAGCCGAAGAACTCCTTGATCGCCGCCGAGATCGGCTTGGCGTTGATCAGGTCATGGGGCATCAGGTTGTCGGACTCGGCCTGCGACAGGCGCTCCTTGACCGCGCGCTCGACGCGCACCAGGCCGGCACGGAACTGGTTCTCCGCGAGTTCGCCCACCGAACGCACGCGGCGGTTGCCGAGGTGGTCGATGTCGTCGATCTCGCCGCGACCGTTGCGCAGCTCGACCAGCACGCCGATGACCGCCAGGATGTCCTCGTTCGCCAGCGTGCCGGCGCCTTCCTCGCCCTGCGGTCCGACACGGTCGTAGAAGCGCTTGAGCCAGCCGGGGGTCTTGTCGTCGATCTTCTCCGGGTAGGCGCGGCGGTTGAACTTCATACGGCCGACGGAGGACAGGTCGTAGCGCTCCTCGGCGTAGAACAGGCCCTGGAACAGCGCCTCGACGGCGTCCTCGGTGGGCGGCTCGCCCGGACGCATCATGCGGTAGATGGCGACCTTGGCCGCCCACTGGTCGGCGGTCTCGTCGATGCGCAGCGTCGAAGAGATGTACGCGCCGCGATCGAGGTCGTTCACATACAGGGTCTGAATGTCGCTCACCCCTGCATCACGCAGCTTGGCGAGGAGCTCTTCGGTGATCTCGTCGTTGGCCCGCGCGACCAGCTCGCCGGTCTCGGCATCGACGACATTGCGCGCCAGGATGCGGCCGAGGAGGAAGTCCTCGGGTACGGCCAGGCGGGTCACGCCGGCCTGGTCCAGCTCGCGGATGTGCTTGGCGGTGATGCGCTTGTCGCGCGCCACAATCAGCTTGCCGTCCGGCGCGGTGATGTCGAAGCGTGCCACTTCGCCGCGCAGGCGGTCCGGCACCACGGTGAACAGCACCGACTCGCCCGACAGATGGAAGTCGTCGAAGTCGTGGAAGGTCTCGAGGATCTCTTCCGGGGTCATGCCGATCGCGCGCAGCAGGATCGACACCGGCATCTTGCGACGACGGTCGACGCGGAAGTACAGGTAGTCCTTCGGATCGAACTCGAAGTCCAGCCAGGAGCCGCGGTAGGGGATGATGCGCGCCGAGAACAGCAGCTTGCCCGAGGAGTGGGTCTTGCCGCGGTCGTGCTCGAAGAAAACGCCCGGCGAACGGTGCAGCTGGGAAACGATGACCCGCTCGGTGCCGTTGATGACGAAGGAGCCGGTGGTGGTCATGAGCGGGATCTCGCCCATGTAGACCTCCTGCTCCTTGACCTCCTTGATGGTCTCCTTCGGCGCATCGCGATCCATGATCACCAGGCGCACGCGCGCACGCAGCGGCGAGGCGAAGGTCAGGCCGCGCTGCTGGCACTCCTTCACGTCGAACGCGGGCTCGCCGAGCATGTACTGGACAAACTCGAGCCGGGCGTTGCCACTGTGGCTGGAGATCGGGAAGATGGAGCTGAACGCGGCCTGCAGGCCCTGGTTCACGCGGGACTCCGGCGGCGTTTCAGCCTGCAGGAAGGCCGCGAACGACTCGATCTGGGTGGCGAGCAGGAAAGGCACATCCAGCACGGCTTTGCGCTTGGCGAAGCTCTTGCGGATACGCTTCTTTTCGGTGTAGGAATACGCCATGGATGCTCCGGGTAGAGGTCAGACGTCGGACAAACAAAAAACAGAAGACGGCGCCCCGAAAGGGTCTCTTGCCACCGGCACACCGGCCGGGACGCTGTATTCTGGCTTCCTGCGAGCAGAAAGCACGAAAGGGCCGGCGCTCATACGAGCGCCAGCCCCCAGGGGCAAACGCGAGATTACTTGATCTCGACCTTCGCGCCCGCGTCTTCCAGCTGCTTCTTCAGCGCTTCGGCGTCGGCCTTGGACACGCCTTCCTTCACAGCCTTCGGCGCACCGTCGACCACGTCCTTGGCTTCCTTCAGGCCCAGGCCGGTAGCGGCACGGACGACCTTGATGACCTCGACCTTCTTGTCGCCGGCAGCGGCCAGGATCACGTCGAACTCGGTCTTCTCTTCGGCGGCCGGAGCGGCAGCGCCGGCACCCGGAGCAGCCACGGCCATCGCGGCAGCGGACACACCGAACTTCTCTTCGAACGCCTTGACCAGGTCGTTCAGTTCCATCACGGTCATCGCGCTAACGGCTTCGAGGATATCTTCTTTGCTGATTGCCATTTCAAATCACTCCAAAATCGAAACTTATCTGAAAACGGTTGTGCAGAGCGCTCAGGCTGCCGCGCCTTCTTCCTCGCGCTTCTTGGCGAGGGCGGCCATCGCGCAGGCGAAGCCGGAAACCGGCGCCTGCATGACGCCCAGCAGGCGAGCAAGCAGCTCTTCGCGGCTCGGGATCGAGGCGAGCGCCTGGACGCCGGCCTTGTCGAGCACGTTGCCCGCATAGGAACCAGCCTTCAGCACCAGCTTGTCGTTGCCCTTGGCGAAATCGTTGAGCACCTTGGCGGCAGCCACCGGATCGTCCGAAATGCCATAGATCAGCGGACCGACCAGTTGGTCGGACAGCCCGGCAAACGGGGTATCGGCGATTGCGCGACGCACCAGGGTGTTCTTCAGCACACGCAGGTAAACGCCAGATTCGCGGGCCTTGGCACGCAGCACGGTGAGATCGCCCACCGCAATGCCGCGATACTCGGCCACCGCGATGGTCTGGGCGTTGGCAACCTGTGCCGACACCTCTGCCACTACGGCTTTCTTGTCATCGAGATTGAGACCCACGGGTCTTTCCTCCTTTCAAGTCCACACGCGAACCGCACTAAGGCGATCCGCACCCACGGCGACCTGGATCAGGAGAGCGGCCGAAACGACGACCTGTATCCTGTTCTGGGCTCACCGTCTGCGCAGGCCAACCGGATTGCTTAAGCGGAAGCGGACTCCCGCACCTGCGGTCTTTGACGATCCGCCCCGGAACCGAAGCCCCGGGGCGGCCCAAAGTTCTGTCTGCCGCCCTGTCAGGCGGCGGTAACGCTGCCCGGCTCGACGCGCACGCCGGCACCCATGGTGCTGGAGAGCGCAATCTTGCGCAGGTACACACCCTTGGAAGCCGCCGGCTTGGCCTTCACCAGGGCGTCGATCAGTGCGTTGAAGTTCTGCTGCAGTGCTTCGTCGGCGAACGAGGCGCGGCCGATGGTGGCGTGCACGATGCCAGCCTTGTCGGTGCGGTACTGCACCTGACCGGCCTTGGCGTTCTTGACCGCGGTGGTCACGTCCATGGTCACGGTGCCGACCTTCGGGTTCGGCATCAGGCCGCGCGGACCGAGGATCTGGCCCAGCTGACCGACGACGCGCATGGCGTCCGGCGTGGCGATGCAGAGATCGAAGTCGATGTTGCCGGCCTTGACCTGCTCGGCGAGGTCTTCGAAACCGACCACGTCGGCACCCGCGGCACGAGCGGCCTCGGCCTTGTCGCCCTGGGCGAACACGGCGACGCGCACGGTCTTGCCGGTACCGGCGGGCAGCACCACGGAGCCACGCACCACCTGGTCGGATTTGCGCGCATCGACGCCGAGATTCACGGACACGTCGATCGACTCGTCGAACTTGGCGGTGGCGCACTGCTTGACCAGCGCCAGCGCTTCGGTGACGGAATAGGTACGGTTGCGGTCAACCTTGGCACGCAGGGTCTGAACGCGCTTGGAAAGCTTGGCCATGATCAGAGACCCTCCACGGTGATGCCCATGCTGCGCGCGGAGCCGGCGATGGTACGCACGGCGGCCTCGAGGTCGGCAGCAGTCAGATCCTTCATCTTGGTCTTGGCGATTTCCTCGACCTGTGCACGGGTGATCGAGCCGACCTTGTCGGTATGCGGCTTCGGCGAACCCTTCTGGATCTTCGCGGCCTTCTTGATCAGCACCGAGGCCGGCGGGGTCTTCATGATGAAGGTGAAGCTCTTGTCGGCATAGGCCGTGATCACCACCGGAATCGGCAGGCCCGGCTCCAGACCTTGGGTCTGGGCGTTGAAGGCCTTGCAGAATTCCATGATGTTCAGGCCGCGCTGACCGAGCGCGGGACCGATCGGGGGGCTGGGGTTGGCCTTGCCGGCCGGCACCTGCAGCTTGATGTAGCCGATGATTTTCTTTGCCATTGAGGCATGCTCCTGTTATGAGTGCAAACGCGCCGGTCTTGCCGGCGCTCCTCGCTCGACCCGTCGTTGACGGGCAAATGCGGCGGACGTTCCCACGCCCGCCGCCTACGCTCAGGTTTTCTCGACCTGGGCGAAATCCAGTTCCACCGGCGTGGCACGACCGAAGATGGTCACCGACACGCGCAGCTTGCTCTTCTCGTAGTTCACGTCTTCCACCGAACCGTGGAAATCGGTGAACGGACCTTCCTTGACGCGCACCACCTCGCCGGTCTCGAACAGCACCTTGGGACGGGGCTTCTCCACCCCTTCCTGCATCTGGTGCATGATCTTGTCGACCTCCTTGTCGGAGATCGGCGTCGGCTTGGTAGCGGTACCGCCGACGAACCCGGTGACCTTGGGGGTGGACTTCACCAGGTGCCAGGACTCGTCGTTCATTTCCATCTCGACGAGCACGTAGCCGGGGAAGAACTTCCGTTCGGAGATGCTCTTCTGGCCGCCCTTCATCTCGACGACCTCTTCGACCGGCACCAGGATCTGGCCGAACATGTCCTGCATGCCGGCGCGATTGATCCGGTCGACGAGCGCCCGTTGAACGGACTTCTCGAACCCGGAGTAGGCGTGCACCACGTACCAGCGCTTCGTCATGATCACTTCCAGCCCAGAACCAGGTCGTACAGCACCCACTCCAGGCTCTTGTCGGTCAGCCACAGAAAGATCGCGATAACGACCACGAAGGCGAAGACGATACCGGTCGTCTGCACCGTTTCCTTGCGCGACGGCCAGACGACCTTCTTGGTCTCGACCACTGCTTCGCGCGCGAAATCGATGAAGCGGCGTCCCGGCTCGGACAGCGCGGCAACACCGACACCGGCACCCACACCAGCCAGAACCGCGAGGACACGCAGCACCAGCGGCTGTTCGCCAAGCAGGTAAAAGCCGACCACGCCGGCCGCAACCAGGGCGAGAGCCAGCGCGAACTTCAACTTATCGGCCATCGACGTTATCTGTATCCGGAAATAATGGCAGGGGCAGAGGGAATCGAACCCCCAACCTTCGGTTTTGGAGACCGACGCTCTGCCAGTTGAGCTATACCCCTGCAGCAGAGACTACGAAGCGCCCCTTTTCAGGGGCGCTTATTACCGGGCAATCCGGCTGTGGATTACTCGATGACCTTGGCGACGACGCCGGCGCCGACGGTGCGACCACCTTCGCGGATCGCGAAACGCAGACCTTCTTCCATGGCGATCGGGGCGATCAGCTTGACGGTGATCGACACGTTGTCGCCCGGCATGACCATCTCGGTGCCTTCCGGCAGCACGATCGAACCGGTCACGTCCGTGGTACGGAAGTAGAACTGCGGACGGTAGTTGTTGAAGAACGGGGTGTGACGACCGCCTTCTTCCTTGCTCAGCACGTACACTTCACCGGTGAAGTGGGTGTGCGGGGTGATGGAGCCCGGCTTGGCCAGCACCTGGCCACGCTCGACGTCTTCACGCTTGGTACCGCGCAGCAGCACGCCGACGTTGTCACCGGCCTGACCCTGATCCAGCAGCTTGCGGAACATTTCCACGCCGGTGCAGGTGGTCTTGACGGTGGGCTTGATGCCGACGATCTCGATTTCCTCGCCAACCTTGACGATGCCGCGCTCGACACGACCGGTCACCACGGTGCCGCGGCCGGAGATCGAGAACACGTCTTCGATCGGCAGCAGGAAGGGCTTGTCGATCGCGCGCTCCGGGGTCGGGATGTAGGAGTCCAGCGCAGCGGCCAGTTCCAGGATCGCCGGCTCGCCGATCGGCGACTGGTCGCCTTCGAGCGCCTTGAGCGCGGAGCCCTTGACGATGGGAATGTCGTCGCCCGGGAAGTCGTACTTGGACAGCAGCTCGCGCACTTCCATCTCGACCAGCTCGAGCAGCTCTTCGTCGTCGACCATGTCGCACTTGTTCAGGAAGACGATGATGTAGGGCACGCCGACCTGACGGGCCAGCAGGATGTGCTCGCGGGTCTGCGGCATCGGGCCGTCAGCGGCCGAGCACACCAGGATGGCGCCGTCCATCTGGGCGGCACCGGTAATCATGTTCTTCACGTAGTCGGCGTGACCCGGGCAGTCCACATGGGCGTAGTGACGGGTTTCGGTCTCGTACTCGACGTGCGCGGTGTTGATGGTGATGCCGCGTGCCTTCTCTTCCGGCGCCGCGTCGATCTGGTCGTAGGCCTTCGCCTCGCCACCGAACTTCTTCGACAGGATCGTGGTGATCGCCGCCGTCAGCGTCGTCTTGCCATGGTCAACGTGGCCGATCGTGCCAACGTTTACGTGCGGCTTGGTCCGCTCGAACTTACCCTTCGCCATGTCGAAACCTCTTGAATGTCAGTACCAGGAATAAGGAAACCTTCAACATCCAGGACGGAGAAGAGGGGAATGGTGCCCATGACGTGGATTGAACACGTGGCCTCTCCCTTACCAAGGGAGTGCTCTACCACTGAGCTACATGGGCACTGCCAAAACGCCTACTACTCTCACAACCTGGAGCGGGTGAAGGGAATCGAACCCTCGTCGTAAGCTTGGAAGGCTTCTGCTCTACCATTGAGCTACACCCGCGCACAACGCAGACGACCCGCACTCACCACATGCACCAGACTTCTCACATCACCAGGAAGACCCGGCGCACTACAGCTACTTGGTGGAGGGGGAAGGATTCGAACCTTCGAAGGCTGAGCCGGCAGATTTACAGTCTGCTCCCGTTGACCGCTTGGGTACCCCTCCAAGCGAGAAGCGCCGCACTATAGAGGCTAACGAGATCGCTGTCAAACACTTTCTCTCACACGTTCAACCGCGACCACCTCTCGCGACGACGTCCCGCTTGCACCATCTCCCGGCCATGATTCGCGACGTCTTCCCTTTTTAGCAGATGCACGATCCGGCGTACGCTGTATTACACCCTTCCGGGCACGTGGACCGCAGGACGCGGAGCGCCTGACGGACGATAATGCGCATTGTCAGTCGAACCCAACGCCCGCAGCATATGGAGCATCTGCATGAACACCCCAGTGGACAACATTCGCCGGCCCCTGCCACAGACTCTCGTGGACACGCTTTCGAGCGTGTTCGGCGCGCGCTTCACGACCTCCGAGGGCGTACGCGCCCATCACGGACACGATGAATCTCACTTCCCCGATGCGCTGCCCGACGCGGTTGTCTTTCCGCACAGCACCGAGGAGGTCGTCTCCATCGTCAAGGCCTGCGCCGAGCACGCGGTGCCGATCGTTCCCTATGGCGTCGGCAGCTCGCTCGAAGGCCACATCCTCGCCATCCGCGGCGGCATCAGCATCGACTTCTCCGAGATGAACCGGGTGCTCGCGGTACACGGCGAGGACATGGACGCGGTGGTCCAGCCCGGCGTCACCCGCAAGCAGCTCAACGCCGAACTGCACGGCAGCGGGCTGTTCTTCCCCATCGACCCGGGCGCGGACGCCTCGCTGGGCGGCATGGCCGCCACCCGGGCCTCCGGCACCAACGCGGTGCGCTACGGCACCATGCGCGAGAACGTGCTGGGCATGACCGCGGTGCTCGCCGACGGCCGGGTGATCCGCACCGGCGGGCGGGCGCGCAAGTCGTCCAGCGGCTACGACCTCACCAAGCTGCTGGTCGGCTCGGAAGGCACGCTGGGCCTGATCACCGAACTGACCGTGCGCCTGCACCCGCTGCCGGAAGCGGTCTCGGCGGCGATCTGCACCTTCCCCGACGTGGACGCCGCGGTGCGCACGGTGATCCAGACCATCCAGCTCGGCGTGCCGGTGGCGCGCATCGAGCTGCTCGACAGCCTCACCGTGACCGCGATCAACCGCTACAGCAAGACCACGCTGCGCGAGGCGCCGATGCTGTTCTTCGAGTTCCACGGTTCGCCCGCCGGGGTCGAGGAGCAGGCCGCCACCGTGCAGGAACTGGCACGCGACAACGGCGGCGAGGACTTTGAATGGGCCACCCGGCCGGAGGACCGCAGCCGCCTGTGGCAGGCTCGCCACGACACCTACTTCGCCTGCCTCAACCTCAAGCCCGGCTGCCGCGGCATCACCACCGACGTGTGCGTGCCGATCTCGCGCCTGGCCGAGGCGATAGCCGGCACGCGCGCGGACATCGCTGCCAGCGGACTCACCGCGCCCATCGTCGGCCATGTGGGCGACGGCAACTTCCACACCCTGATCCTGGTCGATCCGCAGGACGCGGCGGAGATCGAACGCGCCGAGGCGCTCAACCGGCACATCGTCGAGCGCGCACTGGCACTCGACGGCACCTGCACCGGCGAGCACGGCATCGGCTTCGGCAAGCAGGACTTCCTGCTCGCCGAGCACGGTGAAGCGGCGGTGGACGCGATGCGCCTGGTCAAGCAGGCGCTCGACCCGCACAACCTGCTCAACCCCGGCAAGGTGGTGCCGGGCCTCTGAACGCAAGCGGCATTAGGGTATCCAAGGATTGAAGCTGGCCGGCCCCGCGGTCTAGGCTGGCTTTGCTCGCCACGGCCGCCGCGCCCACAAGGCGCGCCGGCAGTACACAAAAAACGATTTTTGTGGAAGGAGACCCCTGATGGCCGAAGCCGATCCGCGCCCGCGCGCCGACACGCCAGCCCCCGCCGCGCCCAGCCTGGAAGACAAGTACACCACCGTCTCCGGACGCGTCTATCTCACCGGCTACCAGGCGCTGGTGCGCCTGCTGATGATCCAGAAGGAGCGCGACGCCGCCGCCGGGCTGAACACCGCCGGCTTCGTCTCCGGCTATCGCGGCTCGCCCCTGGGCGGCCTCGACCAGACCCTGTGGAAGGCGAAGAAGCACCTCGCCAGCCACGACATCGTCTTCCAGCCCGGCATCAACGAGGACCTCGGCGCCACCGCGGTGTGGGGCACCCAGCAGGTCAATCTGTCGCCGCAGGCCAAGTACGACGGCGTGTTCGCCATGTGGTACGGCAAGGGTCCCGGCGTGGACCGCTGCGGCGACGTGTTCCGCCACGCCAACGCTGCCGGCAGTTCGAAGCACGGCGGAGTGCTGGTGATCGCCGGCGACGACCACGCGGCGAAATCCTCCACCCTGCCCCACCAGACCGACCACTTCTTCAAGGCGGTGATGATGCCGGTGCTGGCCCCCGCCGGCGTGCAGGAGTACATCGACTACGGGGTGCATGGCTACGCCCTGTCGCGCTACTCCGGCTGCTGGGTGGCCTTCAAGGCGCTGGCCGACACGGTGGAGACCTCGGCCTCGGTGGACGTGGACCCGCAGCGCGTGCAGGTAGCGATACCCACCGACTTCGCCCTCCCCCCGGACGGCCTCAACATCCGCTGGCCCGACCCGCCGCTGGTGCAGGAGAAACGCCTGCTGCACTTCAAGCTCTACGCCGCGCTGGCCTACGCGCGGGCCAACGGGCTGAACCGCATCGTCATCGACTCGCCCGCTCCGCGCCTGGGCATCATCACCTGCGGCAAGAGCTACCTGGACGTGCGCCAGGCCTTCGACGACCTCGGCATCGATGAGCAACTGGCCGCGGAGATCGGCATCCGCCTGTACAAGGTGGGCATGGTGTGGCCGCTGGAATCCGATGGCGTGCGTCACTTCGCCGAAGGCCTGGACGAGATCCTGGTGATCGAGGAAAAGCGTCAGCTGCTCGAGTACCAGTTGAAGGAAGAGCTCTACAACTGGCGCGAGGACGTGCGTCCGCGGGTGATCGGCAAGTTCGACGAGAAGGGCGAATGGGCACGCATCGCGCGCTCCAACGGCACCATAGACCACGGCGACTGGCTGCTGCCGGCCGCCGGCGAGCTGACCCCGGCGATGATCGCGCGGGTGATCGCGGCACGCATCGGGCGCTTCTTCACCTCGGACCGCATCAAGGCACGGCTCGCCTTCCTGGAGGCCAAGGAGAAGGCCCTGGCCGAGCGGGTGTTCAAGATCGACCGCGTGCCCACCTTCTGCCCGGGCTGCCCGCACAACACCTCCACCCATGTGCCGGAAGGCAGCCGCGCGCTGGCCGGCATCGGTTGCCACTACATGGTGACCTGGATGCCCGAGCGGCGCACCGGCACCTTCACCCAGATGGGTGGCGAAGGCGTGCCCTGGGTCGGCCAGGCGCCATTCACCAACGAGAAGCACGTGTTCGCCAACCTGGGCGACGGCACCTACTTCCACTCCGGCCTGCTCGCCATCCGCCAGGCGGTGGCGGCCAAGGTCAACATCACCTACAAGATCCTCTACAACGATGCGGTGGCGATGACCGGCGGCCAGCCTCACGACGGCCCGCTGGACGTGCCGAAGATCATCGCGCAGTTGCAGGCCGAGGGCGTGAACAACATCGTCGTGGTCACCGACGGCACCCCGCGTGCCTACGGCCCGGCCGACCTGCCGCACGGCGTGCCGGTGCGCCACCGCGACGAACTCGACCGTATCCAGCGCGACCTGCGCGAGACTACCGGCGTGTCCGCGCTGATCTACGACCAGACCTGTGCGGCCGAAAAGCGCCGCCGCCGCAAGCGCGGCACCTTCCCCGACCCGGCGCGCCGGGTGTTCATCAACGAGGCGGTGTGCGAAGGCTGTGGCGACTGCGGGGTGGCCAGCAACTGC
Organism: Thauera sedimentorum; assembly: GCF_014489115.1. Taxonomy (NCBI): domain Bacteria; kingdom Pseudomonadati; phylum Pseudomonadota; class Betaproteobacteria; order Rhodocyclales; family Zoogloeaceae; genus Thauera; species Thauera sedimentorum. The sequence continues at coordinate 1,210,072 of NZ_JACTAH010000002.1, read as the reverse complement.
ATGTCCATCCTGCCGGTGGAGACCGAGTTCGGCCGCAAGCGCCAGATCGACCAGTCCTCGTGCAACAAGGACTACTCCTGCCTCAAGGGCTTCTGCCCGAGCTTCATCACCATCGAGGGCGGCAAGCCGCGCAAGGGCAAGGCCCTGGCCGGCGACGAATCGCACTTCGCCGCGCTGCCCGAACCCGCGCTGCCGGCCACCGACCGGCCCTTCGGCATCATGGTCACCGGCGTGGGCGGCACCGGGGTGGTCACCATCGGCGCGCTGATCGGCATGGGCGCCCACCTCGACGGCAAGGGCGTCACCGTGCTCGACATGACCGGCCTGGCGCAGAAGGGCGGCTCGGTGTTCAGCCACATCCGCATCGCCGACCGGCCCGAGGACCTGCACGCGGTGCGCATCGCCGCGGGCGAGGCCAATGCAGTAATCGGCGGCGACGTCGTGGTATCGGCCAGCGTCGAGGCGCTGGCCAAGATGGCGAGCGGCCGCACCCGCGCGGTGGTGAATTGCGCCGAGACGCCGACCTCCGACTTCGCCCTGAACCCCGACTGGCAGTTCCCGCTCGAGCGCATGCAGGGGGCGGTGCGCGAAGCGGTGGGCGAGGAGCGGGTCGATTTCCTCGACGCCCAGCAACTCGCGACCACGCTGATGGGCGATGCGATCGCCACCAACCTGTTCCTGCTCGGCTTCGCCTGGCAGAAGGGCATGGTGCCGGTCTCACACGCCGCGCTGATGCAGGCCATCGAGCTCAACGGCGTAGCCCTGGAGATGAACCGCAAGGCCTTCCTGTGGGGACGGCGCGCCGCCCACGACCTGGCCGCGGTACAGCGTCACGCGCGGCCCGCCGAGGTGGTGCCGATCCGCGCACAGAGCCTGGACGACGTCATCCGCCTGCGCGAGACCTCGCTCACCACCTATCAGGATGCCGCCTACGCCGCGCGCTACCGCGCCCTGGTGGACAAGGTGCGCGCCGCCGAGGCGCGCGTGGCCGGCGACGGCTCCACCCGGCTCGCCGAGGCGGTGGCCCGCAACTACTACAAGCTGCTGGCCTACAAGGACGAGTACGAGGTCGCGCGCCTGTACACCGACCCGGCGTTCTGGGACAAGGTGCACGCCGCCTTCGAGGGCGACTACGAGGTGCGCTTCCACCTCGCGCCGCCACTCACCACGCACCCCGACCCCAACACCGGCCGGATCGCCAAGAAGGCCTACGGCCCCGGCATGATTAAGATCTTCCGCCTGCTCGCCCGTCTCAAGGGCCTGCGCGGCACGCGCTGGGACGTGTTCGGCTACAGCGCCGAGCGGCGCGCCGAACGCGCGCTTATCACACAGTACGAGCGCGACATCGCCGAACTGCTGGAATCGCTGTCCTTCCTGCGCCTGTCGCTGGCGACCGAGATTGCGGCACTGCCGGAGGGCATCCGCGGCTTCGGCCACGTCAAGGCGCACAACATGAAGGCCGCAGCCGCCCGGCGCGAGGAACTGCTGGCGCGCTGGCGTAGCGCGGAGGTGCCCGGCGCCCCCGAAGCGGCGCGCGTGGCGGCCTGATCGGGCTATGATCCGGGCCTCGCTTCCCTGAGGCCCGCCGATGCCCCCTGCCCTCAAGGCCCTCGCCGCCCAGCTCGGCGGCTGGGCGATCGCTTGGCTGCTGGCCCGCAGCGGCCTGCTGCCCGCCGGCCTGTGGGCGCTGGTTGCCGCGCAGGCCGCGGGCGCGGCGCTCGCTGCGGCCGCCCTGCGCAGCGCTCGCTGGTGGCTGCCCATCCACCTCGCGTTCACCCCGCTGGCGGTGCTCGCCCACGGACTGGGCCTGCATCCCGCGTGGTACCTGGGCGTTTTCCTGCTGCTGCTGGCGATCTACTGGACCAGTTTCCGCACCCAGGTGCCGCTCTACCTGAGCAACCGGCACACCGCTGCCGAGGTCGCGCGCTTGTTGCCTGCGGACCGGCCCGCCAGCCTGCTCGACATCGGCAGCGGCACCGGTTCGCTGCTGCGCCCGCTCGCCCGCCTGCGCCCGGACTGCCGGTTCACCGGCATCGAGGCCGCACCCGCACCGCACTGGGTCGCCCGCCTGCTCGGCCTCCGGCTGGGCAATCTGACGCTCGAGCGCGGGGACTTCTTCGCTGCGCCGTGGTCCACCTACGACGTGGTTTACGCCTTCCTCTCCCCGGTACCGATGGCTATGGTGTGGAAGAAGGCATGTGCCGAGATGCGCCCGGACAGCCTGCTGCTGAGCAACAGTTTCCCGGTGCCGGGAGCCGAACCGGCTTTCGTGGTCGAAGTCGCCGACCGGCGCCGCACCCGGCTCTACGCCTACCACCCGGCGGGGCCGGTACGGAAGGGATCGAAATAGGCCGCCTTCCGGCTGCTTTTCTGCCTCTTGCGTGGCGCCCCGGATGCCGATAATGGCATCGTGCGGTCGATGGGCCGCGAGTCAGGGAATGAAGTCATGGCTGAGATCATCTGCATCATTGGCAACAAGGGCGGTACCGGAAAGACCACCCTGTCGCACATGCTCTGCCAGGGGCTGGGGCTGCTCGGGCACCGGTCGGCCTGCGTGCTGACCGACACCTCGCGCGAGCCGCTGACCCCGGAGGGGCGGCGCTACATCACCGCCGACGCGCGCACCCGCGAAGCGCTCACCAAAGTGGTCGACAAGCTGCGCACGCTGGACAACTGGGTCGGCGTCATCGACGGCGGCGGCAACCGCACCGAGATGGACCGCAAGCTGTACGCGCTGTCCGACATCGTGCTGCTGCCCTTCCGCGAGTCGCACGAGGACATCCGCACCGTGCTGCGCGACCTGGAGATGTTCCCGCGCGCCTACGCGGTGCCTTCGCAGTGGCCGGCCAATGCCTGGCAGCGCGAGGCGGCCGACCGCAACGTCGCCCAGCTGATGGGCGCCTACCGCCACCGCATCCTCAAGCCGGTGGGGGCGCTGTCCGCCTCCAAGCTGCTGCTGCAGAAGCAGGTACCCGAGCAGTTGCCCACCCCGCTGGCCAACGCCTGCCGGGCGATTGCCCGCCAGGTGCTGCATGTGCTGGAAATCGACGTGGCCGACGGCGGCGAACTGATCGAGGACGATGAGGACGAGACGGTGCACATCCCGCCGGCCGAAATGCCGTTGCGCCTGAGCCAGGCGGCGCGCCGCTCGCACTGACCCGGATGCGCCGAGGCCCCGTCCGCTGACTGGCGGACGGGGCCTCGTTTTCAATGCCGCGCAGGACGCCCTTACAGGCGCGTGCCGTGGCGCGAGATGACCACCAGCGCCTGGGCGCGGTTGCTGACCTTGAGCGCACGGAAGATGGCCGACATGTGCACCTTCACCGTGCCTTCCGAGAGCCCCAGCAGATCGGCGATCTCGCGGTTGGTCTTGCCCTGCGCGAGCAGTTCCATCACCCGCGTCTGCGCCGGGGTGAGGCCGAAGCGTTCGTTCACCGGCGCTGCGGCACGCTTGCCGGCCGCGTGATCCACATCGGGCAGGTACACGCCGCCGTCCAGCACGGTGCGTACCGCGTCGCAGAGGACTTCGCCCGAACTCGCCTTGGACACGAAACCCGAGGCCCCGCCCTTGATCGCCCGGCGCACCGAAGACGGATCGTCCATCGCCGAAACGACGACCGCGGGCACGTCAGGGAAACGCTTGGCCAGCACCCCGAGCAGGGAGAAACCGTTCATGTCGGGCAACATCAGGTCGACCACCACCAGATCCCAGTCGTCATCGCCCTCCAGCCGGGCGAGCGCCTCGTCGGCTCCGCTGGCCTCCACACACGACATGTCCGGCGCCAGGCGCGACAGCGTCTGCGCAAGTGCCTCGCGCACCAGCGCGTGATCTTCCACGATGAGGATCTTGGTCACCATCTGCTCCAGGGTTCCGGCCGACCGTGCCGGCTGATGCGCGAAGCATAGCACGCAGCCCTGCGCGGATACATCACCCCCCTATCTCGCCGGCCTAAAGTTGGCGACAATCGGGCACCCGGCTTGCACAAAGCATAGCCCCCTTCCGCCCGGACCCGGCCTACCGGAACACTCGACCACCGCCCATGCCGCGCCCTTTCACCTTTCTTGTCCGCCTGCTCGTGCTGGTGCTCGCGCTGTGTGCGGGCGGAACGGCACGCGCCGGCGCACCGGTGCTGCTGGTACTGGGCGACGAGGGCGGTGCGCACGCGGCAACCGCGGAGGCCATTCGCCGGGCACTGCCGCCAGGCACCGCGGTAGATCAGACGAACTGGCAGGCGCTGGGCGGCGAGACGCTGCGCAGCCGGCGGGTCGTCGTCTCGATCGGCGGGCGGGCGGCCCAGGCCGTGGCCGAGGCCGCACCGTCAGCGGCGGTGCTTCACACGCTGCTGACCCGCGCCGGTTTCGCGCGCCTGCCGCCCGCTCCCGACGAAGGCGCGGCGTCGGCGATATTTCTCGACCAGCCGGCGTCGCGCCAGGTTGCGCTGATCCGCCTGGCCCTGCCTGAAGCGCGCCGCCTGGCCCTGCTGTCCGGGCCGAGCAGTGCCGAGCTGATCGACGAACTCGCCGCGGCAGCCCGCCAGCAGGGCTTCGAGCCGGCCCGCGCCACGGTGTCGGCCGACCGCGACCTCTTCCTCGCCCTGCAGCAGGTGTTCACCGAGCCGGCGGTACTGGTCGCCACGCCGGACCCGGCGGTGTTCAACAGCTACACGGTGCAGAACGTCCTGCTCACCGCCTACCGCCACCGCTCGCCGGTGGTCGGCTTCTCCCCGGCCTATGCGCGCGCAGGCGCCTTGCTGGCGCTCTATTCGACCCCAGAACAGATCGGCTCACAGGCCGCGGAAGCGGTCACCGCGGTGCTGGGCGGCGGCCGCCTGCCGCCTCCCGCTCCACCCAGGAGTTTCGAAGTGGGCGTGAACATGAACGTCGCGCGCTCGCTCGGCATCCTGCTCAGCGACGGCGAGACACTCGCCCGCAAGCTGCTGCGCCAGGAGGGTGGGCGATGAAGATCGACTGGGGCGTCCGCGCGCGTGTCATCCTCGCAGCCCTGCTGCCCATGCTGGCGCTGGCCGTGGTGCTGACCGTGTTCTACACCAGCTCGCGCCTGTCCGACCTCGAGGAGGCCCACGCCGCGCGCGGCCTGGCCCTGGCCCGCCAGCTGGCGGCGGCCAGCGAATACGCGGTGTTCGCCGGCAACCGCGAAACCTTGCAGCAGCTCGCCAGCGCCGTGCTGGCGGAGAGCGACGTGGTCGCGGTCAACATCATCGACCCGGGCGGACAGGTGCTGGCGCACAGCGGCCGCGGCGTGACCGCAGGCGGCAGCGACAGCGCAGCGCTCGCCCCGCGCGACCTGCTGCGCATCGTCGAACCGATCGAACCCAGCAACGTCCGGCTCGACGACGCCTTCGGCCTCGGCGAGGAAGCGCCCGGGGCGGCCAACCCTACCACCACGCCTGCGCTCGGCACCGTTGTGCTGGATGTGTCGCGCGAACGTCTCAAGGTACAGCGCAACGAGCTGCTGCAAGCCGCGGCGGTATCGGTGCTGCTGGTGCTGGTGGGCAGCCTCTTGCTGGCCACCTGGCTCAGCCGCGGGGTGAGCGGGCCGATCCGCAGCGTTGCGCGCGCGGTGGCGCGCATCGGCCAGGGGCGGCTGAGCGAGCGCGTGCCCGACACGGGCGGCGGCAGCCTGAAGCTGCTGTCCAACGGGGTGAACGAGATGGCTTCCCGCCTGGAGGAAATGCACGACAACATGGCCCGGCGGATCATGGAAGCCACCGCCGAGCTGCGCGCGCGCAAGGATGAGGCGGAGCAGGCCAACCTGGCGAAATCGCGCTTCCTCGCCGCCGCCAGCCACGATCTGCGCCAGCCGATGCACGCACTCGGGCTGTTCGTCACCGAGCTCGCCCAGCTCTCTCACGCCCCGCAGGCCCGCCATCTGGTGCAGAAGATCGCCGCCTCTGCCGAGGCCATGGAGAACCTGCTCGACAGCCTGCTCGACATCTCCAAGCTCGACGCCGGCGTGCTGCACCCCAACCTGCGGCCATTCCCGCTGCAGCCCATCCTCGACCGCATCGCCGCCGAACAGCGCGACGCGGCCGCCGCCAAGGGCCTGCGCCTGCGGGTGCGGCCGAGCAGCGCCTGGGCGCTGAGCGATCCAGTGCTGTTCGAACGCATCCTCACCAACCTCGCGAGCAACGCGATCCGCTACACCCACGCGGGCGCGGTCATGGTCGCCTGCAGGCCGCGCGGCGGGACACTGCGCGTCGAAGTCCGCGACTCCGGGGTCGGCATCGCTGCGGACGAGCAGGAGATCATCTTCCAGGAGTTCGTCCAGCTCGACAATCCGGAGCGCGCGCGCGACAAGGGTCTGGGGCTCGGCCTGGCCATCGTGCGCCGTCTCACCGACCTGCTCGGCCACCGCCTGTCGCTGCGCTCGGCGCCGGGCAAGGGCTCGGTGTTCAGCCTCGAACTGCCTGCGGCGGAGCCCGACCAAGCCCGCCCCGGCGCCGCGGCCGAGCGCAGCCCGGGCGACCTCGGCGGCTGGCGGATCGCCCTGCTCGAGGACGACCCGCTCGCCCGCGCCGGCATGCAGGGCCTGCTCACCACCTGGGGGTGCGAAGTACAGGCCGCCGCCACCCTGGACGAACTGCTCGCCGCCTATGAGGACGACGCCCTGCCGCCGGAGCTGCTGATCAGCGACTTCCGCCTGCACGGCCCGGCCGACGGCATCGAGATCCTCGCCTGCCTGCGCGCGCGCTGGGGCGCGGAGTTGCCGGCCGTGCTGATCAGCGGCGACACCGGCGCCGAAACGCTCAAGCGGGCCCAGGCCGCCGCCCTGCCCCTGCTGCACAAACCGGTCCGTCCTGCCCGCCTGCGCGCCCTGCTGCACCGCCTGCACGGCGGCCACTGAAGCGGATAACAATCGACTACGCAGGATGCATTCATGCGCATCCCCGTGCGCTTCGGTTAAGATGAAATCAAACGGCGCGCAGAAAGCGCGCGCGCCATCGCACCGGACGGCCGGCGGCCAACCGGGCCATTCACAGGGGGAGTACTTGCCATGTCACAGGAACAATCCGCCCAGGACCCGCTCGAATTCGTCCGCGGGATGTGGAGCAGCATGGGATTCTCGCTACCGGGCATGGTCACGCCCACGCTGGACATCGACGAACTCGACAAGCGCATCGCCGACCTGAAGGCCGTCGAGGGCTGGCTGAAGATGAACCTCAACATGCTGCAGATGAGCACCCAGGGCCTGGAGATGCAGCGCGCCGCGCTCGCCGCGGTGAAGGCGATAAGCGAGCATGCGCGGGAATCCGCTGAGCAGCAGGGCGGCGAGGACGAGACGGCCAATCCCTTCGCGGGCGCCGCCGCGATGTGGCCCTGGAACCTGATGAGCGGCGCGCCGCAGGCCGAAGCCCCGGCCGCCGCCGAAAAACCAGCGGCAGCGGCGCGCAAGAAGCCCAGCAGCCCGCGCAAACCCGCCGCCGGCAAGAAGTAGGCTGCAGCACTACGCAACGCCGCCAGCGGCCCGCGCAGTAGCCTTACTCACATTCTCAGCCGAGCAGGTGCAGCCAGACGCTCAGGCTGCCCACCCCGAGCAGGGTGGAGGCGGAGATCAGCCAGGCCACGCCCGGGCCGTCTCCGCCCATGCGCATGGCCAGGATGTAGGCGGAACTCGCCGACGGCAGCGCGGCGAACAGCACCAGCAAATCGAAGGCCGGCCCGCCGAGGCCGAGGGCCCGGCCCAGGCCCCAGGCCACCATCGGCATCATCGCCAGCTTGACCGCAAGCAGCCAGGCAGACCCGGCCAGCCGGCCGCCCACCTTGCCCCAGCGCAGCGCGGCGCCGACCGCCAGCAGGCCCAGTGCCACGGCGGCATCCCCCAGGCGTTCGAGCACCGCGGCGAGCGGCGCGGCCGGCTCCAGCCCGGCCAGATTGCACGCCAAACCGGCCAGGGTGGCGATCACCAGCGGATTGCGCGCCAGTTCGCGCCACAGCCCGCCCTGCCCGTGACGCGCGAGCACGCTGACCGCCAGGATGTTGGCGAAAGGCACCATCATGCCGCTCAGCGCCCCCATGGTCGCCACCCCCAGCGCGCCGTGCAGTTTGCCGGCGATGGCAATGCCGATATAGGTATTGAAGCGGTAGGCGCACTGAAGCCGGGAAGCGAAGGCGATGGCCGACAAACCCATCAGCGGGCGCCCCAGCCAGCCGAGCGCGAAGCCGGACAGCAGCACGCCCAGCCCGCCGGCAAACAGCGGCAGCATCCGACCCGGGTCTATCGTCACGCTGGCCAGCGCATTGAACAGCAGCGCCGGGAACAGCACGAAGTAGACCAGTTTTTCCAGCCCGGTCCACAGCGCGTCGGCGTCGAGCAGGGTGCGGCGCAGCAATGCGCCGAGCAGGATGAGCGAGAAATCGGGGAGCAGCAGGAGCAGGCTTTGCATCCGCGAAGCCTACCGCAGGCCGCGGCGCCGCGCGCTACGTAGGATTACGCAGCGCGGACGCGGGCCACCGCGCAGTTGGCGCTCAGATCACCCGTGCTGCGCGCAGGCGGGCGACCTCGGCGGCATCCAGGCCCAGTTCGGCGAGCAGTTCCTCGGTATGCTCGCCGGCGGCCGGCGCCGGGCTGAAGGACGCCGGAGCGTGCTCCGAGAGCCTCACCGGGGGGCCGAACTGGGTCACCCCGTCCACCTCGACGACCATGCCGCGGGCGTTCAGCTGCGGGTCCCGCAGGCTTTCCTGCAGATGCAGGACCGGGGTGACGCAGCAATCGACCTTGTCGAACACCGCGGTCCATTCGGCCTGGGTGCGCGAGCGGAAGATGGCCGCAAGCTCGGCGCGCGCACGCGCGCCCTGCTCGCCGGTCGCGAGATGCGCGGGCTTGAGGTCCGCGCGGCCGATGGTGTCGCAGACAAGATGCCAGAACTTCTCTTCGAGCGCCCCCACCGCCATGTGGCGGCCGTCGGCGGTCTCATACACGCCATAGCAGGGCACCCCGCCAGTGAGCAGATCCTCGCCGCGCGGCTTCACCGCGCCGTGGGCGAGGACTTCGGCGAGCGGGAAGATGGCGTGGGCAAAGGCGGCGTCGGTCATCGACACGTCGACATGGCGCCCCTGCCCGCTGGTACGCGCATCGATCACCGCCACCAGCAGGCCGACCAGGCCGCTCAGCGTGCCGCCCAGCAGGTCGCCGATCTGCAGGTTGGAGACGGCCGGCGCCCCGCCCGCGGTGCCGATCTGGTCGAGCACCCCGGCGTAGCCGATGTAGTTGATGTCGTGGCCGGCGCGCTGGGCGTAGGGGCCATCCTGGCCATAGCCGGAAATGCTGCAGTACACCAGGTGCGGATTGCGCGCGGCCAGCGCCGCGTAGCCCAGGCCGAGCTTGTCCATGACGCCGGGGCGGAAGCCTTCCACCAGCACGTCGGCGTCGTCCACCAGGCGCAGCAGGAGCTCGCGCCCGGCGTCCTGCTTGAGGTCCAGGCGGATGCTGCGCTTGCCGCGGTTGACGATGCGGTAGAAGTAGCTGGTGTCGCCGCGCATCGCCCCCATGCTGCGGGCGTAGTCGCCGGCGCCGGTGTCTTCCACCTTGATGACGTCGGCGCCGTAGTCGGCCAGGTGCTGGGTGGCGAGCGGGCCGGGCAGCAGGCGGGTGAGGTCCAGCACCCGCAGGCCGGCGAGCGGAGCGGCGCGCACCGTCTTACTCGTACTTGCGCAGATCGTCGATGACCTTGCCGTCGTTGGCCAAGCTGCCCGGTGCGCAAAGCACCACCTCGCCGCGCAGCTTGGTGACCTCGCGGATGGTGGCGGTGAGCTGCTCGGCCAGCGCCGCATCGGTGGCGCGGGTCTCGCAGTGCAGGGTCATGCGGTCGTTGAGCCCCGGGTTTTCCACCACCAGCCGGGCACGATCGACCTGCGGGTGGCGGCGGACGATGTCGGCTACCTGGCTGGGGTGCACGAACATGCCCTTGATCTTGGTGGTCTGGTCGGCGCGCCCCATCCAGCCCTTGATGCGCAGGTTGCTGCGCCCGCAGGGGGATTCGCCCGGCAGCAGCGCGGACAGGTCGCCGGTGCCGAAACGGATCAGCGGGTAGTCGGGGTTGAAAGTGGTGACCACGACCTCGCCGACCTCGCCGGGGGCAACCGGGTCGCCGGTGCCGGGGCGGACGATCTCGAGGATGATGTCCTCATCCACCACCATGCCCTCCCGGGCCGGCGTCTCGTAGGCGATCAGGCCGATGTCCGCGGTGGCATAGGCCTGGTAGGCCTGGATGCCGCGTGCGGCGAGCGCGTCGCGCTGGCTGGGCGGAAAGGCCTCGCCGGAGACGAAGGCCTTGGTGAAGGACGGCGCCACGCCGAGTTCCTCGGCCTTGTCGAGGATGATGCGCAGGAAGGACGGTGTGCCGGTGTAGGCCGTGGGCTGCAGGTCGGCCATCGCAGCGACCTGCTGCTCGGTCTGGCCGACGCCGGCCGGGAACACCGTGCAGCCGAGCGCATGCGCGGCGGTTTCCATCATCGAGCCGGCGGGCGTGAAGTGATAGGAAAAGGTGTTGTGCACCAGATCGCCTTCACGGAAGCCCGCAGCGAACAGCGCACGCGCCAGCCGGTAGTAGTCGGCCCGCGCACCTTCGGGTTCGTACAGCGGCCCGGGCGAGGCGAACACACGGCGGCAGTCGCGCCCCCAGCGGGCCGCGGCGAAGCCGCCGAAGGGGCGCGCCGCCTTCTGCTGCTCGAGCAGCTCGGACTTGCGGGTCACCGGCAGGCGGGCAAGCGCCTCGCGGGAGGTGATCGCCGCCGGATCGATGTCGGCGAGCAGGCTGGCGAAGGCCGGCGCATTCGCCTTGGCGTGGGCGATCTGCGCCGGCAGGCGGGCGAACAGATCGGCCTCGCGTTCGGCCTGCGGGCGGGTTTCGCGCTGGTCGTGATATTCCATGGAACTTTCCCGGTCGCCCCGCCCCCCCCGGGGCGGTACAACGAATGTCGGAAGCACGAGTGGGGGGCTGTATGCGTGCATGGCTTGCCGTCGTCTGTACTGCGCTGCGTCAGGAGAGCCAGCGCTTGCGCCGGCGGTAGTGCTTGACCTCGCGGAAGCTCTTGCGCCCCTCGCCCGACAGGCCGAGGTAGAACTCCTTCACGTCCTCGTTGTTGGCCAGGTCCTTGGCGGCCCCTTCCATCACCACGCGGCCGTTCTCCAGGATGTAGCCGAAGTCGGCGTAGCGCAGCGCGACCATGGTGTTCTGCTCGGCCAGCAGGAAGCTCACGCGTTCCTTGCTGTTGAGGTCCTTCACGATCTCGAAGATCTCCTCGACGATCTGCGGGGCCAGGCCCATGGACGGTTCGTCCAGCAGGATCATCTCCGGCTTGGCCATCAGCGCCCGGCCGATGGCGCACATCTGCTGCTCGCCGCCCGAGGTGTAGCCGGCCTGCGAACTGCGGCGCGTCTTCAGGCGCGGGAAGTAGTGGTACACCTTCTCCAGGCTGTCCTTGAGCTCGCCGCGCGAGATGCTGCGCGTGTAGGCACCGGTGAGCAGGTTCTCCTCGATGGTCAGGTGGCCGAAGCAGTGGCGCCCTTCCATCACCTGGATGACGCCGCGCTTGACCAGCTCGTTGGGCGTCATCTGGTCTACCCGTGCGCCCTTGAACTCGATGCTGCCCTTGGTGACGTCGCCGCGTTCGGCGCGCAGCAGGTTGGAGATCGATTTCAGTGTGGTGGACTTGCCCGCGCCGTTGGCCCCGAGCAGCGCAACGATGCCGCCCTGCGGCACCTCGAAGGACACCCCCTTGAGCACCAGGATGACGTGGTCGTAGATGACCTCGATGTTGTTGACGCTGAGGTAGGGCGCCGCGCTCGCCGCGGCAGTGGTGTTGGCTGTATTCATCTGTCGTGTCGCCTCTTGTCTCCGTCCCACCTCCCCGGAACATCCCGGAAAGGGTCTGCAGGCGGCACCGCTTCGTTCTCTGCGGCGCGATGCAGCCTGCAGACCCCCCCAAACGGGGGAGTCTTGCGCCGCGCGCCACCCGAGGCGGCGCGCGGCGCGTCACGCGATTACATCTCCTTGGAGCAGTCGCGCGGGGTGATGCCCTTCTCCTTGGCGTAGGCCGCCGCGGATTCCTCGATCATGCCGCGCACCAGCTGGCGGTCACCCGAGACCCAGTCGGACACGACGTTCCACTTGGCGCCGTCCCATTGCTGGAACTTCACCACGCCGGCGCCTTCGTGATCCTCGCAGCTCACCTTCAGCTCGGGCATGAAGCCATCGGCGCCCAGGGCGCTCAGACGGGCGTTGTCGATCTTCAGGTTCTCGAAGCCCCAGCGCACCTGCTCGCCGGTCAGCGGCTTGCCCTTGCCGAACTTCTCCTGGGCGGTACGGATGGCTTCCACGGTGATGATGCCGTGCACCACGCCACGGTTGTAATACACGCTGCCGACACGGGACTTGTCTTCCATATTGCCGACGTTCTTGCCGTACACGTGCTGCTGGATGTCCTTGATCACCGGGTAGTTGGCACCGGCCACGTTGAAGCCAGCGGCGGTGAAGCCCTTGGCGGCATCGCCCGCCGGCACGGTGTCTTCCTCGGCACCGGACCACCACACGCCGATCATCTTGTCACGCGGGAAACCGGTACGCGCGGCGGTGCGCAGCGCGGTCGGGTTCATCACGCCCCAGCCCCACAGCACCACGTAGTCCGGGCGCATCTGGCGGATCTGCAGCCACTGCGACTGCTGCTCGTTGCCCGGGTGGGCCACGGCGATCTTCTCGACGGTGAAGCCGTGCTTGGCGGCCAGCTTGTCCATGATCGCGTGCGATTCCTTGCCGTAGGCGGAATCGTGGTACAGCAGGCCGATCTTCTTGCCCTTGAGCTTGTCGGCACCGCCTTCCTTGCTGGCGATGTAGTTGACGATGGCAGAAGCCTGCGACCAGTAGGTGGTGATCAGCGGGAAGACCCACGGGAACACACGGCCGTCGGCCGCATCGGTACGGCCGTAGCCCATGGTCACCAGCGGGATCTTGTCCTCGGCGACCTTCTCCAGCACCGAGTAGGTGATGCCGGTGGACAGCGGCTGGAACACGGAATTGCCGGTGGCGCCCTTGTTCTTCAGACGCTCGTAGCACTCCACGCCACGGGCGTTGTTGTACTCGGTCTCGCACTCTTCCCAGGTCAGCTTGACGCCGTTGATGCCGCCGTCGCGCTGGTTGATCAGCTGCATGTAATCGATCCAGCCACCGTAGATGCCGGAGCCGCCGGCGGCGTAGGGGCCGACGCGGTAGCTGGGCAGGCCGATGAACTGCTCCTGGGCAGCGGCATAGCCGGTGGTCAGCAGACCGGCGGCGACGGCGCCGGCGACCAGGGTCTTGCGGAAACTGAACTTCATAACGTGCCTCCTCTCTTTTGATTGGTACCCTGCTGTAACGCTTTCATCCGGCCGGGAGCAGGGCCCGGCCTGGAATTCGAAATGATTTGCGGATCAGTGCGGGAACGGCCACAGGCGCAGCTTTTCCTTGGCAATCTGCCACAGGCGGGCCATGCCGTGCGGTTCGACGATCAGGAAGAAGATGATCAGCGCACCGAAGATCATCAGCTCCAGGCTGGAACCGAAGCCCGGCGGCAGCGCGGCGCCGACCGCCGAATGCAGCACCACGTTCAGGAAGATCGGCAGCAGCACGATGAAGGCCGCACCGAGGAAGGAGCCCATGATGGAGCCCACCCCGCCGATGATGATCATGAACAGGATGCGGAAGGACAGGTCGAGGTTGAAGCCTTCCGGCTCCACCGTACCGAGGTAGGTGTAGGCGTACAGCGCGCCGGCCACGCCGCAGTAGAAGGACGACACTGCGAAGGCCTGCAGCTTGGTGCGCATCAGGCGGATGCCGATGACCTCGGCGGCCACGTCCATGTCACGTACCGCCATCCACTTGCGGCCGGTGGTCGAGCGCACCATGTTCTTGGCGATCAGTGCCATCACCGTGACGATGACCAGGGTGAGCAGGTACTTGGCTTCCGGCGTGACGAAGGCGTAGCCGAGGATGTTCACCTCCTGGGCGGAGATCACCCCCGAGCTCGAGTAGTTGGAAAACCACGGGAACTTGACCAGCGCCCAGACGATGAAGAACTGCGCCGCCAGCGTCGCCACCGCCAGGTAGAAGCCCTTGATGCGCAGCGAGGGCAGACCGAACAGGATGCCCACCACCGCCGCACACAGGCCGCCGAGCACAACCGCCACGATGAACGGGATGCCATCGACGCGCAGCATGAAGTTGTAGGTGGCGAAGGCGCCCACCGCCATGAAGGCCGCCGAACCGAGCGAGAGCTGCCCGGCGTAGCCGGTGAGGATGTTCAGGCCCAGCGCGGCGAGCGAGAAGATCAGGGTGGGAATCAGGATGGCCTGCAGCCAGTACTGGTCGGCCACCATGGGCACCACCAGGAAGAAGAAGGCCATCAGCGCGATGAACCCGATGCGATCCTGGCGGATCGGGAAGATCTGCGCGTCTTCCTGGTAACTGGCCTTGAACTGGCCGGCTTCACGGTAAAGCATGCGTTGTCTCCGAGCTTATGTCTGTTGTTCGGTGTGCTCCCCTTCCCCGGGCTGCGCCCTGGCGGGCGCCCCCCGGGAGAGGGCGGTCACACTCTGTCGATATGCTTCTCGCCGAACAGGCCTTCCGGACGGATCAGCAGGAAGAACATCGCCAGGATGTACGGGAACCACGACTCGATGCCGCCGCCGACGAAGGGGCCGATGTACACCTCGGCGAGCTTCTCCGAGGCGCCGATGATCAGCCCGCCCAGGATGGCGCCCGGCACCGAGGTGAAGCCGCCGAGGATCAGCACCGGCAGGGCCTTCAGCGCGGTGAAGGTGAGCGCGAACTGCACCCCGCTGCGGGCACCCCAGATCAGGCCGGCGATCAGCGCCACGAAACCGGCAACGCCCCAGACGATCGCCCAGATGTGCTTGAGCGGGATACCCACCGACAGCGCGGCCTGGTGGTCGTCGGCCACCGCACGCAGGGCGCGGCCCACCCGGGTGTATTGGAACATCAGCGCCAGCACGACGAACATCACCAGGGCCATGCCCGCAGCGATGAGGTCGAACTTGGAGATGATCATGTTGTACTCGTCGAGCATCCACATGATCGGCTCGTCGGCAATGCCCAGTTCCAGGCCGCGCACGTTCGCGCCCCAGAATGCCTGCGCCAGGCCTTCGATGAAGAAGGTCAGGCCGATGGTGGCCATGAACAGGGTGATCGGCGGCTGGTTCACCAGCTTGCGCAGCACCACCTTCTCGGTGGCGATGCCCAGCACGATCATCGAGGCCAGGGCCAGCGCGAAGGCCAGCCAGAACACAAGACCGCTGCCCGGCTCGAGCCCGAACCATCCCGGCAACACCTCGGTGAAGCCGACGAAGGTCAGCGCGGCGAAGAACACCATCGCCCCCTGGGCGAAGTTGAACACCCCGGATGCCTTGAAAATCAGCACGAAACCGAGCGCGACCAGCGCATACAGCACGCCCGAGAGCAGGCCGCCGATCAGCACTTCGAAAAAGAACGTCATCGTTGTCTCCTTATCCTTCTGCCGTCGGCGTGCTCAGTGCGAGGTGCCCAGGTAGGCGGCGATCACTTCCGGATTGCTCTTGACCTCGTCGGGCGTGCCGTCGCCGATCTTCTTGCCGTAGTCGAGCACCACCACGCGGTCGGAGATGTCCATGACCACGCCCATGTCGTGCTCGATCAGCACGATGGTGGTGCCGAACTGGTCATTCACGTCGAGGATGAAGCGGCACATGTCCTGCTTCTCTTCCACGTTCATGCCGGCCATCGGCTCGTCGAGCAGCAGCAGTTCCGGCTCGGCGGCCAGCGCGCGGGCCAGTTCCACCCGCTTCTGCAGGCCGTAGGGCAGGCGCCCCACCGGGGTCTTGCGGATGCTCTGGATCTCGAGGAAGTCGATGACCTCCTCCACCTTCTTGCGGTGCTCGATCTCTTCCTTCTGCGCCTTGCCGAAATAGAGCATGTGCGACAGCAGGCCGGCGTTCATCTTCATGTGGCGGCCGGTCATGATGTTGTCGAGCACGCTCATGCCCTTGAACAGCGCGATGTTCTGGAAGGTGCGCGCAATGCCCTGGGAGGCCGCCATGTAGGGCTCCATCTCGCGGCGCTGCTCGCCACGGAAGATGATCTGGCCTTCCTGCGGGTGGTACACCCCGTTGATCACGTTGAGCATCGAGCTCTTGCCGGCGCCGTTGGGGCCGATGATCGCGCGGATCTCGTGCTCGCGGACGTCGAAGCTGATGTCGGTCAGCGCCTTCACGCCGCCGAAACGCAGCGAAATGTTCTGCAGGTCGAGGATCACCTCACCGATCCGGCGACCCGCGGCCGCCCCGGTGTCGGCTTGTGCCATGTCATTCATCATCATCCCTGTCTCCTCAAGCGGCCTGCTGCGCGGCGCGCGAAGCGAAGGTCTTGGCCTCCTCGATGCGCAGCGTGGCGGCGATCTTGCCCTCGCGGCCGTCCTCGTACTTCACCGGCGTCTCGATGTACTGCTCCTTGCGCCCTTCGTAGAGCGCGTCGATCAGCACCGCGTAGCGCTCGGAGATGAAGTTGCGGCGCACCTTGCGGGTGCGGGTCAGCTCGCCGTCGTCGGCATCCAGCTCCTTGTGCAGGACCAGGAAGCGCTTGATCTGGCTGGCGCTCATCATCGGGTCGGAAGCCAGCTCGGCATTGACCTTCTCGATGCCCTCGCGGATCAGTTCATACACCGCGTCCTGCTGCGCCAGGTCGGTATAGCCGGAGTAGGCCATGCCCTTGCGCTCGGCCCAGTTGCCCACGGCTTCGAGGTCGATGTTGATGAAGGCGGTGACGAAGTCTCGGCCGTTGCCGAAGGCCACCGCTTCCTTGATGTGCTGGAAGAACTTGAGCTTGTTCTCGATGTAGTTGGGCGCGAACATCGAGCCGTCGGTGAGCTTGCCCACGTCCTTGGCACGGTCGATGATCTTCAGGTGGCCTTCCTCGTCGAAGAAGCCCGCGTCGCCGGTCATGAAGTAGCCGTCGGCGTTGATCGATTCGGCGGTGGCGTCCGGGCGCTTGTAGTAGGCCTTGAGCAGCATCGGGCCCTTGACCAGGATCTCGCCGTTGTCGGCGAGCTTGACCTCGACGTTGGGTGCCGGCTTGCCGACCGAATCGAGCTTGATCTGGCCGTCGGGCTGCAGGCACACATAGGCGCAGGTCTCGGTCTGGCCGTAGAGCTGCTTCAGGTTGATGCCGATGGAGCGGTAGAAGCGGAAGAGATCCGGGCCGATCGCCGCACCGGCGGTATAGGCCACGCGGATGCGGCTCATGCCCAGCACGTTCTTCAGCGGCCCATACACGAACAGGTTGCCGAGCGCGTACTGGAAACGGTCGGCCGAGGACACCGGCTTGCCGTCGAGGATCTCGGCGCCGCAGCGGCGGGCGACCTCCATGAAGTGATGGAAGAGCTTGCGCTTGATCCAGCCGGCGTCCTCCATGCGGATCATCACCTGGGTGAGCAGGTTCTCGAACACGCGCGGCGGGGCGAAGTAGTAGGTCGGACCGATCTCGCGCAGGTCGGTCATCACCGTCTCGCCGGACTCCGGGCAGTTGATCGCGAAGCCGGCCACCATGGCCTGCGCGAAGGAGAACAGGTGATCGCCCACCCAGGCCATCGGCAGGTAGGAGAGGATGTCTTCCTGGTCGGTCAGGCGGTCGAACTCGACGCCGCCCTTGGCCGCGGCGATGAAGGCGCCGTGGGTCTGGCACACACCCTTGGGCTTGCCGGTGGTGCCGGAGGTGTACAGCATCACCGAGATGTCGTCCGGCGCGCCCTTGGCGATCTCGCCGTCGAGGAAGTCGCTCTGGTTGCGGTCGTGGATGCGACCCATCTCCTGCAGCTCGTCCAGGCCCATCAGCAGGGTCTGGGTGTAGTGGCGCATGCCGCGCGGGTCGTCGTAGACCACGTGCTCGAGGAAGGGCACGTCGGGCTGGATCTCCAGCATCTTGTCGACCTGTTCCTGGTCCTCGACCACCGCGAACTTGATCTCGGCGTCCTGCAGCACATAGACCATTTCCTGCGCCACCGCGTCCTGGTAGAGCATCACCGGGATGCCGCCCAGGCACTGGCAGGCAGCCACCGACCAGTACAGACGCGGGCGGTTGTCGCCGATCACCGCCAGGCGGTCGCCGCGCTTGAAGCCCAGCTCGGCCAGGCCGCAGGCGATGGCCCGCACGTTCTCGGCCACTTCGCCCCAGGTGTAGGTCTGCCAGATGCCGTATTCCTTCTCGCGCATCGCCGGCCGGTTGGGGCGCACCTTGGCGTGGTGCATCAGCAGACGCGGAAAGGTATCCAGCGCGGTTTGCCCGGTAGAGTCGGACATACCCAATCCTCCTTTGGTTGATTCTTGCCTGTCTCGTCGCCGGCCGGGCTTGTTGTTCTGACTTCCGGCCGGCCTGGTCCGCCGCGCCACCGGGGCGCAACGGGCCGGGTCTTCTCACGGCTGCAGTGTCGCAAGCCATGTTTGCGCAACTGTTTGCGCAATGTATCGAATTGTGAAGACACGGGATCTGGTGAGCGTGCAGGAGCGGCCTTGGCCGCGATGCGGCGCTTCCGGGTGCAAAGGAAGCCGCATCGCGGCCAAGGCCGCTCCTGCATTCCGGCAAGCCGACGGGGGTCTCAGTGCTTCCTTGCGAAGCGCGCCGCGTCCTCGATGATGAGCATCTCGGCCTGCGCCGCGGTGACCGGACGCGAGTACAGGTAGCCCTGGGCGAACTCCACGCCCAGCTCGCGCAGCAGGGCCTCCTGCTCGGGCAGCTCCACCCCCTCGCACACCACCGACCGCCCCAGCTTCTGCGCCAGGTTGACGATGGTCTCGACGAAGCTGCGGTCCTCGATGCGCTCATGCATGTGCATGACGAAGGAGCGGTCCACCTTGAGGGCGTCGATCGGCAGGCGGTGCAGGTAGGACAGGGACGAATAGCCGGTACCGAAGTCATCCAGCATCAGCTGCAGGCGGGTGCGCTTGAGCACCTCGAGCAGCTCGATGGCACGCTCGGCGTCCTCCATCATCGCGCTCTCGGTGATCTCCAGCTTCAGGTGGCGGGCCGACAGCCCGGTCTCGCGCAGGGTGCGGCGGATCTCCGGCAGGATGTCGGGATGCAGCAGCTGGCGCGCCGAAAGGTTCACGCTCACGGTGAGCGCCGGCCGGCGCGGGAAGGCGCGCTGCCAGGCGCGCATCTGCGTGCAGGCTTCGCGCAGCATCCAGCGGCCGATGTGCACGATCAGGCCGTTCTCCTCGGCCAGCGGGATGAACTCCGCCGGCGAGATCAGGCCCTGCTCCGGGTGGTTCCAGCGCACCAGCGCCTCGAAGCCCATCAGCCGGCCGTCGGCCACCCGCACGATGGGCTGGTAGTAGGCCTCGAACTGGTGCTTCTCCAGCGCGCGGCGCAGGTCCAGCTCCAGGTCCAGGCGGCGCAGGGCCTCCTCGTGCATGCCGCGGTCGAACAGCACGTAGCCGCCGCCGCCCTGTGCCTTGGCACGACGCATCGCCATGTTGGCGTCGCGCAGCATGACGTCGGCCTCCTCGTACTGCTCGCCGGACAGCGTGACCCCGGACGACAGGCTGGAGAACACCTCGTGCTCGTGCAGCTGGAAGGGCAGCACCAGCTTTTCCTGCAGGCGCTGGATGACGCGCACCGGCGAGGTGGCGTCGCGGATGTCCTCCAGCAGGATGCCGAACTCGTCGCCGCCCAGGCGGGCGACCATGTCGGTGGGGCGGGTGGCGCGGCGCAGCAGGTTGGCCACCTCGATCAGCAACAGGTCGCCGATGCGGTTGCCCAGGCTGTGGTTGATCACGCTGAAGCGGTCCACCCCGCAGTGGATCACCGCGAAGCGCAGGTCCTTGCGCCGCGCGGCGCGCTGCATGGCGTGGCCGACACGGTCAAGGAAGAGGCCGCGGTTGGGCAGGCCGGTGAGGCCGTCCACGAACACTTCCGGCAGGCGGGCTTCGTGGTCGGAGAGGTTGACGCCGGTCTCGTGCGCCGAAGCGTAGAACAAGCCCTGGTCGGGGTCGTAGCTCACGCTCCAGGCCAGGCCGACGTAACGGCCGTCGGCCTTGCGGCAGCGGCAGGAGAAACGCACGGTGGAGAGTTCGTCGCCGATGCGCCCGAGGCGCTCGACCACGTCGGTCCGGTCGAGCTCGTGCAGCACCTCGGTGAAGCGCCGCCAGCGCAGCTCCTCCTGCCCCATCCCGAGCACCTCGCGCCAGGACTCGCTCATCATCTGGATGATCCAGTCCTCGTCGAGGATCATCAGCAGCGCGCCGGGGAGGCGGAAGAACGCGCTTTCGGACGGCAAGATCTGCGGGGGCTTGCGGTAAATCTGCATCATGTAGGGGGGCGAGCCTCGAAAGCCGTAGTGGCAGCTGTGCCGTACCGATCCGCCTGCGGGCGCCGGCAGGCTCGGTGGCGTGTCGCCGGGATACTAACCCGCGCGGCGTCCTCCGCCCATCATGCAGTGCACCAAGAGCGGGCCTTGCAGGGCGGTTACTCCTGCTCGCACGGCGCGCGGCCGCCCGGGCTCGTCGCGCTGGCCTGCTCGTCCAGCCAGGCGATGCGGTTGCGCCCGAGACGTTTGGCTTCATAGAGTTGCCGGTCGGCCGCGGCGATCAGCTCGTTCGGCAGCCGCTCGCCATCGGCCGTGGTGATGCCGCCGACCGAGATGGTCAGGTGCTCGGCCACGGTCGAGTCTTCGTGGCGTATGGCCAGGGTCTCGATCGCGCGGCGGATCGTCTCGGCGACCTCGAGCCCGCCGTGCGCGTCGGCATCCGGCAGGATCAGCGCAAACTCTTCGCCTCCGTAGCGCGCGATCAGGTCCGCCGGGCGGCGCAGCGCCAGGGTGAGCGTGCGGGCGACGGTCTTCAGCACCTCGTCGCCGCGCGCATGACCGTAGCGGTCGTTGTACTGCTTGAAGTAGTCGATGTCGATCAGGGCCAGCGAGAAGGCCTGGCCGCTGCGCTTGCAGCGCCCGACTTCCTGGGCGAGGGCCTGGTCGAAGGTCCGCCGGTTGGGAATCTCGGTGAGGCCGTCGCGCCCGGCCAGCGTTTCCAGCAGCTTGCGCTGGCGCACGAAACGCAGCAGGTTGGACACCCGCGCCCGCACGATGGACGGGCTGAACGGCTTGCCGATGTAGTCGACCGCGCCCAGGGTGAGGCCATGTTCCTCGTCGACCACTGAACTCAGCGCGGTGATGAACATCACCGGAATGTCCTTGGTGGCATCGTTGGCCTTGATGCGGCGCAGCACCTCGTAGCCGTCCATCTCCGGCATCATCACGTCGAGCAGGATGAGGTCGATCTCGGCGTCGATGCTCAGGCGTTCGAGCGCCTGTTCGCCGCTCTTGGCCAGGATGACCTGATTCTCATCCTTGAGTACGGCTGCGAGTACCGTGCGGTTGACGCGTTCGTCGTCGACGATGAGGACGCGCTGCTTGTTGGCGTTCGTCATGTCACTGCCTTGTTTTCCAGGTTGGCGAGAAGGTCCTGCACCAGGGTGCCGGCGGTCTTGAATTCGACGTCTTCGATATGCGCGACGATGAGCTCGAGCTCATCCTGCCAGCCTGCGTATGCCGGGGTGTTCTGCAGGGTGGCGATGAAATCCTCGGCCTCCGAGTCGCCGGTCTCCAGCAGGCTTAGCAGGTGCCGGAGGCGTTCGGCCAGGCTGGCGCGCACCGCGTCCGACGCGGCAGCCTTGTCCGGCGCCGTCTTGGCGGGGCCTTCCGGGGCGGTGGCGAAATAGGCCTGCAGGGGCAGGCAGAACGCATCCAGCTCTCCGGCGAACTCGTCCAGGCAGGCATCGACATCCGGGGTGGCCGCGCGCAGCGCCTGCTCCAGCCGGCTTGCCGCGGCGGCCAGCGACTTGGCCCCCAGGGTGGAGGCCGCGCCCTTGGTCGAGTGGGCGGTCATCTCGGCCGTCTTCAGTTCGTGCTCGGCCAGCGCATTGCGAATGCCGCGCGCGGCGCCGGCGCTGTCGAAGCAGAACTCGCACAGCAGCTTGAGGAAGAGGCTCTCACTGCCGCCCGCGCGCTGCAGCCCGAAGCTGCGGTCGAAACCGGGAATCTCCGGCAGGGCCGGGGCCTTGTCGTCCTCGGCCGCGGCGGCGGCGTCGCGCAGGCCCTCGGTCGAACGCTGACCCGGCTTGATCCAGCGCAGCAGGGCATCGCGCAGCCGGTTGAGGTCGATCGGCTTGGTCAGGTGATCGAACATCCCGGCTTCCAGGCTCTTCTCGTAGTCGCCGGCCATCGCGTGGGCGGTCATGGCGACGATGGGCAGCCGCGAGAAGGCCGCTTCGGCACGGATGCGCCGGGTCGCTTCGAAGCCGTCCATCTCCGGCATCTGGATGTCCATCAGCACCAGGTCGTAGCGGCCGGTGCAGGCCATGGCGGCCCCTTCGCGGCCGTTCCCGGCCACGTCGACCCGCATGCCGAGCTGCTCCAGGAACTCGGTGGCGACCTGCTGGTTGATCGAGTTGTCCTCGACCAGCAGGATGCGCGCGCCGCGTATCTCCGCCAGCGACCTGCCGGCCTGGAGCATGTTGTCGCCGTCACCGGCGCTGCGCGCGGGGGGCGTGAACCCGAAGGTGTCGAGGATGGTGTCGTAGAGCAGCGATTCGCCGACCGGCTTGACCAGGAAGCCGTCGAGCCCGGCGTGGGCCGCCTCCTGCATCACCTCTTCGCGCCCGAAGGCGGTGACCATCAGGATGGCCGGGATGAAGTCGAGCTGCAGGTTGTTCTTGATGCGGCGGGTCGTCTCGATGCCGTCCAGGCCGGGCATCTTCCAGTCCATCAGCACCAGCCCGTAGGGCTCGAGCCGGTCGCGCCGCCGCGCCTCGATCATCTCCAGCGCCGCCTCGCCGGAATCGGCGGTATCGACGAGGAAGGATTTCCTGATCAGCATGTGGCGCAGGATTTCCCGCGAGGTGGCATTGTCGTCCACCACCAGGACCCACTTGCCGCGCAGCTCGGCGGGCGCGGTCGGCGCCTCGTCGGCCGGCGCCATGACACGCTCGAAGCCGACGTCGAACCAGAAGGTGGTGCCCACGCCCGGGCGGCTCTCGACGTCGAGCGTGCCGCCCATCAGTTCGACCAACTGGCGGGCAATGACCAGGCCCAGGCCGGTGCCGCCGTAGCGCCGGGTGATCGAGCCGTCGGCCTGCTGGAAGGGGCGGAACAGGCGGTCGAGCTGCTCGGCGCTCATGCCGATGCCGGTATCCCTGATCGAGAAGCGCAGGCGCGCCCGCTTGTCGTCGCAGTCGAGCAGCTTGATGCCGACCACCACATCGCCGCTGTCGGTGAACTTGACCGCGTTGCCGGCCAGGTTGATGAGCACCTGGCCAAGGCGCAAGGCGTCGCCGATCAGGCGGTCGGGCACGTCCTCGTCCTTGGCGAACAGGACTTCCAGGCCTTTCTCGTCGGCCTGGCCGACGATGACGTTGGACAGGTTGTCCATCACCTCGCGCAGGTCGAAGGGCGCCTGCTCGATGCTCATCCGCCCGGCCTCGATCTTGGAGAAGTCGAGGATGTCGTTGATCACGCCGAGCAGGGCGTTGGCCGAGCTGGCGATCTTCTTGGTGTAGTCGCGCTGCTTGGGCGAGAGCTGCGTACTCAGCATGAGCCGGTTGAGGCCGATGATGGCGTTCATCGGCGTGCGGATCTCGTGGCTCATGCGCGCCAGGAAGTCGCTCTTGGCCTGGGTGGCGGCCTCGGCTTCCTCGCGCGCCAGCTTGAGCGCCCTGGCGGTTTCGATGCGCTCGTCGATCTCCTGCTGCAGGCTGAGATTGGCCGCTTCGAGCTGGGCGGTGCGGGTCTGCACCAGCTGATCGAGCCGGTCGTGGATGCGCGCGTTCTCGACCGCGATCGCCATCTGCGAGGACAGCATCTCGAGCACATGGAGATGGTCGGTGGTGAAAGCGCCGCTGGCCAGATTGTTCTCGAGGTAGAGCAGGCCGGACAGCACCCCCTGGTGGATCAGCGGGATGCACAGGATGGAGCGCGGCTGCCTGTTCAGCACATGGCTGTCATGGGCAAAGCGCTCGTCCTCGACCGCGTTCTCGACGACCACCGCCCTGCCCGAGCGCGCCGCGAAATTCACCACCGAGCGCGCGATCGGCAAGCTCGCCGAGGCCTCCTCGCCGTTCAGCGGGAGCGCCTGCAGCTCGCTGAAATCGCCGGTTTCGGCCGACGCGCGGGCGGCGACGACCAGGGTGCCCTCCTCGTCGAGGATCAGGAAGCCGCTGTCCGCACCGGCGTTGGAGATGGCCAGATGCATCATCTTGCGCTTCAGCTCGCCGAGCTGGATCTCTCCGGCAAGCAGGTGCGAGGCCTCGATGACCGAGTCGATGTCGAACACGCTGGTCGTGGTGTGGTTCGAGGTGACCGAGTAGATCGCGGTATGGCGGGCCGCATAGGACTGCGTTGCCGCGGGCTGGGCCGGCGCCTCGAGCAGCGTGCCGCAGCGTCTGACCAGATCCTCCAGCTTGCGCCGGGCGCCCCACAGCTGATAGCCGCGGAAGGCGCGCCGCAGATGGACTGCAGCGAACTCTTCCTTGCCAAGTTGTAGCCAGAAGCGGCCGGCCAGCTCGTTGGCGAGCGCTTCATCCTGCACGAAGCCGCCACGCACCGCCGCTTCGATGGCCTTGTCGTAGGCGCCGATGGCCTCGCCGGTGCGTCCGTCCAGGCGCGCCAGTTCCGCCTCGACCAGGTCGAACTTGTGGCGGAAATTGGCCGGCGCGGACTGCGCCCAGCGTTCGAGCCGCTGCTGGTTGTCGAGCACGGTCGGGCGGTCGGGCGGCGCCCCGCCCTGCTCTTCGAGCGCCAGCAGGGTCAGCGAATGATAGAAGGCGAGATCGGCCTCGGTGATGTAGGAGCTGATGAACTGCGCGAGCGCGATCGCCTTGCCGAGACTCTCGTGGGCGGCGGTGTAGTCGCCGTACAGGTACTGCGCCTGGGCGCGGATGGTGTAGTAGAAGCCGAGCGAGGAATTGCTGCCGTGGGCGGCGCAGGCGGTGAGGAAGTCCGCCTCGCCCAGTTCCTCGAGGTCGAAACTCGTGGCCGCCGCAGTCTGCCCGGCCAGATTGGCAAAGACCGCGCGCCCGCCGAGTATCGAGTCGGTGGCCAGCACGTTGTTGACCTTGCGCGTGAATTCGAGCGCATCGGCGGCCGCGGTCAGTTGCTGCAGCAGGTTCGTGCCGCGATGGAAGCCGTTGATGATGCGCCCCCACATCAGCAGATAGCTGACGAACTGGTGCTCGCCGGCCTCCACGCCGGCCTGGATGCCGGGGTCGAGGTAGAGGTCGGTCTCGCCGACATGCCGCGCCCAGTGATTGACGAAGGACACCATGATCAGGCAGGCGCGGCACTTCAGTCCGTTGTCGTGATAGCGGTCGGTGAGCGCGATGGCCAGCCGGGCGAACTCGTAGCCTTCCTGGAACTCGTCGAAGTCGGCACACAGCACGCCGCCGAAGCTCGCATAGCCTTTCAGCGACTCCGGAACGTGGCCATGGCTCAGCGACAGGTTGGTCATCTTGGCGAGGAACCAGCCGTAGAGCTCGCGCTCGCCCGCGAAGTAGGCCGCGGTGTGGACCGGCATCAGCACCTTCATCGCCGTCCTGAAGGTCGGGTCCTGCATGTCCGGCAGGTCCACCAGCGAGGCGATGCTGCGCGTGGCGAGGACGGCCTTGATCGGCGCGATCTCGTCCTCGAGCGCCTGGCGCAGATTGCCGTGCGGCACCGTGATACCCAGCAGGGCCAAGGCTTCGCGCCCGGTTTCCACCGCCTCGGCATTGCGTCCGAGCATGGTGTATTCGGTGATCAGCAGCGCGCAGATCCCCGCCTGGTCGAGCGCGGAGCGGGCATGCCGGCGGACGTCGGCGATGTCGGCCATGGAGGCCTCGTACTCGCCGTTGAGGTAGCGCACGTTGGCGCGCGTCCTGAACAGCTCCAGGCTCAGCGCGTAGTGGCTCTCCCAGGCGTTCTCCGGCAGGCAGCCGGCGGCGGTGTCGAGATAGGCGAGCGCGGTCTGGTAGGCATTGGCCAGCTGGGCGCGTTGCCCGGCCTGCAGGTTGAGCTCCGCCAGGCGCAGGATCTCCCGGGCATCGGTGATTTGCTCGCGGCCGATGTTCAGGTGGTCGACCACCTCGAAGAGGCGCTCCTGGCGCTCCCGCTCGCTCAGCTTTTCCAGCAGCAGGCGGCCGATGTTCAGATGCACCGGCCTGCGCTCGTCCTCGTCGATCAAGGAGTAGGCGGCCTGCTGCACGCGGTCGTGCAGGAAGCGGAAGCGATCGTGCTGCTGGCCCTCGGACACCTCGACCAGCAGTTCCGCGCGCAGCGCCGGCATCAGTTCACCGAGCAGGCACTGGTGGTCCAGTTCGCCGATGATGGCCAGCGTCTCGGCGCTGAAGCTGTTGCCGATGCAGGCCGCCAGCTCGAGGACCTGCTGGGTGCGTTCCGGCAGTTCGCGCAGGCGGTCCACCAGCAGCTCGACCACGTTGTCGGTGATGTCGACGGCGACGATCTGCTCGACGTCCCAGTGCCAGCCCGAGTGCCCGCCGCCCGACGCCGCCGGGAGGAACTCGATGAGGCGCTCCTTGTACAGGGTCTGCAGGAACTGGCTGACGAAGAAGGGATTGCCCAGCGTCTTGTGGAGTATGAGCTCGGCCAGCGGCCGCACCGCGGCAGGCTCGGCGTGCAAGGTATCCGCGACCATCCGGGTGACGTCGTCGAGGCTCAGCGGGGTGAGCGTCAGCGAGGTGATCGGCGCCCTGTCCTCGCGCAGCTTGGCCAGCGAGATCATCAGCGGATGGTTCGGGCCCACCTCGTTGTCGCGGAAGGCGCCGATCAGCACCAGGTTCTTCATCTCCGCGCTGCCGATCAGGGTCTCGATCAGCTTGAGCGTGGCCAGGTCCGCCCACTGCAGGTCGTCGAGAAAGATCACCAGCGGCTTGCCGGGTTCGCAGAACACCTGGATGAAGCGCTGGAAGACCTGGTTGAAGCGCCGCTGCGCTTCGCTGGCCGGCAGTTCGCTGACCGCGGCCTGCGTGCCGATGATCAGCTCGGCCTCGGGTATGACGTGGGTGATCACCGCGCCGTTCTCGCCCACCGCCTCGAGCAACCGGCGCCGGACACCGGCCAGCGCCTCCTCGCTGAGCGCCAGGGTCTGCTGGATCAGTTCGCGCAAGGCCGCGACCAGCGCGCTGTAGGGCGTGTTCTTCTGGAACTGGTCGAACTTGCCGGAGATGAAGCTGCCGCCGTTGCGCGACATCGGCTTGTGGATCTCGCGCACCAGCGAGGTCTTGCCGACGCCCGAGTAGCCGCCGATCAGCAGCATCTGCCGTTCGCCCGCGCTGGCCGAGAAGGCCTGCAGGAGCCGGTCGATCATAGCCTGCCGGCCGTACAGATGCTGGGAAACCTGGAAGCGGTGGGGAACGTCGCTGCGCGCCAGCTCGAAGGCGGCGATCCCGCCGTGCTCCGCGAGTTGCCGGCGGCACTCTTCCAGGTCGGCCTGGATGCCCCAGGCGCTCTGGTAGCGTTCCTCGGCGTTCTTTTCCAGCAGCTTGTGGACGATGGCGGAAACGGCCGCCGGGATGCCCGGATCGATGTCGCTCAGCAGCGGCGGACGCTTGGCGAGGTGGCAATGCACGAACTCGGCCGGGTTGCTCGCGGAGAAGGGCGGCTGGCCGGCGAGCATTTCGTGGAAGGTGGCGCCGAGCGAGTAGAAGTCGGCGCGGTAGTCCAGCCGGCGGTTCATGCGCCCGGTCTGCTCCGGGGCGATGTAGGGCAAGGTGCCTTCCAGCGACTCCGGGGGAATCAGCGCCGGATTGAGGCGCGGCAGGCGGGTGGAGATGCCGAAGTCGATGATCTTCAGCTCCCCGCTTGCCGGGTTCAGGATCAGGTTGGCGGGGTTGATGTCCTTGTGGATGATGTCGGCCAGATGGACCTGGCCCAGCGCGCTGCAGATCTGGATCGCGGCATCGAGAAACTCGCCCACCGCGAAGCGCCGGCGGGCGATGCGCTCCTTGAGGGCTTCGCCGCCGAAATCCTCCAGAACCAGGAAGTGGCTGTTGTGATTGCGGCCGAAGCCGTAGGCGCGGACGACGGGAGCGATGTCCAGGGACTTCAGCAGTTCGTACTCGCGCACATAGCGATCCTGGCGCTCGCGGGTCAGCCCTTCTTCCTTGAGCATCTTGATGACCACGGGCTTCAGGTCGGCCTTGCGGTGGCCGCGAAAGACGATGCTGCTCTCGCTTTCGTAGAGCTTCTCGCGAATGCCGTAGTCACTGAACTGGTGCATCGATGTCTCCGCGTTGCCTTCTGCTGTGGCGGCCCTTCCCGGTGTCCGCTCAGTATTCGAAAACCTGGACGATGTTGTAGGTCGAGTCGGCGATGGACACCTGCCCGTCCTGCGCATGCATGAAGAAGGGCATCCACACGCCGCCCTTGTCCTGCGGCAGCTTGAACAGCGAGATGCCGCCTTCGAAATGCAGCGCATCCGCGCCGATGCGGAAGATCTTCAGCGCCCGGTTCACCAGGTCGTTGAGGATCAGGCGCTCGCCGTCGATCGCCAGGCTGGTCGGCAGCATGAACTTCTCGCCGTCCGCTTCGCCCTCTTCCCAGTAGCCCTGCCGGCCGTAGCACCACAGCGAATTGCCGTGGCGGTCGAACACGCAGATGCGGTTGTTGAACTGGTCGGTGACGAACAGGCGCCCCTGCGCGTCGAGCGCCACGTCGGTGGGCGTGAAGATCGGCTTGTCTTCGCCGGCAAGGTGCGCGCACTGCCAGACGAAGTTGCGGATGAAGACCACCTGGCCGGTCTGCAGGAGCTGCCACTTCGACATGCGGTTGTTGAGCGCATCGACGATGAACACCTCGCCGTCGTCGCTGACCACCATGCCCTGCGGCCCGCTCAGGCAGCCGTCGCCGTCACCCTGGATGCCGAAAGGCAGGCCGTAGTTGATCAGCCTGCCGAGCGGGTCGAGCTGGTACATGCTGACCATACCGAGATTGAAGTTGCCGACCAGGACGATGGGCGTGCCGGGACAGATCTGCCCGAACAGCGGCACGCGCGGATGGTAGACCGCCATCGCCAGGTTGCCGGGCAGGAAGTAGCCGCGGCTCGGCGAGCCGGCGGCCTCGAAGCGACGGTCCTTCTCGCGGTAGCCCTTGAACTGCCAGTTGCCGGCATCGACGTTGAGGTGGAAGCCGGCCGCGCGGTCGGCCGCGTGCGAGGCCTGCAGCAGGCTGCGCATCCAGCCGCCGAACCAGAAGTCGTACTGCTCGGCCAGGGTTTTGCCGAGGTTCATGTAGCCGCGCTGAATGGGGTTGTAGCGCAGGTAGTCGGGCAGTTCGGCGGGGCTGACGGCCGCCGCTGACGCATCGTGCTGCGGCCTGCGCTGCAGGCCCAGTACCGAGGTCACGCAGTTGAACTGCGGATCGCGACCCCGCCTGCCGGGCTGATCGCGCCGGCCGCCGACCGCGGCGGTCAGGGTCGCCTGGCAGTCTGGTTTGCCGAGATTGTCGATGCGCAGCTTGATGATGCGCGAAGTGAAGGGCTCGCTGACCAGAAAGATGTCGGCGGCCTCGCCCTGGCAGATGACATAGGGGCTGACCAGGGCCTCGTCTTCCAGCGTGTAATAGAGCGGGTCGGTCAGCGAATGCACCGGTTCCGCGCCGTGGTTCCAGGCCGGCCTGAGGCCCTGGATCGGGCTCAGTTCCTCGCCGTCCAGCGTATAGACCGAGATCGTGTTGGCGACGTGATCGGGCACGAAGACATGGTCGCCGATGACGTTCACGTCGCGCATGATGTTGAGCATGCCGATGCCGGTCGGCTGACCGAACTGGTGCGAGATCAGCGGCGTCTTCGCGGCGACGCTGTAGTCCGGGCCGATCGGCTCGCCCGCCGCGCACTTGAGGATCTCGTAGCTGCCGGTGTTGGCGATGTAGAGATTGCCGCGGGCGTCGGAACTCAGGCCCTGCGGCCAGTAGAGATCGTGACGCGAGCCGTCGGGGTCGATGAGGGTGCGGAAGTCCTCCACATAGGCGCCTGTCTCGTCGAAACGCACGCAGCGGTTGCGGATCGGCTCGGTCGGCGTGTGGAAGAACTCGTCATTGACGTAGATGCTGTAGCCGCCGCCGCTCCTGTTGGCGACCACGGTGATGCCGTTGGGGTCCTGCAGCGGCTCGAAGCCTTTGCCTTTCCGGTTGCCGAAGGCAAAGGCGAACTCGAAGCGGCCGGCCGCATAGTCCATGGCCACGATGCGCGAGTTGCCCATGTCGCTGATATAGACACGGTCCATCTCGGGATGCGGGCAAACATGGAAGGGCATCCGGAAATCGATGGCGCCATCCCCGGAACCGCCCGGGTCGGGGCAATGCAGGATGCGCAGGATGCGGGTCAGGCTACGGTCGAGGACGACCACCCGGTTGTTGCCGGTATCGCACACCCAGACCTGCTGGTGGCGGTCCATGCACAGGCCGACCGGGGAATTGAAGGTAAAGTTGGCGGGAACGCGTCCCGTGAATTCCTGGCTCTCGAGACTCGTCTGCCCGTAATGGGCGACATGCTGAAAGCGCCGGTCGAACCTGGCGTTCATCCTTCCTCCCTTGGATTTCCTGATCTCCTCGACGCCGGCGTTTTATGTACTGCTGACCTTGGCGTGGCGCACAAGTATATCGTCATCGGCACGATTCTCATGCCTGGGAAATCCCTGAAGTACGGGCGAGCGATGCGGGATTCGTCCGGGGGTGACGATCCGGGGGTGGCCTGGGGCGGGGTGTGGGCCGCGGCTCATGCGTGCCGAAATCGCCGCGGCCCACACCCCGCCCCAGGCTGGAAGCGAAGGGGCATCCCCCACGGCCGGATCGGCCGTGCTTTCGGCGACAGGCATGCCCACTCCCGTTCCAGCCGCGCGGGGGACGCGGCCACCAAACCCGCGAATCCCAACGGATCTCATCGCGGCCAAGGCCGCTCCCACATCCTTCCACTGGCGCAGTTGTGCGGCGGCGCCATGGAAAACGGCGGGGTACATGCCCCGCCGTCGTTGTTGTCCCGCCACCCTTGCGGGTCCGGGCTTGCTGTTCTCCCTTGACGGAAGTCCTTACATGCTGCGCCGGTACTGTCCGCCGACCTGGTAGAGCGCGCCGGTGATCTGCCCCAGCGAGCAGTAGCGCACCGCATCGACCAGCACCTCGAACACGTTGCCGTTGTCGATCACGGTCTGCTGCAGCTTGGCCTGCCACTTGGGCGCTTCGGCCTTGTTGCGGGCGTGGAAGTCGGCCAGGCGCTTGAGCTGCGACTGCTTCTCCTCCTCGGTCGAGCGTGCCAGCTCGATCTCCTGCTGGGCCTGGCCCTTGGGGTTGAGGAAGGTGTTCACGCCGATGATCGGGTAGGAGCCGTCGTGCTTCTTGTGCTCGTAGTAGAGCGACTCCTCCTGGATCTTGCCGCGCTGATAGCCGGTTTCCATGGCACCGAGCACGCCGCCGCGGCTGGCGATGGCCTCGAACTCCTTGAGCACTGCCTCTTCGACCAGGTCGGTGAGTTCATCGACGATGAAGCTGCCCTGGTTGGGGTTCTCGTTCTTCGCCAAGCCCCACTCGCGGTTGATGATCAGCTGGATCGCCATCGCGCGGCGCACCGATTCCTCGGTCGGCGTGGTGATCGCCTCGTCGTAGGCGTTGGTGTGCAGCGAGTTGCAGTTGTCGTAGATGGCGATCAGCGCCTGCAGCGTGGTGCGGATATCGTTGAAGTCCATCTCCTGGGCGTGCAGCGAGCGGCCCGAGGTCTGCACGTGGTACTTCAGCTTCTGGCTGCGCTCGTTGGCGCCGTACTTGTTCTTCATCGCCACCGCCCAGATGCGGCGCGCGACACGGCCGATCACGGTGTATTCCGGGTCCATGCCGTTGGAGAAGAAGAAGCTCAGGTTGGGCGCGAAGTCGTCGATGTGCATGCCGCGCGCCAGGTAGGACTCCACATAGGTGAAGCCGTTGGCCAGCGTGAAGGCAAGCTGCGAGATCGGGTTCGCGCCGGCCTCGGCGATGTGATAGCCGGAGATCGACACCGAGTAGAAGTTCTGCACCTTGTGGTGCACGAAATACTCCTGGATGTCGCCCATCATTTTCAGCGCGAACTCGGTGCTGAAGATGCAGGTGTTCTGGCCCTGGTCCTCCTTGAGGATGTCGGCCTGCACCGTGCCGCGCACGGTGGACAGGGTCCACGCGCGGATCTTGGCGTACTCGTCCTCGGTCGGCTCACGGCCGTTGTCGGCCTTGAACTTGGCCACTTGCTGGTCGATGGCGGTGTTGAAGAAGAAGGCCAGGATGATAGGCGCCGGACCGTTGATGGTCATCGACACCGAGGTGGTCGGGCTGCACAGGTCGAAGCCGTCGTAGAGCACCTTCATGTCTTCCAGGGTGGCGATCGACACCCCGGAGTTGCCCACCTTGCCGTAGATGTCCGGGCGCAGGTCGGGGTCGCAGCCGTACAGCGTCACCGAGTCAAAGGCGGTACTGAGGCGGTGCGCCGGCATGCCCTCGGAGACCTTCTTGAAGCGGCGGTTGGTGCGGAAGGCGTCGCCCTCGCCGGCGAACATGCGGGTGGGGTCCTCGCCCTCGCGCTTGAAGGCGAACACGCCGGCGGTGTACGGGAAGGAGCCGGGGACGTTTTCCTTCATCAGGAAGCGCAGGGTCTCGCCGTCGTCCTCGAAGTTGGGCAGAGCCACCTTGCGGATCTTGCTGCCGGAGAGCGACTCGCTGGTGAGCTTGGTGCGGATCTCCTTGTCGCGGATCTTCACCACGTACTCGTCGGCGGCATAGAGCGCCTTCTCGGTCGGCCACTGCTCCAGCAGCTTCTTCGCCTGCGGGGTCAGCTCGCCGTCCTTCCACGAGATCATCTCGTCGAAGGAACCGATGTCCTTGCCGCACTGCTCGAACAGCGCCTTGGCGGTCTTCAGCGACTGGCGCTCGCGGGCCACGCGGGCCTGCTGCTGCACGAGCTTGTGGTAGTCGCGCACGCTGTCGGCGATCTCGGCGAGGTAGCGGGTGCGCTCCGCCGGGACGATGGCGCGCCCCTTGGAGGAGGCCTTCACCGTCACCTTGGGCAGCTTGCCGGCCTTGTTCGCCTTGAGGCCCTTGTCGAGCAGTTGCGGGAAGATCGCCTGGTAGAGCGCGGTCACGCCGTCGTCGTTGAAACGCGCCGCCATGGTGCCGAACACCGGCATCTCGTCGGTGTTCTGGCTGAACAGCTCGCGGTTGCGCTGGTACTGCTTGCGCACGTCGCGCAGCGCATCCTCGGCGCCCTTGCGGTCGAACTTGTTGATCGCCACGAAATCGGCGAAGTCGAGCATGTCGATCTTCTCGAGCTGGCTGGCGGCGCCGAACTCCGGGGTCATCACGTAGAGCGACAGGTCGACGTAGGGCACGATGGCCGCATCGCCCTGGCCGATGCCCGAGGTCTCCACCACCACCAGGTCGAAGCCGGTGAGCTTGCAGGCGGCGATCACTTCCGGCAGCGCGGCCGAGACTTCCGAGCCGGTGTCGCGGGTGGCCAGCGAACGCATGAAGATGTGCTCGTGCTCGATCGCGTTCATGCGGATGCGGTCGCCCAGCAGCGCGCCGCCGGTGCGCTTGCGCGAGGGGTCGATGGAGACGATGGCGATCTTGAGCTTGTCTTCCTGGTCGAGGCGGAAGCGGCGCACCAGTTCGTCGGTGAGCGAGCTCTTGCCCGCGCCGCCGGTGCCGGTGATGCCCAGGGTCGGCACCTTGGTCTTGGCCGCGGCATCGATCAGCGCCTTCTTGACCTCGTCGCCGTAGGCGCCGTTCTCCAGCGCGGTGATCACCCGCGCCAGGGTGCGGCGGTCGCCGGCGGCCAGGCGCTTGAGGACGTCGGCGGCAGACTTGGGCGCCGCGCCGGTGAGGTCCTCGTCGGAACGTTCGACCACGTCGTTGATCATGCCCTGCAGGCCGATGGTGGCGCCGTCCTCGGGCGAGTAGATGCGGGTGACGCCGTAGTCGTGCAGTTCCTTGATCTCCGAGGGCACGATCACCCCGCCGCCGCCGCCGAATACCTTGATGTTCTCGCCGCCGTTGGCCTTGAGCAGGTCGATCATGTACTTGAAGAACTCAACGTGGCCGCCCTGGTAGCTGGTGATGGCGATGCCCTGCACGTCTTCCTGCAGCGCGGCATTGACGATCTCGCCCACCGAGCGATTGTGGCCCAGGTGGATGACCTCGGCGCCGGTGCCCTGCAGGATGCGGCGCATGATGTTGATCGAGGCATCGTGGCCGTCGAACAGGGACGCCGCGGTCACGAAACGCACCTTGTTCTTGGGCTTGTAGGGCGTCAGCTTCTTGGCCACGCTCAGATCGGTCATGTCGGTCTCCTCCGCGCAAATCGGGTAATTGCTCAATGGTAGAAGGCCCCCGCGGCGATTGCCATTGCCGTTGGCGCCGGCAATCGTGCAAAATCTGCCAATCGCGGAATATCGCCGCAGGCGCATCGATGCCCCCCGCTTCCTCCGCCCCTCCTCCACACCCCGCTCGCGCCGGAGGCCGCTCACGCGCCTCGGTTTCGATGGGTTTCGTCACCGGCATGCTTTCCGGCCTCGCCCGCCGGGGGCTGGACGCCGCCCCCCTGCTGTCCGCGGCGGGCGTCGACATTGCAGAGCCGGCCAGCCGGATTCCGGTGGAACGATACGCCGATCTGTACAACCGCATCACCCACGCGCTGGACGACGAGGGCTTCGGCCTGTTCGAGCGCAAGGTCGCGCCCGGCTTCTTCGAGTTCCTCTGTCGCAGCATGATCGGCGCCCCTACGCTGGGCGACGCGCTCGCCCGCGCCGCGCGCTTTCTCCGCCTGGCCCTGCCCGACCTCGCGCTGGAGGTCCGCCGCGAAGGCCTGCACGCCCGCCTGGAGATTCGCGAGACCCGTCCGCTCGCCCCTGCCGCCGGGGACCCGGGGCGGGTGTTCGCCTTCGAATGGCTGCTGCGCCTGGTGCACGGGGTGGCCTGCTGGTTCGCCGGGCGCGGCCTGGCGCTGGACGCGGTCGCCTTCCCCTACCCGCGTCCCGCCCATGCGGACGACTACGCGCTGGTCTACACCGCGCATTCCAGCTTTGACGCCGACCACCTGGTCGCCCGCCTGCAGGCCAACCTGCTCGACCTGCCGCTGCGCCGCGACGACGCCGCGCTGGAACGCTTCCTCGACGGCGCGCCGGGCCGCATCACCATGCTCTACCGGCGCGACCGCGAGGTGGTCGCGCGGGTGCGCGACGCGCTGCGCGATGCGCTGCCCGACACCCTCTCCGCGCAGGAGGTCGCCGCCCGCCTGCATCTGTCGGTGCGCACCCTGGCGCGCCGGCTGGGGGAGGAAGGCTCAAGCTACCGCGCGATCAAGGACGCCATCCGCCGCGACATCGCCATCGCCCGGCTGACCAAGACCCGCCAGCCCATCGGCGAACTGGCCACCGACCTGGGCTACGCCGACCCCTCGGCCTTCTACCGCGCCTTCGTCGGCTGGACCGGCGTGTCGCCGGAACAGTATCGCAACCGCCGGTAGGCAGCGAATCCGGCCGGGGCGGGTGTGTAGGAGCGGCCTTGGCCGCGATGCGGCGGCGGTTTCCTCGAAGGCCGCATCGCGGGCAAGCCCGCTCCTACGCAGGAACCCGGCGTTGACGCGAACGTCAATTATGGCGACGATGCTCCGCCGCCGTGCCGCGCCGCAGCGTGCGCGGACAGACGATTTGTGCAAGCCTTGGACGCCCTCGCCACGGGCGCATCGACTACAACAATAGGCATACGGAGAAGCGCAGCGCACATGGCCAAGCCGGCCGGCTCCACCGAGCCTCTCACCGCCCTCACCCCGGAACAGCGCCGGCGCTACGACCTGTTGCTGGCCGGACTGGACCTGCTCGACCAGGCGATCGCGGTCTTCGACGCCTCGCCCAAGCTGGTCACCTGGAACAAGGCCCTGCTGCGCCTGCTCGATTTCCCCGAGTCCCTGGTCCGCGTCGGCACGCCCTTCGAAGCCTTCGTGCGCTTCAACGCCGAGCGGGGCGAGTACGGCGAGGGCGACATCGAACAGCTGGTGGCCGAGCGCATGGCCTCGGCGCGCGCCTTCGAGCCCCACTACGTCGAACGCGCGCGGCCCAACGGCCAGGTGCTGGCGGTGCGCGGCGTGCCCATCCCCAACCTCGGCTTCGTCTCGCTGTGGACCGACATCACCGAACAGCGGCGCGCCGAGCGGGTCATCCAGGAACAGAACGCCCAGCTGGAGGCGCGGGTGCGCGAGCGCACCGCGGAACTGGAGCGCGCCAACCGCGAGATCGACCAGATCGCCGGCGCACTGCGCCTGTCCGAAGAGCGCCTGCGCCTGATCCTCGACGCCATTCCGGCGATGATCGCCCATGTGGACGCCGGCCAGCGCTACCGCTTCGCCAACCGCGCCTACGCGGAATGGTTCGGCGAGAGCAAGCAGGGCATCGTGGACAAGTCCATCGCCGAGGTCTTCGGCCCGGAAGCCTATGCGGTGATCCAGCCGCATCTGGCCGAGGCCGAACTGGGCGAGCGGGTCAGCTATGAGTACGCGCGCAAGAACGCCGAGGGGCGCACCGTCTATGCGCGCAGCGTGGTGGTGCCGGACGTCTCGCTGGAAGGCGGCTTCAAGGGCTACTTCGTGCTGTCGATCGACATCACCGAGCAGAAGGCCAGCCAGGCCGCCCTGGTGCAGGCGCAGAAGATGGAGGCGGTGGGCCAGCTCACAGGCGGCCTGGCGCATGACTTCAACAACCTGCTGTCCATCATCATCGGCAACCTGGCCGCCCTGAAGGAGCGCCTGCCCGCGGGCGACGCCGCCAGCGAATTCGTCGACCCCGCCCTGCACGCCGCCCAGCGCGGCGCCGAGCTGATCCGCCGCCTGCTGACCTTCTCGCGCCGTCAGACCCTGGAACCCTGCGCGGTGGAAGTGGGCGCGCTGGTGCACAACATGACCCAGCTGCTGGCCCGCACCCTGACCGAGAACGTCCGTGTCCATACCCGCTTGCCCGAGCAGCCGCTGCACGCCTTCGTCGATCCGCACCAGCTGGAGAACGCGCTGCTCAACCTGGCGCTCAACGCACGCGACGCCATGCCCGGCGGCGGCGACCTGACCATCAGCGTGATGGAGCGCCACATCCCCGACAGCCTGTCGATGCTGGTCGAACTGCCGGTGGGCGACTACGTGCAGATCGACGTCAGCGACACCGGCTGCGGCATCGAACCGGAAGCACTCGCGCGCGTGTTCGAACCCTTCTTCACCACCAAGACCTTCGGCCGCGGCAGCGGCCTGGGGCTTTCCATGGTGTACGGCTTCGTGCGCCAGTCGGGCGGCAACATCCGCGTACGCAGCACCCCCGGTTCCGGCACCACGGTCACCTTCGTGCTGCCGCGCACCGAGGCGAGCGCCGCGATCGAGCAGGCGGCCGACACCTCGCACGTCGGCCGCAGGCTACGCGAAGGGCCGGTGCTGCTGGTCGAGGACGAACCTGAAGTTCGGCGCATCATCCGCCTGCAACTCACCGAGCTGGGCTATCCGGTGATCGAGGCCCCCGACGGCCAGGAAGCGCGCAGCCTGCTGGAGAACGTCGAGGACATCGCCTTCCTGGTCACTGACACGGTCATGCCGGGGGGCTTGAGCGGGCGCGAGCTGGCCGCCCACGCCCGCAGCCTGCGCCCCGAGCTGCCCATCCTGCTGATCACCGGCTACGCCAGCGACGGCGCGCTCGACGAAGTCGCCGAACTCGACGTGCCGGTCTTGCGCAAACCCTTCGACCGCGCCACCCTAGACCGCGCGTTGCACGAACTGGAACAGGAATCCGCAAGGACGCCCGCCCGCACATGACCCGCCAAGACAACGCTTCGATTCTGGTCCTCGAGGACGAACCCGACATCGCCCGGCTGATCTGCAGCAGCCTGGCCGAGTATGGCTTCCGCTGCGAGCACATCGCCACCGGCCAGCAGCTGCTCGCCCGCGCCCGCCAGGCCGTGCCCGACCTGTGCATCGTGGACCTGGGCCTGCCCGACATGGACGGCATGCAGGTGGTGCGCGAACTGCAGGACGGCAGCCCGTGCGCGGTGCTCATCCTCACCGGGCGCAACGACGTCACCGACCGCGTGCTCGGCCTGGAGCTGGGCGCGGACGACTACATCGTGAAGCCTTTCGAGCCGCGCGAACTGGTCGCCCGGGTGCGCTCCATCCTGCGCCGCTACCAGCGCGCCGCGCCGCCCGAGGCGGCGCCCAGCGAACCCAACCTGGCACGCTTCGCCGAGTGGGCCTTCGACAAGGGCCGCCACGTGCTGGTCGCCCCGGACGCGCGCGAGATCGGCCTCTCGGCCGCGGAAGCCGCCCTGCTGCTCACCTTGCTGCGCCGCCCGAACAAGATCCTCAGCCGCGAGCAACTGCTCGGCGAGCGCGACGTCGACCCCTTCGACCGCAGCATCGACGTGCGCATCTCCCGCCTGCGCCGCAAGC
Organism: Thauera sedimentorum; assembly: GCF_014489115.1. Taxonomy (NCBI): domain Bacteria; kingdom Pseudomonadati; phylum Pseudomonadota; class Betaproteobacteria; order Rhodocyclales; family Zoogloeaceae; genus Thauera; species Thauera sedimentorum. Next base: position 1,171,563 of record NZ_JACTAH010000002.1, on the reverse strand, counting down.
TCGACGACGATCCGCAGAACCCGCGGCTGATCAAGACGGTGTACGGCGCCGGCTACCTGTTCTCCGCCCAGGTCGCCTGGGAATAGCTGAACCTTGATCGCGGCCAGTGCCGCGCCGCCGGACCAACAGCGCAGGCGCCGTGTAGGCGCGGCCTTGGCCGCGATGCAGCCTCCGGGGAAACAACCGCGGTCTCGCGGCCAAGGCCGCTCCTACATGGGATGGCACAGCGCGCAGCGGCGTCCGCTTGTGGCGCACGGCTCTCCGCTTTGCCATAATTATGAATTCTTAATCCAAACTCGCTTTCAGGAGTCCGCCCATGTCCGCACGTCCCTTCAAGATCCTCGGCATCCAGCAGATCGCCATCGGCGGCCCCAGCAAGAACAAGCTGCGCACCCTGTGGGTGGACATGCTGGGGCTGGAAGTCACCGGCAACTTCGTCTCCGAGCGCGAGAACGTGGACGAGGATATCTGCGCGATGGGCAAGGGGCCGTTCAAGGTGGAGGTCGACCTGATGCAGCCGCTCGACCCGGAGAAGAAGCCGGCGGTGCACACCACCCCGCTCAACCACGTCGGCCTGTGGGTGGACGACCTGCCCAAGGCGGTGGAATGGCTCAGCGCCAACGGCGTGCGCTTCGCCCCCGGCGGCATCCGCCGCGGCGCGGCCGGCTACGACATCACCTTCCTGCACCCGAAGGGCAACGAGGAGTTCCCGATCGGCGGCGAAGGCGTGCTGGTCGAACTGGTGCAGGCGCCGCCCGAAGTGGTCGAGGCTTTTGCCCGGCTCGCGGGCTGAGGCCTCCACAAACGGATCGCGGCCAAGGCCGCTCCTACCCGACGACGACCGAGCGTAGGAGCGGCCTTGGCCGCGATGCGGACTACGGAAGACGGACGCCCTGTTGCGGGCAAGCCCGCTCCTGCCTCCGTAACCGCAGGACCAGCCTGCTCAGGCGGCCGCGGCGGCCTGCAGCTTGGCCTCGCGGATGGCCGCGTACTCGTCCTCCCAGAACCACTTTTCCTCGCCGAAGGCGGGCTTCAGGTGGTTGAGCCAGGTGGCCTTCTCGTCGTACTTGGCAAAGAACGGCCGCTGCACCCAGTCCGGGTTGCGCCCCTGGATGAAGCGCAGCACGAAGACCTTCTCCCCGGCGATCTCGGCCACGCCCTGCACCTCGACCTTGCCCGGGCTGGCCGACATGCTGGGGCCGCGCACCGTGCGCGCCAGGCCGGAAACCTGCTGAATGGCCTCGCGGTAGATCTCCCAGGCACGAACCAGCGGCACCTCGAAGTAGTTGCGCGCACCGGTGTCGCGCTCGACGAACATGTAGTAGGGCACGATGCCCAGCTCAACTTCCTTCTGCCACAGCCGTGCCCACACCGCGGGGTCGTCGTTGATATGGGCGATCAGCGGCCCCTGGGCACGGATCATCGCGCCGGTGCCACGCAGGCGGCGGATCGCGGCCTGGGCGACCTCGGTATCCAGTTCCTTCCAGTGGTTGTAGTGCGCCATGATCGCCAGCTGCTTGCCCGACTCGACGACGCGCTCGAGCAGTTCGATCAAGCCGTCCGCATCCTCGGCGGAGACGAAACGGTGCGGCCAGAAGCTGAGCGCCTTGGTGCCGATACGGATCGTGCGGATATGGTCGAACTCGGGCGCCAGCAGCGGTTCGATGTAGCTCTTCAGGTGCGCGGTCTTCATCACCATCGGATCGCCGCCGGTAAACAGCACGTCGGTGACTTCCGGGTGGGTGCGCAGGTAGTTGTGCAGCACGGCGGCCTCGGAGCTGGCCATGCGCAGTTCCTTGTCGCCAACGAACTGGGCCCAGCGGAAACAGAAGGTGCAGTAGGCGTGACAGGTCTGCCCCTGGCTGGGGAAGAACAGCACCGTCTCCCGGTACTTGTGCTGGATGCCGTCCAGACGATGACCCTCGTCGTCGCGCGGCATGTTCATTTCCATCTGGTCGGCCGGGTGCGGGTTCAGCTCGTGGCGCACCTCGTCGACCACGCGGGCGAGTTCCTCCTTGGAAGCGCCGCTGCGCAGCAGTTCGGCCACGCGGTCGTAATGGGCCGGCGCCAGCATGCCGCGCTGCGGGAAGGTGAGCTGGTAGACGGGGTCGGCGGGGATGTTGTCCCAGTCGATCAGCTCGTCGATGACGTACTGGTTGACCCGGAACGGCAGCACGGAGGACACCACCCGCATCTCGAAGCGGGCCTCCTCGGACAGGCGCGCCAGCGGCGCAATGCGATCGAGGTCGCGCTGGGTATAGACCTTGAAGGGCGTCGGTTCAACACTGCCCCCGGCGCCGGAAATCGACCATTGCGGTTTGAGCGTCTGGATCTGAGCTTGCATGTGCATCTCCTCTGGTTCATCCGGGGCGCAGACACCGCCACGCCGCGCGCAGGGCACGCGGGACGGACTGGTTCACCGGAATGCTGTCGCCATGAGCTGCCCGCGCCGCATCGGCCGGGGCTCCTCACTGCAAAGTTCAGGAGCCTGTGGCTCCCGCTTCGTTGTATTGCCGGCTCCGCGCTGAGTCGTGGAGCAGGTGCTGGACCGATGCCAGCGGGCGGCGGTGCTTGGGGATGTCGCGGAAAGAAGAGGCGACCCGCCGCTGTTCTAGTCGGGGTTGCCACCGCAAGGTGGCAACCGATGGCGCCGCAATCTTATTGCACCAGATTGTTTTGTGCAAATATGACTGGACGCGAGCCCGAAAAGTTCGCCCGCTCGCGGCCCCGGTCCGTCAGACGCAGGCGGCACGCCGGGGGCGGGCCGCCCCTGTCTTGCAGGCTTGGAATGAAAAAAGGGCCTGCTTGCGCAGGCCCGTCCCTCGACAGGTACCCGCCGCAAGCGGCGGGTCTCCCTCCCCATCGAACGAAAAAGTTGCCGTCGGTGCTTACTCGAACTCGACGATGATCTCGTCCACCGCCAGGCTGGCGCCCGGCTTGGCGACGACCTTCTTCACCTTGCCGTCCTGCTCGGCCTTGAGGACGTTTTCCATCTTCATGGCTTCGATCACCGCGAGCTTCTCGCCGGCCTTCACTTCCTGGCCTTCGGCCACGGCGACCTCGCGCAGCAGGCCGGGCATGGGCGAGAGCAGGAACTTGGACATGTCCGGCGGCAGCTTCACCGGCATCAAGGCCTGCAGTTCGGCCCAGCGGGCGCTCATGACCATCAAGGTGGCCTGGGTGCCGTTGTGGTTCATGCGGTACTTGAGGCCGTTCTTTTCCATCTGCAGGGTGAAGGGACGACCGTTGACCGTGCCGTTCACCAGGATCTCGCCGAACTGCCACTCGGTACGCACCGCGAAGGTCTCGCCGCCCACGGTGACGTCGTAGCCGCCGGAAGCCGGCACCACGTTCACCACGGTGCGCTCCTCGCCACGGATCACGGTGTAGTCGTCGCCGACCACGCGCTCGTGGCCCGGCATCTGACCGGACAGTTGCGCATCGCGGTCCTCGAAGCCGCGGTGCAGCGCGGCGGCCACGGTGACGAACAGCAGCGGATCGTCGTGCGGCACCAGCGAGGCGTCGAAGCCCTGCGGGTATTCCTTGGCGATGAAGCTGGTGTCGAAGATGCCGGACATGAAGCGCGGGTGCTGCATCAGCGCGGCCTGGAAGGGGATGTTGGAGCTGATCCCGCGGATCACGAAGGCGTTGAGGGCCTCGCGCATGCGCTCGATGGCTTGATCGCGGTTGGCGCCGTGGGTGATCAGCTTGGCGATCATCGAGTCGTAGTACATCGAGATCTCGCCGCCGTCATACACGCCGGTATCCACCCGCACCTGGCCGTCGATCTCGGCCGGCGGCTGGAACTTGACCAGGCGGCCGGTGGAGGGCAGGAAGCCGCGGAAGGGATCTTCCGCGTTGATGCGGCACTCCATCGCCCAGCCGTTGATCTTGACGTCGGCCTGGCTGATGGTCAGTTTCTCGCCCGCTGCCACGCGGATCATCTGCTCCACCAGGTCGAGGCCGGTGATCAGCTCGGTGACCGGGTGCTCCACCTGCAGACGGGTGTTCATCTCCAGGAAGTAGAACTCCTTGGTCGCACCGGAGACCACGAACTCGACCGTGCCGGCCGACTCGTAGTTCACCGCACGCGCCAGCGCCACGGCCTGCTCGCCCATGGCCTTGCGCATCTCGGGGTCGACGAAGGGGCTCGGCGCCTCCTCGATGACCTTCTGGTGGCGACGCTGGATCGAGCAGTCACGCTCGTTCAGGTACACGTAGTTGCCGTGGGAATCGCCCAGCACCTGGATCTCGATGTGGCGCGGCTCGAGCACGTACTTCTCGATGAACACGCGGTCGTCGCCGAAGGAGTTGCGCGCTTCATTGACGCAGGAGGAAAAGCCCTCGAAGGCCTCCTTGTCGTTGTAGGCCACACGCAGGCCCTTGCCGCCGCCGCCGGCGGAGGCCTTGATCATCACCGGATAGCCGATGCCCTTGGCGATCTCCACCGCCTGCTCGGGGCCGGCGATCGGGTCGTTGTAGCCCGGAATGGTGTTGACCTGGGCTTCGATGGCGAGCTTCTTGGACTCGATCTTGTCGCCCATCTTGGCCACCGAGTAATGCTTGGGGCCGATGAACTTGATGCCTTCCTCTTCCAGACGGCGCGAGAACTCGGCGTTCTCCGACAGGAAGCCGTAGCCCGGGTGCACCGCCTCGGCGCCGGTCTGCTTGCAGGCGGCGATGATGCGGTCCATGACCAGGTAGGACTCCTTGGACGGCGCCGGGCCGATGCACACCGCCTCGTCGGCGAGGTCCACATGCAGCGCGTCGCGGTCCGCCTCTGAATACACGGCGACAGTCTGGATGCCCATCTTGCGGGCGGTCTTGATCACCCGGCAGGCGATCTCGCCCCGGTTCGCAATCAGAATCTTCTTGAACATGTTCGGTTTTCCTCCCCTGGGCTCAGAGCGGGATGTTGCCGTGCTTGCGCCACGGGTTGTCGAGTTGCTTGTCGCGCAGCATCGCCAGCGAGCGGCAGATGCGCTTGCGGGTGGCGTGCGGCATGACCACGTCGTCGATGAAGCCGCGGTGCGCCGCCACGAACGGGTTGGCGAACTTTTCCTTGTACTCGGCTTCGCGTGCGGCGATCTTCTCGGGGTCGTTCTTCTCTTCGCGGAAGATGATCTCCACCGCACCCTTCGGGCCCATCACCGCAATTTCGGCGGTCGGCCAGGCGAGGTTCACGTCGCCGCGCAGGTGCTTGGAGCTCATCACGTCATAGGCACCGCCGTAGGCCTTGCGGGTGATCACGGTGACCTTGGGCACGGTGCACTCGGCGTAGGCGTAGAGCAGCTTGGCGCCGTGCTTGATGATGCCGCCATACTCCTGGCTGGTGCCGGGCATGAAGCCGGGCACGTCCACGAAGGTGACCACCGGGATGTTGAAGGCGTCGCAGAAACGCACGAAGCGCGCCGCCTTGATCGAGCTCTTGATGTCCAGGCAGCCGGCAAGCACCAGCGGCTGGTTGGCAACGAAACCGACGGTCTGCCCTTCCATGCGGCCGAAGCCGATGATGATGTTCTTGGCGTAGTCGGGGGCGAGCTCGAAGAAGTCACCTTCGTCGACAACCTTGGTGATCAGCTCCTTCATGTCGTAGGGCTGGTTCGGGTTGGACGGCACCAGGGTGTCGAGCGACTCGTCCATGCGGTCGGCCGGGTCGGCGGTGGGGCGCACCGGCGGCTTCTCGCGGTTGGAGAGCGGCAGGAAGTCGATGAAGCGACGCAGCTGGGCGAGCGCCTCGACGTCGTTCTCGAAGGCCAGGTCGGCCACGCCGGACTTGCTGGTGTGGGTCACCGCGCCGCCCAGTTCCTCGGCGGTCACTTCCTCGTGGGTCACGGTCTTCACCACTTCCGGACCGGTGACGAACATGTAGGAGGAATCCTTCACCATGAAGATGAAGTCGGTCATCGACGGCGAATACACCGCGCCACCGGCGCAGGGGCCCATGATCATGGAGATCTGCGGGATCACCCCGGAGGCCATCACGTTGCGCTGGAACACGTCGGCGTAGCCGCCGAGCGAATCCACGCCTTCCTGGATGCGCGCGCCGCCCGAGTCGTTCAGCCCGATCACCGGGGCGCCGACCTTCATCGCGTGGTCCATGACCTTGCAGATCTTCTCGGCGTGGGTCTCGGACAGCGAGCCGCCGAACACCGTGAAGTCCTGGCTGAACACGAACACCAGGCGGCCATTGACGGTGCCGTAGCCGGTCACCACGCCGTCGCCCGGGATCGCTTCCGCGCCCATGCCGAAGTCGGTGCAGCGGTGCTCCTTGAACATGTCCCACTCTTCGAAGCTGCCTTCGTCGAGCAGCAGTTCGATGCGCTCGCGGGCGCTGAGCTTGCCCTTGGCGTGCTGGGAGTCGATGCGCTTCTGTCCGCCGCCAAGGCGGGCTTTCTGGCGCTTCTCATCCAGCTGGCGGATGATTTCGTGCATTGATGACCTCCTTACAGTTTCCGGTTGTCCGGCACGCCGCGCGTGCCGGAAGTGTGTGTCTCGTTACGTCAGTTCAGATGGTGCAACAGGCGCAGCGCGGCAGCCGACGGCGTGGTCTCGCCGCGCTCCACCGCCTCGGCCAGTTCCGGCAGCTCGGACCGCACCTGCGGATGGCTGCGGAAGCGGGCGCGCAGGCCGGCGTCGATCAGGTCCCACATCCAGGCCAGGGCCTGGTGGCGGCGCTTGGCGTCGAATTCGCCGCTCTTGCTCATGGTGGCGCGATAGTCGCACACGGTACGCCAGAAGTCGGCAATACCCTGCTTCCTGAGCGCCGACAGGGTGAGCACCGGGGGCGACCAGTTCGGGCTGGCCGGGCGCAGCATGTGCAGCGCGGTCTTGAGCTGGGCCTGCGCACGGGTGGTGGCCGCAACGTCGATGTCGGCCTTGTTCACCACCACCAGATCGGCCAGTTCCATGATGCCTTTCTTGATGCCCTGCAGGTCGTCGCCGGCATTGGGCAGCTGCAGCAGGCAGAAGATGTCGGTCATGTTGGCGACCGCGGTCTCGGACTGGCCCACGCCCACGGTCTCGACGATGATCACGTCGAAACCGGCCGCCTCGCACACCAGCATGGTCTCGCGCGTCTTCTCGGCCACGCCGCCCAGGCTGCCCGCCGAGGGGCTGGGGCGGATGAAGGCCGCCGGGTTCTGGCTGAGCAGCTCCATGCGCGTCTTGTCGCCGAGGATGGAGCCGCCGGTGAGCGAGGAGGACGGATCGACCGCCAGCACCGCCACCCGCAGACCCTGCTCGATGAGGTACAGGCCCAGCGCCTCGATAAAGGTGGACTTGCCCACCCCGGGCACGCCGGAGATGCCCACCCGCATCGCGCCGCCGGTGTGCGGCAGCAGCGCTTCAAGCACCGCGTGCGCGCGTGCCTGGTGATCGGTACGCTGCGATTCGATCAGGGTGATGGTCTTGGCAAGCGGGCGCAGCTGGCGCGCGCGGACGCCGTCGACCAGGGCCTGGTCGGCGGCATCCAGCTGCGGCGGCAGCGCCTGCGGTCCGTTCAACACCCTGGCCTCAGGCGCCGGCCTTGGCGGCGCGGATCTGCTTGAGCACCTCGCGGGCGGCCTTGGGGATGGGCGTACCCGGCCCGAAGATGCCCTTGGCGCCCGCGGCGTACAGCGCGTCGTAGTCCTGCGCCGGGATCACCCCGCCGACGAAGACGATGATGTCGTCGGCGCCGAGCTTCTTCAGCTCGCCGACGATCTGCGGTACCAGGGTCTTGTGGCCGGCGGCCAGGCTGGAGCAGCCCACCGCATGCACGTCGTTCTCCACCGCGTGGCGGGCGGCCTCTTCCGGGGTCTGGAAGAGCGGGCCGATGTCGATGTCGAAGCCCAGGTCGGCGAAGGCCGAGGCCACCACCTTGGCGCCGCGGTCGTGGCCGTCCTGGCCGAGCTTGGCGATCATGATGCGCGGGCGGCGGCCCTCTTCGGCCACAAACGCCTCGATTTCGGCCTTCAGTTCCTTCCAGTCGCTGTCGTTTTCCACCACGGCTCCATAGACGCCGGACACGGCTTGCGGGTTGGCACGGTAGCGGCCGAAGACCTTCTCCAGCGCGTCGGACACCTCGCCCACGGTGGCGCGCAGGCGGATGGCCTTGACGCTGAGGTCGAGCAGATTGCCCTCGCCGGTCTCGGCGCAGCGGGTCAGCGCATCGAGCGCCGCCTGCACCGCGGCATTGTCGCGGCTGGCGCGTACCTTGGCCAGACGGGCGATCTGCGACTCGCGCACCGCATGGTTGTCGATGTCGAGGATCTCGATCGGGTCTTCCTTGGCGAGCTTGTACTTGTTCACGCCGACGATGACGTCCTTGCCCGAGTCGATGCGCGCCTGTTTCTCGGCGGCGCACTCCTCGACCTTCATCTTGGCCCAGCCGGACTCGACCGCCTTGGTCATGCCGCCCATGGCCTCGATCTCCTCGATCAGCGCCCAGGCCTTGTCGGCCATGTCCTGGGTAAGCTTCTCCATCATGTAGGAGCCGGCCCAGGGGTCGACCACGTTACAGATGTGGGTCTCTTCCTGGATGATGATCTGGGTGTTGCGCGCGATGCGGGCGGAGAACTCGGTGGGCAGCGCGATCGCCTCGTCCAGCGCGTTGGTGTGCAGCGACTGGGTGCCGCCGAACACCGCCGCCATCGCCTCGATGGTGGTGCGGATGACGTTGTTGTAGGGATCCTGCTCGGTCAGCGACCAGCCCGAGGTCTGCGAGTGGGTGCGCAGCATCATCGACTTCGGGTTCTTGGGGTTGAACTGCTTCATGATCCGCCACCACAGCAGACGCGCGGCGCGCATCTTGGCGATCTCGAGGTAGAAGTTCATCCCCACCGCCCAGAAGAAGGACAGGCGGCCGGCGAAGGTGTCGACGTCCATGCCGCTGGCGATGCCGGTGCGCACGTATTCCAGACCGTCGGCCAGCGTGAAGGCCAGCTCGATGGCCTGGTTCGCGCCCGCTTCCTGGATGTGATAGCCGGAGATCGAGATGCTGTTGAACTTCGGCATGTGCTGCGCGGTGTAGCCGAAGATGTCGGCGATGATCTTCATCGACGGGGTGGGCGGATAGATGTAGGTGTTCCGCACCATGAACTCTTTCAGGATGTCGTTCTGGATCGTGCCCGAGAGCTTGTCCTGGCTGACGCCCTGCTCCTCGGCGGCGATGATGTAGCCGGCCAGGATGGGCAGCACCGCGCCGTTCATGGTCATCGACACCGAGATCTTGTCCAGCGGGATGCCGTCGAAGAGGATCTTCATGTCCTCCACCGAATCGATCGCCACGCCGGCCTTGCCGACGTCGCCGGTGACCCGCGGGTGGTCGGAGTCGTAGCCGCGGTGGGTGGCCAGGTCGAAGGCCACCGACACGCCCTGGCCGCCGGCGGCGAGCGCCTTGCGGTAGAAGGCGTTGGATTCTTCCGCGGTGGAGAAGCCGGCGTACTGGCGGATGGTCCACGGCTTGACCGCGTACATGGTCGGCTGCGGCCCGCGCAGGAAGGGCTCGAAGCCCGGCAGGGTGTCCGCATGCGGCAGGTCGGCGGTATCCGCCTGGGTGTACAGCGGCTTGACGGTCAGCCCTTCCGGGGTGATCCAGTTCAGATTCTCGACCTTGCCCTCCGGCGCATGCTTGGACGCGGCCTTGTTCCAGGCTTCGAGATCCGGCTGCGGATAGGTGGGCTGATTGGCGTTGGACATGACGACCCTCTCTGACACGTGTGCCGCCCGCGGGCGGCATGGCGATATATGTATGTTGCGGCGGGCGTGGCCCGACCCGTTTTCTGCCGGATGCGCGACGACGAGACCGCCCGCAGCAGATGCTACGGGCGGTCGCCGACGCCCCGGCGCGCGGCGCAGCCCCTCTCCACGTTTCGCGCGCCTTACGGGCGCGAAACCTCCCATGCTACGCCGCGCTGGGAAAGTTGACTTGTTGCAGTGAGCGAATAATACTTTATCCATAATTATGAATGCAATGGGGTGGCGCCCGGCCCACTTTGGGTCTATCTTCCGCCCACCCCGGCGCCCATCCGCACACCGACACCGCCCATGACTCCATCGCGCATCGCGCCCCTGGCGCTCTACCAGGAAGTCGCCGAAAGACTGCGACAACGCATCTTCTCGCACGAGCTGCCGCCCGGCACCTGGGTGGACGAGCAGGCGCTGGCCGAGCAGTACGGCATCTCGCGCACGCCCTTGCGCGAGGCGCTCAAGGTGCTGGCCTCGGAAGGCCTGGTGACGCTCAAGCCGCGGCGCGGCTGCTACGTCACCGAGATCTCCGAACGCGACCTGGACGAAGTGTTCACGGTGATGGCGCTGCTCGAAGGCCAGTGCGCCAAGGAAACCGCGCAGCGCGCCAGCGAAGCGGAACTCACCCGCCTCAAGCGCATCCATGCCGACCTGGAAGCGGCCGCGGAATCGGGCGACATCAACGGCTTCTTCGAGGCCAACCAGGCCTTCCACCACACCCTGCAGGAGATCGCCGACAACCGCTGGCTGCTGCAGGTGATCACCGACCTGCGCAAGGTCATCAAGCTGTCGCGCCACCATTCGCTGTTCTCGGAAGGCCGGCTGGAGCAGTCGCTGGCCGAACATCGCGCCATCCTCGACGCCCTGCTCGCTCGCGACGCCGACGGGGCGGAACTGCGCATGCGCGAACACATCAGCAGCGGCCGCGCGGCCCTGGCGCGCATCGCCGAAGCCAGGAATCGCGCCGCGTAACCGCCCCGGCCGCCGTTCCCTGGCGTAGGAGCGGGCTTGCCCGCGATGCGGCGGTCATTGCCCCGTAGGCCGCATCGCGGCCAAGGCCGCTCCTACGAACCCGTCACCCCAGGATCGCTCGCCCCGACCCGCGTCACCAGCACCTGGTCGATGCGGTAGCTGTCGATGTCCACCACCTCGAACTTGTAGCCGGCGTACTCGACGAAGTCGGTGCGCTTGGGCACCTTGCGCAGCATGTACATCAGGAAGCCGGCCACCGTCTCGTAGTTCTGGAAGCCCTCGAACACATCGATATCGAGCGCGGCCATGACGTCCTCGATCGGCGTCACCCCGTCGATCAACCAGGAGTTGTCGTCGCGGCGCACGATCAGCTCTTCCTGGAAGGGACTCACCAGGTCGCCCATCACCGTGCTCATCACGTCCTGCAGGGTCAGCAGACCGACCACCAGGGCGTACTCGTTGACGATGACCGCGAAATCCTCCTTGGCGTCGCGGAAGCGCTCCAGCGCCTCGAACAGGTTGAGCGTGTCCGGCAGCACCAGGATCTTGCGCACGATGGGCTCGGTGCGCAGCGACAGCTTCTGCCCGTTGACGATGCGCGGCAGGATGTCCTTGGCGTCCACATAGCCGATCACCGAGTCGATGCCGTCCTTCTCGCACACCGGGTACTTGCCGTGCGGGGTCTCGGCGATCTTGCCACGGATGCTTTCCTCGGCCTCGCCCAGGGTGAGGAATACGATGCTCTCGCGCGCGGTCATCGCCGACGGGATGATGCGCGAGTCGAGTTCGAACACGTTGGCGATCAGGTGCTGCTCCTGGTTGAGCAGCACGCCGGCCTGCGCCCCGGCGTCGGCCAGGGCCATGATGTCGTCCGGGGTGATGTCCTCGCTGCGCACGCTGGGCACGCCCAGCAGGCGGAAGATGCGGTTGGCCAGGCCGTTGAACACCCACACCAGCGGCGCGAACAGGACCACGCAGAACTGCATCGGCCGCACCACCGCCACCGCCACGCGTTCCGGCTGCACCATCCCGAAGCGCTTGGGCATCAGGTCGGCGAACAGCACGAAGAGCGAGGTCACGAACACGAAGGCGACCACGAAGCTGGCGGTCTCCAGCCACGGTCCGTCGTACACCGTACCCAGGGCCGCGGCGACATAGGGCGAGAGCGCCGACTCGCCGACGATGCCGCCGAGAATGGCCACCGCATTCAGGCCGATCTGCACCACGGTGAAGAAATTGCCCGGGTTGTCCTGCAAGGCCAGCACGCGCTGGGCATTCGGATGCCCGCCCTCGGCCATCAGGCGCAGCTTGATCTTGCGCGCCGCGGCGAGCGAGATCTCGGAAATCGAGAAGAAGGCGCTGACCGCGATCAGCACGAAGATGAGCAAGAGATGATTGAACAGCGACACGATGACTCCTTGCCGGCACAGGCGGACGCTTATGACGTCCGGCCGGCAGCAGAGTCTATCACCGCGCCATGTGGGGCGTTCGCAGGGTCCCATGTAGGAGCGGCCTTGGCCGCGATGCGGCCTACATGAAATCACCGCCGCATCGCGGCCAAGGCCGCTCCTACAGGAAGCCGCTCAGGTCAATCCCCGCGGTTGCGCGTCATCTCCACCGGCACCACCCAGCGCTCGTAGTCCTCGGCGCTCACCTTGCCGGAGGCCAGCGCCGCCTCGCGCAGGGTCAGGCCCTCCTTGTGGGCATGCTTGGCGATGGCCGCCGCGGCGTCGTAGCCGATGTGGCGGTTGAGCGCGGTGACCAGCATCAGGTTGGCGGCCAGGTTGGCCTCGATCTTCGCGCGCACCGGCTCGATGCCGCGCGCGCAGTGGTGCTCGAAGGCGGCGCAGGCGTCGGCCAGCAGCTCGATGCTCTCCAGCACGTTGTGCGCCATCACCGGCTTGTACACGTTGAGCTGGAAGTTGCCCTGGGTGCCGGCAAAGGCCACCGCGGCGTCGTTGCCGAACACCTGCACGCAGACCATGGTGAGCGCCTCGCACTGGGTCGGGTTCACCTTGCCCGGCATGATGGACGAGCCCGGTTCGTTCTCCGGGATGCTCAGTTCGCCGATGCCGCAGCGCGGCCCGCTGGCCAGCCAGCGCACGTCGTTGGCCATCTTCATCAGCCCGCCGGCCAGGGTGCGCAGTGCGGCCGAGGCCTGCACCAGCGCGTCGTGCGCGGCGAGCGCAAAGAACTTGTCCGGCGCGCTGACAAAGGGCTGGCCGGTGAGCGCGGCGATGCGCGCCGCGGCGGTGTCGCCGAAGCGCGGATGGGCGTTCAGCCCGGTGCCCACCGCGGTGCCGCCGATGGCCAGTTCGTGCAGGCCGGGCAGCGCCGCATGCACCGCGGCCAAGCCGAAATCGAGCTGGCTCACCCAGGCGCCGATCTCCTGCCCCAGGGTCACCGGGGTGGCGTCCTGCAGATGGGTGCGGCCGGTCTTGACCACGTCGGCGAAGCGCTCCGCGCGTTCGGCCAGGGTATTGCGCAGCACGGCCACCGCGGGGAACAGGCGCGCATGCAACTGTTCGACCACGGCGATGTGCATCGCGGTCGGGAAGGTGTCGTTGGACGACTGGCCGCGGTTCACATGGTCGTTGGGATGCACCGGCGTCTTGGCGCCCAGCGTGCCGCCCGCCAGTTCGATGGCGCGGTTGGCGATCACCTCGTTGGCGTTCATGTTGGACTGCGTGCCCGAGCCGGTCTGGAACACCACCAGCGGGAAGTGCCCGTCCAGACGGCCTTCGATCACTTCGTCGGCGGCGCGCACGACCAGCGCAGCGATGTCTTCCGGCAGTTCGCCCAGCTCGGCATTCGCTTCCGCCGCGGCGCGCTTGAGCACGCCCAGCGCGCGGATCATCGGACGCTGCCAGCGGAAGCGCGCCACGCCGATCGGGAAGTGCTCGATCGAACGCTGGGTCTGCGCGCCCCAATAGCGGTCCGCCGGCACCGCGATGGCGCCCATCGAGTCGGTTTCCTTGCGCGTCTCGTTCATGACCTACCTCCCGCCTGCCCAGATGACCATTGGAGCGTGGCACGCGGGTTTCGATCCGCCAAGAAAAAACCCCGCCGTGAGGCGGGGTCGGATGACACAGCGGGACAGGGACCGGCAGCCGCCGGTCCGCGTCGCCAAGAACAGGCTCAGTGCGCCGCGGCGCTCGCCGCACCCACGCCGGTCTGCGCGCGCACGTACTGGTCGCCGAAGGCCTGACGCTCGCGCTGGGCCTCGGCGCTCTTGTCGAGCAGCGAGACGAGGATCGCGGCCAGGAAGGCCAGCGGCATGGAGAACAGCGCCGGCTGGGTGTAGGGGAAGATGGGCGCGGCGTTGCCGAGCACGTCCACCCACACCGACTTGGACAGCACCACCAGCGCCACCGCGGAGAACAGGCCAAAGTAGCCGCCGGCCAGCGCGCCGCGGGTGGTCAGGTCCTTCCAGTACATCGACAGGATCAGCACCGGGAAGTTGGCCGAGGCGGCCACGCCGAAGGCCAGCGCCACCATGAAGGCGATGTTCATCTTCTCGAAGGCCATGCCCAGCAGCACGGCGACCACGCCCAGGCCGATGGTGGCGAACTTGGACACGCGCAGCTCGGTCTTCTCGCTGGCGGTACCCTTCATGATCACCCGCGAGTAGATGTCGTGCGAGATCGCCGAGGCGCCGGCCAGCGCCAGGCCGGCCACCACCGCGAGGATGGTGGCGAAGGCCACCGCCGACAGGAAGCCGAGCAGCAGGTTGCCGCCCACCGCCTGCGCCAGGTGCATGGCGATCATGTTGCCGCCGCCGATCACCTTGCCGCCCACCTCGCCGCCTTCGAAGAACTGCGGATTGGTGCCGACGATGAGGATGGCGCACAGGCCCATGATGGCGATGACGTTGAAGAAGTAGGCGACGATGCCCGAGGCGAACAGCACCGACTTGCGCGCTTCCTTGGCGTCGGTCACGGTGAAGAAGCGCATCAGGATGTGCGGCAGGCCGGCAGTACCGAACATCAGGCCGAGGCCGAGCGAGATCGCGGTCACCGGGTCGGCCAGCAGGCTGCCCGGGGCGAGCAGGTTGACCCCCAGCCGGTGGATCTCCATCGCGCGGTTGGTGAGTTCTTCGAAGCTGAAGCCGAACTGCGAGAAGCCCAGCACGGCCACGGTGGTGCCGCCGATGAGCAGCATGCAGGCCTTGATGATCTGCACCCAGGTGGTGGCGACCATGCCGCCGAAGGTCACGTACACCATCATCAGCGCACCGACCACGAACAGCGCCACGGTGTAGTCCAGGCCGAACAGCAGCTTGATCAGCTGGCCCGCGCCCACCATCTGCGCCACCAGGTAGAAGCACACCACCACCAGCGAACTGACCGCCGCCATGGTGCGCACCTTGCCCTGGTTGAGGCGATAGGAGGTGATGTCCGCGAAGGTGAACTTGCCCAGGTTGCGCAGGCGCTCGGCCATCAGGAAGAGGATGATCGGCCAGCCCACGAAGAAGGACAGCATGTAGATGTAGGCATCCACACCCTGCATGTACATCATCGCGGTCAGACCCAGCAGGGTCGCGGCGGACATGTAGTCGCCGGCGATCGCCAGACCGTTCTGGAAGCCGGTGATGCCGCCGCCGGCGGTGTAGAAGTCGGCGGTCGACTTGGTGCGGCTGGCCGCCCAGTAGGTGATGCCCAGGGTCAGCAGCACGAACACGAAGAACATGCCGATCGCGTGCAGGTTGAGCGGCTGCTTGGTGGTGGCCTCGACGGCCGGGCCGGCGAGCGCGGCCAGCGGCGCGGCGGCCAGCGCCAGCGCGGCGGCCAGGCGGGTGGAAAGGGCGCGAATCGTCATTGTTCGCTCCTCCACGCGGCGTTCACGATCTCCTTGTTGAGATCGTCGAACTCGCCGTTGGCGCGTCGCACGTAGATCAGCGTGAGCACCCAGAACAACACGAACTGCAGCAGGCCCAGCGCGATGCCGACGGTCAGGTTGCTGCCCTCGAACAAGCGCGTTGCGACGAGGTCCGGCGCGAAGGCCACCATCATCACGAAGCCGTAGAAGATCACCAGCACGATGGCCGACAGCGTCACCGCGAAGCGGGTCCGCCGTGCGACCAGTTCGGCAAATCGCGGATTGCTCCGGATATGCGCATACATGGAACTAGACATTTTTCCCTCCCTGAGAAAACAACGAAACAACGCCGTTTCCTCCACCATCCTCCTATGGACCGCCCCGTCTGCCGCGGAGCGTGTCGCGTGTCCAGCGCGGCGGATGATATATCATTCACAAGACTTCCATACGATTCCGTATGGGGTCATAAGAAAATGTTATCTGCACACGTCAGGGCCGCGCCCGCCCTGTACGCACACGCCCCCGGACCGCCCATGAACAGTCGCATCGAAGTCAGCGTCGCCGAGCAGGTGGCGACCGTCACCCTCTCCAATCCGGACAAGCTCAACGCGGTCAACGCAGCCATGTGGCGCGAGTTGCGCGCTGCCATGGAGCGGCTCGGCGCGGACGAAGCCGTGCGCTGCGTGATCCTCACCGGCGCGGGCGAAGCCTTCGCGGCCGGCGGCGACATCGAGGAATTCCTCACCGTGCGCGCCACCGTGGACGACGCCCTGCACTACCACGACGAGTTGGTGGCGCGCGCGCTGGACGCCATCCGCGGCTGTCCGATTCCCACGTTGGCGGCCATCCGCGGCGCGTGCATCGGCGGCGGGCTGGAGATCGCCGGCTGCTGCGACCTGCGCATCGCCGGCGAGTCCGCGCGCTTTGGCGCGCCGATCAACAAGCTGGGCTTCTCGATGTATCCGGGCGAAATGGCCGGCCTGCTGGACCTGGTCGGCCCGGCGGTGCTGCTGGAGATCCTGCTCGAAGGGCGCATCCTGTCCGCCCGCGAAGCCTTGCAGAAGGGCCTGCTCACCCGTGTGGTGGACGACGCGCAGGTGCTTGCCGAGGCGCAGGCGAGCGCCGCCCGCATCGCCACCGGAGCGCCGCTGGTGGCGCGCTGGCACAAGCAATGGGTGCACCGCCTGGCCGCCGGCGGCCCGCTGAGCGCGGCGGAGAAGCGCGCCGCCTTCGACTTCCTCGCCACCGAGGACTACCGCGAAGGTCTGGACGCCTTCCTCAACAAGCGCAAGCCGGTGTTCAAGGGGCGCTGAGGGCGCCGCTCAGCCGAAGATGCCGTACAGCATCTTCACGCACAGCGCCATCAGCACGCCCGCAAAGATCTTCTTCAGCGTCGCCACCGGCAGGCGGTGGGCGAGGCGCGCGCCGACCGGCGCGGTCCACATGCTGACCACCGCCACCAGCACCAGCGCCGGCAGGTAGACATAGCCCAGGGTCAAAGCCGGCAGGCCCTCGGCGCCCCAGCCGTTGACCAGGTAGCCCAGGGTGCCGGCCAGCGCGATCGGCAGGCCGATGGCCGCCGAGGTGCCGATGGCGTTCTGCATCCTGACGTTGCACCAGGTCATGAAGGGCACCGACAGCGAGCCGCCGCCGATCGCCACCAGCGCCGACACCCCGCCGATACCCACGCCGACCGCAGACAAGCCCAGCGGACCGGGCAGGTTGCGCGAAGGCTTGGGCTTGATGTTGGCCAGCATCTGCAGCGACACGTAGCCCATGAAGCAGGCGAAGAAGATCGCCAGCCCCTCGGTGCTGGCACGCGAGGCGACGAAGGTGGCGCCGAAGGTGCCGAGCAGGATGCCCGGGGTGATGCCGCGCACAATGTCCCAGCGCACCGCGCCGTGCGCGTGATGCGCGCGCAGACTCGCGATGGAGGTCAGCACGATGGCCGCCATCGAGGTTCCCAGCGCCATGTGCACCACGTTCTCGAGCGGAAAACCCTGGGCGAGGAAGAGCGTGGTCAGCATCGGCACCATGATGCCGCCACCGCCCACGCCGAGCAGCCCCGCGAAGAAACCGACGAAGGCCCCGAGGGCGAGGTAGGCCAGCCACCACAGATCGAAACTCATCGCGCATCCCCTGCCGGCCGGGCGACCCGGCGAAGGGGCGGATTGTGCCGCCGACACCGCCTGCTGTCACGCCCGCGCGCCAGGCCCGCGGTTTGACCTGGAACATTTCTCCACCCCGCCGCGGTCCGTTAGGATCGCGATCACGACCCTTGTCACGACCGGGTTTCCTGCCGCGTTCGCCTTGCAACGCACGCAGTGCATCCCGAAGGGCCGGCCTGCCATCAGGCCGCCGGATTAAAGCACCACCACCAGCGGCCGTAATCCTCTCGTACGCACGCGACCGATCAACAAGACAAAGACTTACCGGGGAGACCTGCCACCATGCTCGCGGCCATACGCAATGCTTCCATCCGCACCCGCCTGCTCGCCGCCATTGCCCTGCTGGTCGGCGGACTGCTGTACTTCGCCGTCGGCCAGGTGGTCGAGCGCGTCCAGACCGCCCGCACGCTGGCGACCATCGAGACCCTGTCGGCGGTTGCCGTCCGCTCCAGCGCGGTGGTTCACGAACTGCAGAAGGAACGCGGCCTATCGGCGGGTTTCCTGGCCTCGCGCGGCCAGCGTTTCCAGAGCGAACTGGCCAGCCAGCACGCGCTGACCGACCGCTACGTGGGCGAACTGCGCACCCTGCTCGGCACCGTGGATGCCGAGGCGCTGGGCAGCCGCTTCGCCGCCAGCCTGCAGGCCGCCGGCACCCAGCTCGACCGCCTCAACGACACCCGCGGACGCATCCGCGCGCTGTCGGCCAGCGGGGCGGACTCTTTCGGCTACTACACCGGCACCATCGAGCGCTATCTGGCGCTGATCACCACCATCAACCAGCTCAGCGAGCACAAGGCGGTCTCGCAGGCTATCCTCGGCTATGTGATGTTCCTCAACGCCAAGGAGCAGGCCGGCCGCGAGCGCGCCACGCTCAACGGGGTGTTCGCCGCCAATGCCTTCGACACCGCGCTCTACCGCCGCTTCCTCACCATCGTCGCCGCGCAGGACACCTACCTCGCCGCCTTCCGCGACTTCGGCAGCAGCACAGGGCTGGCGCTGTTCGACGAAAAGATGGCCTCTGCCGCAGCCCAGGAGGTCGACCGCATGCGCAAGGTGGCGCTGGAGCGTTCCGACATCGGCGGCTTCGGCGTGGAGCCGGCGGCATGGTTCAGGACCATCACCCAGAAGATCGACGACATGAAGCTGGTCGAGGATCTCCTGTCCGCCGAGCTGAACGCGCTGGTCGAGCGTCTGGCCGCCGAAGCGCGCGCCGACCTGTGGATCGCCGGCAGCCTCACCGTGGCCAGCCTGCTGCTCGCCCTGTGGTTCGCCTTCGTGGTGCGCGGCATCGTCGCCTCCTTGCGCCGCGCGGTCGCCTCGGCCGAGCGCATCGCCGACGGTGACCTGAGCGAGCGCATCGAGGTCGACCGCATGGACGAGACCGGGCAGCTGCTGCAGTCGATGAAGCACATCGTCGAACGCCTGGCCCACACCATCGGCGAGATCCGCGCCGCCGCCGACCAGCTCGCCGACGCCAGCGGACAGATCAGCGGCACGGCGCAGACCCTGTCGCAGAGCTCCAGCGAGCAGGCCGCCAGCGTGGAAGAAACCACCGCGAGCATCGAGGAGATCTCCGCCAGCATCGACCACACCAGCGAAAACGCGCGCACCACCGACTCCATCGCCGGGCACACCGCCAAGGAAGCCGCAGAGGGCGGCGACGCCGTACGCGACACGGTGAGCGCGATGCAGCAGATCGCCGAGCGCATCGGCATCGTGGACGACATCGCCTACCAGACCAACCTGCTGGCGCTCAATGCCGCCATCGAGGCAGCGCGCGCCGGCGAGGCCGGACGCGGCTTCGCGGTGGTGGCGGCGGAAGTGCGCAAGCTGGCCGAACGCAGCCAGCATGCCGCACAGGAGATCTCCGCCCTGGCGGCGAACAGCGTGAGCACCGCGGAACGGGCCGGCACCATGCTGGAGAAGATCGTCCCCGACGTGCGCCGCACCTCGGAGCTGATCCAGGAGATCGCCGCCTCCTCCACCGAGCAGGCCGCCGGCATCGGGCAGATCAACACCGCCATGGGCCAGCTCTCGCAGACCTCGCAGCACAACGCCAGCGCCTCCGAGGAACTGGCCGCCACCGCCGAGCAGATGGGCAGCCAGGCGCAGCAGCTGCACGAGCTGATGGAGTATTTCCGCATCGGCGACGACGCGCGGCACTGAACCCGGCCCGGCTGCCGGGCTCAGCCCCCATCGCGGCCACGGCCGCTCCTGCGAGGCAATGCATCTGTAGGAGCGGCCTTGGCCGCGACCGACATCCCTTCCGTCCGGACTGCGCCTACCCCTGCCCGGCCGCCGCCTCGATGCTGCGCGCGAGATAGACCAGGCGCGGCCCCAGATCCTTCTCGATGCGCTCGCGGGTCAGCGCATAGGCCGGGCCGCTGGCCGACAGCACCAGCAGGTCCTGGTCCGGGCACATCAGCGGCACGGCCACCGCGTTGGTCTCGCGGTTCCAGTCGCCCAGCGAGGTGCAATAGCCGTGCGCGCGGTACTCTTCGCCGGCCTGCGCCATGCCCTCGGCCACCGCCGGCCAGGCCTCCGGGTCGCGGCGGCGCACCTGTTCCAGCAGGAAGTCCCGCTCTGCCGCCGGCAGCGCGCACAGGAAGGCGCGCCCGATCGAGGTGGTGGCCATCGGCAACTGCATGCCGGTGCTCACCTTGAGGGTCACCAGCGAGCGCGGCCGGCAGTTCTCCAGGTAGATCATGTTGAGGCGGTCGCGGGTGGCGAGCGACACCAGCGCATGCGCGTACTCGGCCAGATCCTGCATCAGCGGGCGGGCAATCTCGCGCACGGTGACGTTGCCCAGCGCCGCATGGCCGAGCGCCAGCACCGCAGAAGTCACCCGGTAGCGCCCGGAGGCCTCGTCGGCCTTCAGGTAACCCAGCTGCACCAGGGTGTGGGTCAGGCGCGACACGGTGGACTTGGCCAGCCCGGTGCGCGCCGCCAGTTCGCCATTCGACAGCAGGCGGGTCTGGGTGGAGAAGCAGCGCAGCACCTCCAGCCCGCGCGCCAGCGCGGTGACGAACTGGCGATCGCCTTCGGTCGCCTCGACGATCTCGTCCGGCAGGGGCGAGCCAGGATCATTATTCTGCATAGCGGAACACAAACATCCTTGAGTTGAGCTTTCCTCGAAAGAGTAGCCGACAGCGCTTCCATTTCCAGGCAAATTTTGTCAGGATGATAGCACTTCTGCGAAACAGTGTTCTGCATTGCGGAACAACGAACAAACGAGGCAAAGACATGGCCGGCAATCCTTCCTTCCACTGGGACGACCCTCTGCTGCTCGACCAGCAGCTCACCGACGAAGAACGCATGGTGGCCGACACCGCGCGTGCCTACTCGCAGGACAAGCTGATGCCGCGCGTCACCGAAGCCTTCCGCCATGAGCGCACCGACGCGGCGATCTTCCGCGAGATGGGTGAACTCGGCCTGCTCGGCCCCACCATCCCCGAGGAATACGGCGGCGCCGGGCTGAACTACGTGAGCTACGGCCTGATCGCCCGCGAGGTGGAACGGGTGGACTCCGGCTACCGTTCGATGATGAGCGTGCAGAGCTCGCTGGTCATGGTGCCGATCTTCGAGTTCGGCAACGAGGCCACCAAGCGCAAATACCTGCCGAAACTGGCAACCGGCGAATGGATCGGCTGCTTCGGTCTCACCGAACCGGACCACGGCTCCGACCCCGGCTCGATGGCCAGCCGGGCGAAGAAGGTGGACGGCGGCTGGCTGCTCAGCGGCGCCAAGATGTGGATCACCAACAGCCCGATCGCCGACGTCTTCGTGGTGTGGGCCAAGGACGAGGAAGGCCAGATCCGCGGTTTCGTGCTGGAGAAGGGCTGGCAGGGTCTGTCCGCCCCGGCCATCCACGGCAAGGTCGGCCTGCGCGCCTCGATCACCGGCGAGATCGTCATGGACGGCGTGTTCTGCCCGGACGAGAACGCCTTCCCGGATGTACGCGGCCTCAAGGGCCCGTTCACCTGCCTCAACTCGGCGCGCTACGGCATCGCCTGGGGCGCGCTCGGCGCGGCCGAGTTCTGCTGGCACACCGCGCGCCAGTATGTGCTCGACCGCAAGCAGTTCGGCCGCCCGCTGGCCGCCAACCAGCTCATCCAGAAGAAGCTCGCCGACATGCAGACCGAGATCACCCTGGCACTGCAGGGCTGCCTGCGCCTGGGGCGCATGAAGGACGAAGGCACGGCCGCGGTGGAGATCACCAGCATCATGAAGCGCAACTCCTGCGGCAAGGCGCTCGACGTCGCCCGCCTGGCGCGCGACATGATGGGCGGCAACGGCATCTCGGATGAGTTCGGCGTCGCCCGCCACCTGGTGAACCTGGAGGTGGTGAACACCTACGAGGGCACCCACGACATCCACGCGCTGATCCTCGGCCGCGCGCAGACCGGCATCCAGGCCTTCTGCTGAGCATGAATCCGGGCGCGCTCTCCCATCTCAAGGTGCTCGACCTCTCCCGGGTGCTGGCCGGCCCCTGGGCCACCCAGCTGCTCGGCGACCTCGGCGCCGAGGTGATCAAGGTCGAGCGCCCCGGCGCCGGCGACGACACCCGCGCCTGGGGCCCGCCGTGGTTCGAGGCGGATGGCCGGCGGGAAGCCGCCTACTATCTGGCCACCAACCGCAACAAGCGCTCGGTGGCGATCGACATCACCCACCCGGACGGCCAGGCCCTGGTGCGCGAACTGGCGCGCGAGGCCGACGTGCTGGTGGAGAACTACAAGGTCGGCGGACTGGCCAAATACGGCCTCGACTACGCCAGCCTGCGCACAGTCAATCCGCGCCTGGTGTATTGCTCGATCACCGGCTTCGGCCAGGACGGCCCCTACGCCGAACGCCCCGGCTACGACTTCCTGCTGCAGGCCATGGGCGGGCTGATGAGCATCACCGGCGAACCGGACGGCCCGCCGCAGAAGGTGGGCGTGGCGCTCACCGACATCCTCACCGGGCTCTACGCCACGGTCGGCATCCTCGCCGCACTGGCCCACCGCGAGCGCACGGGCGAGGGCCAGCACATCGACCTGGCGCTGCTCGACGTGCAGGTCGCCTGCCTCGCCAACCAGGCGATGAACTACCTGGTCTCCGGCACGGCGCCGCAACGCATGGGCAACGCCCACCCCAACATCGTGCCTTATCAGGCCTTCCCCACCGCGGACGGCGACATGGTGCTGACCATTGGCAACGACCGCCAGTGGGCCGCCTTCTGTCAGCTCGCCGGCAAGCCGGAATGGGCCGGCGACGAGCGTTTCGCCACCAACGCGGCGCGCGTCGCCCACCGCCACACGCTGATCCCGCTGCTGCGCCAGACCACGGTGATGAAGACCACCGACGAATGGGTGGCCGCGCTGGAAGAAGCCGGCGTGCCGGGCGGGCCGATCAACGATCTGGCGCGCGTTTTCGCCGATCCGCAGATCGTCCATCGCGGCATGCGCACGGAGATTGACGGCATTCCGCAGGTCGCCAACCCGCTGCACCTGTCGGCCACCCCGCCGGCCTACCGCAAGGCGCCGCCGGCAGTGGGGGAGGACAGCGCGGCGGTGCTCGGCGCGTTGGACGGCATGGATGCGCAGCGGCTCGCCGCCCTGCGCGCGGCCGGGGTGGTCGGATGAACACCGCCGTTTCACACGTAGGAGCGGCCTTGGCCGCGATGCGGCCTGCGGAAGAAGGGGCGCCGCGATCGCGGCCAAGGCCGCTCCTGCGCACCACCGCCGGTTCGGGCAAATACGGATAGGCGAAACTTGACCCTTGGGGGCAAAGTCCCCAAGCTGACTGCGGCCGGGCGCCAGGTCCGGCGGGTATTGGCAGACAAAAGAACAAGCTTGATCAACCAGGTAGGAGACAAACCATGAAGTTGATTCGCACCCTCGGCCTTGCTGCGGCACTGATCACCACCGGCGCGGCGCACGCACAACAGCAGTTCGTCACCGTGCTCACCGGCGGCACCAGCGGCGTGTACTACCCGCTGGGCGTCGCCCTCTCCAAGGTCTACGGCGACAACATCCCCAACGCCCGCACCAGCGTGCAATCCACCAAGGCCAGCGCCGAAAACCTGAACCTGCTGCAGGCCGGTCGCGGCGAGGTCGGCTTCTCGCTGGGCGATGCGGTCTCCGCGGCCTGGACCGGCAACGAGGAGGCCGGCTTCAAGACCAAGCTCGACAAGCTGCGCGGCCTGGCCGGCATCTACACCAACTACATCCAGATCGTCGCCTCGGCCGATTCCGGCATCACCTCGCTGGCCGACCTGAAGGGCAAGCGCGTGTCGGTGGGCGCGCCACGCTCGGGCACCGAACTGAACGCACGCGCCATCTTCAAGGGCGCCGGCATGTCCTATGACGATCTCGGCAAGGTCGAGTATCTGCCCTTCGGCGAGTCGGTCGAACTGATGAAGAACCGCCAGCTCGACGCCACCCTGCAGTCCGCCGGCCTGGGCGTGGCCTCCATCCGCGACCTCGCCAACGCGATCAAGATCGTGGTGATCCCGGTCCCGGCCGAGGTCGTGGCCAAGATCGGCGACGCCGCCTATCAGCCCGCCACCATTCCGGCCAACACCTACGAAGGCCAGGGCACCGACGTGCAGACCGCGGGCATCCGCAACATCCTGGTCACCCATGCCGGCGTGCCGGACGACGTGGTGTATGGCATGACCAAGTCGATGTTCGAGAACCTCGACCAGCTCGTGGCCGCCCACGCCGCCGCCAAGGCGATCAAGGCCGAAGGCGCGGCCGACAACCTGCCGCTGCCGCTGCACCCGGGCGCGGAGCGCTACTACCGCGAAGCCGGCCTGCTGAAGTAAGCCCGCCGCCCGCGGCGCCCCCGCCGGACGGCCGGGGCGCCGCGCGCAGCCCGAATGTGGACCGCAGGCCGGCGAATCACGCCGGCTGCTGCGCCGCATCCGGGCTGCATTTCCACTCGCCGGCATCCCTTTCGTGACCGCCGCCGCACACTGCGGCACCGGAGCTGTCATCCATGACGACCAGTTCGCACGACGCCCCCGTCGTCCCCTTCGGCTGGGACAAGGGTCTGCAGGGCCGCGCCCTGTTCCTGATCGCCATCGCCTTTTCCACCTACCAGATCATCGTCGCGGCCTATCACCCGCTGTCGTCCCAGGTGGTGAGGGCGATCCACGTCGGCTTCATGCTGCTGATGAGCTTCGCGCTGCTGCAGAACTGGCTGCCGCGCCGCCAGGTGCCCGCGCTGGCCTGGCCGGTGGGCCTGCTTGCCTTCGGTCTGGCCTTCTACCACTGGATCTTCGAAGCCGACCTGATCGTGCGCGCCGGCGACCCGACGCAGCTCGACATCGTCGTCGGCACCATCACCCTGGTGCTCGTCTTCGAGGGCGCGCGCCGCATCATGGGCCCCGCCCTGCCACTGATCTGCGCGGCCTTCTTCGCCTACGCGATGTTCGGCCAGTACCTGCCCGGCGACTTCGCCCACCGCGGCTACGGCTTCTCGCAACTGATCGAGCACCTGACCTTCGGCACCGAAGGCATCTACGGGATCCCGACCTACGTCAGTGCCACCTACATCTTCCTGTTCATCCTGTTCGGCGCCTTTCTCGAGCAGGCCGGCATGATCCGGCTGTTCACCGACTTCGCGCTCGGCACCGTCGGCCATACCCGCGGCGGCCCGGCCAAGGTATCGGTGGTGACCTCCGGGCTGATGGGCACGATCAACGGCTCCGGGGTGGCCAACGTGGTCACCACCGGGCAGTTCACCATTCCGCTGATGAAGCGCTTCGGCTACCGGCCCGAGTTCGCCGGCGGCGTGGAAGCCACCTCAAGCATGGGCGGGCAGATCATGCCGCCGGTGATGGGCGCGGTGGCCTTCATCATGGCCGAGACCATAGGCGTGGCCTACGTGGAAATCGTCAAGGCCGCGATCATCCCGGCGGTGCTGTACTTCGTCACCGCCTTCTGGATGGTGCACCTCGAGGCCGGCCGCGCCGGCCTGCACGGCATTCCCAAGGACGAGTGTCCCGACCCCTGGGCCGCGGTGAAGAAGCACTGGTACCTGCTGCTGCCGCTGGCGGTGCTGGTCGGCCTGCTGTTCTCAGGCTACACCCCGCTGTTCTCCGGCATGGTCGGCCTGGCGCTCACCGCGGTGCTGATCCTCGGCGCCGCCGTGGCCCTGCGCCTCAAGGGCAATGCCTTGCGCGCCGCCTTCTGGATCGCGCTGGGCATCCTGTGCTCGGGCTTCTTCAAGTGGGGCATCACCGCGATCATGCTGCTGATCGCCGCACTGGTGGCGCTGTGCCTGCTGGTCCAGGGCGGACGCGCCACGCTGCACATCGCCGCCAACGCCCTGGCCGACGGCGCGCGCCACGCGCTACCGGTCGGCGTAGCCTGCGCCCTGGTCGGGGTGATCATCGGCGTGCTCACGCTGACCGGCGCGGCCACCACCTTCGCCAACGCCATCATTTCGCTCGGGCGGGACAACCTGCTGCTGTCGCTGATGCTCACCATGCTGGTCTGCCTGCTGCTGGGCATGGGCATTCCCACCATCCCCAACTACATCATCACCAGTTCGCTCGCGGCGCCCGCGCTGCTGGAACTGGGCGTGCCGCTGATCGTCAGCCACATGTTCGTGTTCTATTTCGGCATCCTCGCCGACCTCACCCCGCCGGTGGCCCTGGCCGCCTTCGCCGCGGCGCCGATTGCCGGGGTGTCCGGCATGCGCATCGGGGTGCAGGCGGTGCGTGTGGCGCTGGCCGGTTTCGTCGTGCCCTACATGGCGGTGTATGCCCCCGAGCTGATGCTGCAGGGCGCCCCCAGCGTCGTGGCGGTGGTGTGGATCGTGTTCAAGGCCCTGGTGGCCATCGCACTGTGGGGCGTGGCCTCGATCGGCTACCTGTGGCAGCCGGTGGGCTGGCCGCTGCGCATCTGGGCTTTCCTGTCCGCGCTGTGCCTGGTGGCTGCCTTGCCGATCACCGACGAGATCGGCCTGATCAGCACCGCGCTGCTGCTCGGCGTCCTCGTCTGGCAGAAACGACGGGCCGTCGCAGCCGCATGATCGGGCTGTGCCTCGCCAGCGGCGTGCTGACGGCCTTCGTCGCCACCCAGGATTTCACCCTGCGCTGGACGCACTCGATCGAGAAGATCCGCTGGGAAGAAGACTGGCAGGTGCGCATCGACGATGCACACACATCGGTTCTGCGGCTGGTCGAAGGCCGCATCCGCGGCTCCGGCGCCGGCATGGAGCCGCCGGAAGGCGCGCGGCTGATCGACGGCGTCTGGCACTACCCGGTGGGCCGCGACATGGCCGGGGTCGAGCTTGCACACAGCAACTACACTGCCGGCTACGAACTGTGCCTGCCCAGCGGCTGCCGGCCGCTGGCCGATTACCTGCCCGGCCTGCCGCCCGCGCCGGAGCAGGCGACCAGCATCCGCCTGTACGCCTGCAGCGCACCGCCGGAAGGCGCCGGTGCGCTGCAGGACACCCGCCGCCCGCGGGCGCCGTATACGCGCGAAGGCGCAACCCTTTCGAGTTGCGCCTTCAGTTTGGCCCCCCGCCTGTGCCGTCTCCGCCGGGCATCCTGAACCTGGGGTTCAGGGTGGTCGCACTCCCACCGCTTCAGGCTTCCCCTGTCGGGGCATGCACACCGCGGCCTTCAGGTTAGCAACCAAGTCTCTCGACTATTGGTTCAAGGAATCTACGACTTCGACGAACACTGCAGGGGATTGATCCTGCGGCACCTCATCCCGCCTGCGGGGCTGTTCAGAACAGCTTTTCCTGCTGGGCGAGCACCCCATCCAAGCGTGCCGACATGAGTCCGATTCTACGCTTGGCAGCAGGCATGTCAAACCCTCCGCCGCGTTGCTGCTGAAGGAATTCGTGCACGATGTTCAGCGCCGTCATCACGGCCAGACGTTCGCCGGAAGAGCCGGTTTTTCGCGCCAGTTCGGCGAGCTTGTCGTCGAGGAATTCCACCGCCGCAAGCAGCCCGTCGCGGTCTTCCGGCTTGCAGGAGACCTGGTACTCCTTGCCCAGCAGCTTGATGTCGAGCGTTTCCATGTCCAGCCCTTTTCCCCGGGTCAATCCTGCGGCAGTCTGGCCAGCAGGCCTTCGAGCTTGTCGGTGGCCAGGCGCAGCTTGTCGGCCTGGGCGCGGTTGTCCGCCTCGAGTTTCGTCAGCCGGCTGCGCAGCTCGCGGTTGTCGGCCTTGAGCCCTTCGCACAGGGTCACGATCTGCTCGATGCGGTTCTCGAGCTGGGTGAGTTCTTCTTCCATGGCGGCGATGGTAGAGGCGGCCCCAGGGGCGGTCAAGCAGCCATGTCGATGGGCTTGCGCAGGGCCTCGCCCGCCGCCCCGCCGAGGCAGTCGGCCAGCCGCCCGAGATCCAGCGATGCCGCCAGACTGTCGGCCAGACGGTCGAGGTCGGCCTCGCGCCGCGCGGCGAGATCGACCTTCTGCACGCCGGCCGCGCCGGCCCACGCCAGCAGCGCGGCGAGCGCATCCGGGTGATCGAACAGGCCGTGCACATAGCTGCCGAGCACCTGACCGTCGGCCGACAGCGCGCCGTCGCTGCGTCCGTCGGACAGGCGCAGCGCGGGGCGCGCCAGCGCCGCACCGCGCGAGATGCCCATGTGGATCTCGTAGCCGCGCACCGGTGCGCCGGCCACGCCTGCCAGGCAGAGCTCGCCTTCCACGTTGACGAGCTGTTTCTCCGCTTCGAGCACGGTGGCCATCTCCAGCCAGCCCAGGCCGTCCATGTCGCCGGCTGCGCCTTCCAGGCCGGCGGGATCTTCCAGGCGCTCACCCAGCATCTGGAAGCCGCCGCAGATGCCGATCACCTTGCCGCCATAGCGCAGGTGGCGGCGGATCGCCGCCTCCCAGCCCTGCGCGCGCAGCCAGGCGAGGTCCGCCTGCACGCTCTTGGAGCCCGGCAGCACGATGAGGTCCGCGGGCGGGATCGCCTGCCCCGGCCCCACCCAGCGGAAATCGACCTGCGGATGCAGGCGCAGCGCGTCCAGGTCGGTGTGGTTGGAGATGCGCGGATAGACCGGCGCAACCACCCGCAGCAGGGCTTCCTCCTTGTCGGCGCGCGCATCGCCCAGCGCGTCCTCGGCATCCAGGAACAGGCCGTGCAGGTAGGGCAACACGCCGAGCACCGGCCGCCCGGTGCGCGCCTCCAGCCAGTCCAGGCCGGACTGCAGCAGGCCGATGTCGCCGCGGAAGCGGTTGATCACGAAGCCCTTGACCCGCGCCTGCTCGGAGGGCGAGAGCAGCTCCAGGGTGCCGACCAGATGGGCGAACACGCCGCCACGGTCGATGTCCGCCACCAGGATCACCGGGCAGTCGACCGCCTCGGCGAAGCCCATGTTGGCGATGTCGCGATCGCGCAGGTTGATCTCGGCCGGGCTGCCCGCGCCCTCCACCAGCACACAGTCGTAACCCGCCACCAACCGTTGCCAGGATTCCAGCACCGCGGCCATCGCGGTGGGCTTGTAGTCGTGATAGGCGCGCGCATCGAGGTTGGTCACCGCCTTGCCATGGATGATCACCTGCGCGCCGATGTCGCTCGCCGGCTTGAGCAGCACCGGGTTGAAGTCGGTATGCGGCGCCAGCCCCGCGGCCAGCGCCTGCAAGGCCTGCGCACGGCCGATCTCGCCGCCGTCCACGGTCACCGCGGAGTTGAGCGCCATGTTCTGCGGCTTGAAGGGTGCGACGCGCACGCCGCGACGCGCCAGCAGCCGGCACAGGCCGGCGACCAGGGTGCTCTTGCCGGCGTCCGAGGTCGTGCCCTGCACCATCAGGGTGGCGGTGGTCTGCATCGCGTAGAATCCGGGGTCCGAAAAAGCGCCGATTATCCCATGGACGCCGCCGCGCTCCTTGCCGTCACCCTTTTCCTCAAGCTCGCCGCCGGCCTGCTGGCCGACCGCCTGCTGGGCGAGCCGCGCCGCTGGCATCCGCTGGTCGGCTTCGGCCGGCTGGCCAAGGCCATCGAGCGCGGCCTGCGGCGCGAAGGCGCCGGCGCCCTGCCGCAGCAGGCGCGTGGCCTGCTCGCCTGGATGCTGGCGGTGCTGCCGTGGGCGGGGCTGGCGCTGTGGCTGCGCGACCTGCACCCGGCCGCGCACTGGTTCGTCGACATCGCATTGCTGTGGTTCGCGCTCGGCGGGCGCAGCCTGGTCGAGCACGGCGAGGCGGTGGCCGCGCCGCTGGCCGCCGGCGACCTGGCCGCCGCGCGCGAGCGGGTGGGCTGGATCGTCAGCCGCGACACCAGCGCGCTGGACGCCGAAGGCGTGGCGCGCGCCGGCACCGAGTCGGTGCTGGAGAACGGCAACGACGCGGTGTTCGGCGCGCTGTTCTGGTTCATCCTGCTGGGCGGGCCGGGCGCGCTGCTGTTCCGCCTCGCCAACACCCTGGACGCCATGTGGGGCTACCGCACGCCGCGCTACCTGAATTTCGGCCGCGCCGCCGCACGCCTGGACGACGCGCTCAACTGGCTACCGGCACGCCTCACCGCGCTCACCTACGCCCTGCTCGGCAACACCGCCACCGCGCTGGCCTGCTGGCGCAGCCAGGCCGCGCAGTGGGACAGCCCCAACGCCGGCCCGGTGATGGCCGCCGGCGCCGGCGCGCTGGCGGTGCAACTGGGCGGCAGCGCGATCTATCACGGCCGCGTCGAGGAACGCCCGCCGCTGGGCAAGGGCCCCGCGGCCGACGCCGCCAGCCTGCGCCGCGCCATCCGCCTGGTGCGCCACGGCATGCTGGCCTGGCTGGGCGCGGTCGGCGGCGTCGCCCTCGTGCTGAGCCTGCTCGCCTTGGGAGCCGCCCATGCTTGAGCACGGCGGCCGACTGCGCGCCGCCGCGCGCCAATACGGCATCGCGCTGGCCGACTGGATGGACCTGTCCACCGGCATCAACCCCCTCGCCTATCCGGTGCCGCCGCTGCCGCCGGAAGCCTGGCAGCGCCTGCCGGAGGACGACGACGGCCTGATCGACGCGGCCGCCGCCTACTACGGCACCCGCGAACTGCTGCCGGTCGCCGGCTCGCAGGCCGCCATCCAGGCCCTGCCCGCGCTCATCCCCGGCGAGCGCGTCACCCTGCTCGAAACCACTTACGCGGAACACCCGCAGGCCTGGCGTACCCGGCGCCTGCGACGCTGCGCCGCGGACGCCGTGGATGCGGCGATCGACGACACCGACGTGCTGGTGCTGGCCAACCCCAACAACCCCACCGGCGAACGCTTCGGCCTCGCCCGCCTGCTCGACTGGCACGCCCGCCTCGCCGCACGCGGCGGCTGGCTGGTGGTGGACGAAGCCTTCATCGACGCCGACCCGGCCGGATCGCTCGCCCCCCATGCCGGACGTCCGCACCTGGTGGTGCTGCGCTCGCTCGGCAAGTTCTTCGGCCTGGCCGGTGCGCGGGTGGGCTTCGTGCTGGCGGAAGCCGCGCTGCGCGAGCGCCTGGCCGAGCAGCTCGGCCCGTGGGCGATCAGCGGCCCCGCACGACATGCCGCCCGGGCGGCGCTTGCCGATACCGCCTGGCAGCAGGCCGCCCGGCAGGCGTTGGCCGAAGCCGGCGAACGGCTGGCCACGCTGCTGCGCCAGCACCTGCCCGGCACCCCGCAGGGCACCGCCCTCTTCCAGTGGCTGCCGCATCCGCAGGCGGCCGCGTTGCACGAGGCGCTCGCCCGGCGCGCCATCCTGGTACGCCGTTTCGACACGCCGGCCTCGCTGCGCTTCGGCCTGCCGGCCGACGAGGCGCAATGGCGCCGTCTTGCCGAGGCCCTGCACGATCTCAAGGACACCTGCTCATGAACACCGCCCCGCTCCGTCTCGCCGCCCTCGCGGCCCTGCTTGCCGCCGCCCTGCCCGCCAGCGCCGAGCTGCGCATCACCGACGACACCGGCCGCGAGCTGGTGCTTCCCGGCCCGGCCGAACGCATCGTCAGCCTCGCCCCGCACGTGACCGAACTGCTGTTCGCCGCCGGCGCCGGGGAGAAAGTGGTGGGCGTGGTGGCCTACAGCGATTATCCGCCAGCCGCGCGTGCGCTGCCGCAGGTCGGCGGCTACACGCAGCTCGACCTCGAAGCGGTGGTCGCGCTGCAACCGGATCTGGTGGTCGCCTGGTCCAGCGGCAACCGCAACGCCAACCTCGACAAGCTGCTCGCCCTCGGCATCCCGGTCTTCCTCAACGAACCGCGCCGCCTCGATGACGTGGCCGACAGCTTGGAGGACATGGGCCGGCTGGCCGGCACCGAGCCCGCCGCCCGGGATGCCGCCGATCGCTTCCGCAGCCGCCGCGCCGCGCTCGCCGCCCACTACCGGGAGCGCCCGCCGGTGCGCATGTTCTACCAGATCTGGGACAAGCCGCTGATGACCATCAACGGCGAACACCTCATCTCCGACGCCATCCGCCTATGCGGCGGCGAGAACGTGTTCGCCGGCCTCGGCCAGCTCGCCCCGCGCATCGGCGTGGAGGCGGTGCTGGCGGCCAATCCGGAGGCCGTGGTGGCGAGCGGCATGGGCGAGGAACGCCCGGACTGGCTGGACCAGTGGCGCAACTGGCCGAAGCTCTCCGCAAGCGCGGCCGGCAACCTGTACTTCATCCCGCCGCAGCTGATCCAGCGCCACACCCCGCGCCTGCTCGACGGTGCCGAGCAACTGTGCGAGTTCCTGGAGGACGCGCGCGCCAAGCGCGGAGCCGCTGCGCGCTAGCGCTACTGGAGGGCCTGTAGGAGCGGCCTTGGCCGCGATGCGGCGTCGTTTCGTGGTCGGCGGGATCGCGGCCAAGGCCGCGCCTACGGTCGATCAGGCGCGATCGGTCGGGCTCCGGCCTTCGCGGCGGGCCCGGCGGTAGCTTCGCCGCCAGTTGCGCCCGGTGACGCTCCACCAATGGCGGTCGAAGGCCCATGCCAGCCGCGGCAGCAGGGCGGACAGATAGTGGATGGCCGCCGAGCGCTCGGGCGGCACCGCCTCGCACGCCGGCACGCGCAGTGCGCGCAGGCGTTCCGCCGGAGTGGGATGCAGGGAGGCGGCTTCCTCCTCGCCCCCGCGAAAACCGGCGTTCAGTACGCTGTGCGCATTGAAGCCGGCGCTGACACCCAGCCCCATTTCGCGGAACGGCCTGAAGCGGGGCTCTGGCGCCGAACTGCACTGCGCCATCACCTTGGGCCAGTAGTCCTCGCGCAGGAAGCGGTCCTTGGCGGACACCTCGATCAGGGCCTCGCCGAGCAGGCGCCGACCGACCACCCGGGCAGCGATTGCGTCGGCGGCGAACTCCTCCAGCCGCGTCATGCGCAACATGCCCAGCGTATAGCGATAGAAGCGTCGATCCAGCCAGGACTCGAGCAGCGGATGATAGTCGGCGATCTGGTCGGCCAGGCGCAGCCACCACGCGCGCAGATGCGCGCCGAAGGCGCCCAGCGCCCGCCGCTGCACCACCAGATGGCCGAACTCGTGCGCGAGCACGGCAAGAAACTGTCGCCGCGACAGGCAGTGCGCCAGCGGCAGGCCGATCATCAGGTGATATTCGATGCGGCCGAAGCAGCCGAAGCGCGGGCGCTGCAGCACCGCGGCGTTCATCTCGTCGGTGATCCACACGCCGTCGAGCGGCGGCACGCCCAGCCGCCTGGCGACCTCGTCGATGCGGTAGTGCAACGCGCCGGCCACGCCGCGCGGCAAGGGAATGCCCTGGGGTTGTGGCGCCGGGACCAGCGCAAGGACGAGGAGATGGCATACGCCGAGCGTCATCACCGCCGCGCCCAGCCAGTAAAGCGTGCGCCCGCTGGCATCCTCCGCATGCCACCCGGCCTGCAGGGCCCAGATCACCACGCCCACGCCGCCGGCCACCGCAAGGACGATGGTGACGAAGCCGGCGAGCGCGGTCACCGTCAGCCGGCGCGCCAGCCGGGCATGTACGACATCCAGGCGGGACCGCCCACGACAAGACGAACGCATACCCATCATCCGATGCAAAGTTCGCACGCACCATAGCCCGGACCCCGGGAGATGGTTTTGCGCAAAATCAACTGAATGTCCGTCATGGCGGCGTCCGCAACACCCGCGCAGCGCTCACCCGGATTGCTGCGCCCCCATCAGGGAAAACCCCAGTCATGCGGCGCCAGCCCTTGCAAGTCATGCGCTTTATCACATTGTGCACCGCACTCCTTTGACTTTTCTCAAGATTTCATATTGCGACCGCCAATTCCACTATGGCATGATCGTCGCAACCAGGCGGGATGGCCACCAACAAAAATTCGACGGCCCCCCGCATTTGAGGATCGTTCCGGCAAGCACCCGGGACGCCAGTGGCACCCGCTCCAGCCCCGACAGCCTCACCCTGGAAGCGGCCTCGTCCCGGTACGCGACGAGGGCCACCGTCCGTCTGCCGTTTGCCGAAACTGCATTCGATGGGGGTTGGGACATGGGTCTTGCCGCTCGCATTGCAGGTTCAACGCTTTTCCTCGCGCTTCCATACGCACTGGCCGGAGGTGCGCTCGCCCAGAGCCGCTACAACCTCCAGCCACCGGTCACCGAGGTGGCCGGGCAGATCTACGATCTGCACACGCTGATGCTGATCATCTGCCTGGTGATCTTCGTCGGCGTGTTCGGCGTGATGTTCTGGGCAGTGTTCCGCCACCGCAAGTCGCGCGGTGCGGTCGCGGCGAACTTCCACGAGAACACTTCGGTGGAGATCGCCTGGACCGTGGTGCCGGTGCTGATCCTGCTCGGTATGGCCTGGCCGGCCACCAAGACCGTGATCGCGATGAAAGACACCTCCGACCCGGACATCACCATCAAGGCCACCGGCTATCAGTGGAAGTGGGGCTACGACTATCTGCAGGGTGAGGGCGAAGGCATCCGCTTCGTGTCCAACATGTCCACCCCGCGCGAGCAGATCGAAGGCGCCGCGCCCAAGGGCGAGGCCTATCTGCTGGAAGTCGACAACCCGATGGTGGTCCCGGTGGGCAAGAAGGTGCGCATCCTCACCACCGCCGCGGACGTCATCCATTCATGGTGGCTGCCGGCCTTCGGCGTGAAGCAGGACGCCATCCCCGGCTTCATCCGCGACACCTGGTTCCGTGCCGACCAGGAAGGCGTCTACCGCGGCAACTGTGCCGAACTGTGCGGACGCGACCACGGCTTCATGCCGATCGAAGTACACGTGGTGTCCGCCGAGGCCTACAGCGCCTGGGTGAGCGAACGCCAGGCGGCGTCCGCTGCGGGCGCCGCCGACGACACCCGCGAGTTTGCCCTCGCCGAGCTCGTGGAGCGCGGCGCCAAGGTGTACGCCACCCACTGCGCGGCCTGCCATCAGGCCAACGGCCAGGGCCTGCCCCCGGCCTTCCCCGCACTGGACGGCTCGCCGGTGGTCAAGGGCGACACCGCGGCACAGATCGCCGTGGTGCTGGAGGGCCGCCCCGGCACCGCGATGGCGGCCTTCGGCAATCTGCTCTCCGACGCCGACATCGCCGCCGCGATCACCTACACCCGCAACAGCTGGAGCAACAGCAGCGGCGAAGCCGTGCAGCCGACGGACATCGCCGCAGCACGCGGCGGCTGAGCACTACCCGCAGCCGCCGCCCCGATCTCACGCAGGAGGAGTCAGCATGTCGGCCGTCACCCCGGACCAGCTGCACGACCACCATCATCACCCCGCCCCCGGCGGGCTGATGCGCTGGATCACCACCACCAATCACAAGGACATCGGCACGATGTACC
This sequence comes from Thauera sedimentorum, assembly GCF_014489115.1. NCBI lineage: Bacteria > Pseudomonadati > Pseudomonadota > Betaproteobacteria > Rhodocyclales > Zoogloeaceae > Thauera > Thauera sedimentorum. The sequence continues at coordinate 1,136,199 of NZ_JACTAH010000002.1, read as the reverse complement.
TGATCTTCAGCTTCATCATGTTCCTCTCCGGGGGCGTGATGGCGCTGACGATCCGGGCCGAGCTGTTCCAGCCCGGCCTGCAGGTGGTACAGCCGGAGCTGTTCAACCAGCTCACCACCATGCACGGCCTGGTGATGGTGTTCGGCGCCATCATGCCGGCCTTCGTCGGCTTCGCGAACTGGCAGATCCCGCTGATGATAGGCGCCAGCGACATGGCCTTCGCGCGCATGAACAACTGGAGCTTCTGGCTGCTGCCGCCGGCGGCCATCCTGCTGATCGGCTCCTTCTTCGTGCCCGGCGGGGCCACCGCCGCGGGCTGGACGCTGTACGCGCCGCTCTCGGTGCAGATGGGCATGGGCATGGACATGGCAATCTTCGCCATCCACATCATGGGCATCAGCTCCATCATGGGGGCGATCAACATCGTGGTGACCATCCTCAACATGCGCGCGCCCGGCATGACCATGATGAAGATGCCGCTGTTTTGCTGGACCTGGCTGATCACCGCCTACCTGCTGATCGCGGTGATGCCGGTGCTGGCCGGCGCGGTGACCATGATCCTCACCGACCGCCACTTCGGCACCAGCTTCTTCAACGCCGCCGGCGGCGGCGACCCGGTGATGTACCAGCACATCTTCTGGTTCTTCGGCCACCCGGAGGTGTACATCATGATCCTCCCGGCCTTCGGCATCGTCAGCCAGATCATCCCGGCCTTCGCGCGCAAGCCGCTGTTCGGCTACGCCTCCATGGTGTACGCCACCGCCTCGATCGCCATCCTGTCCTTCGTGGTGTGGGCGCACCACATGTTCACCACCGGCATGCCGGTGGCCGGGCAGCTGTTCTTCATGTACGCCACCATGCTGATCGCCGTGCCCACCGGAGTGAAGGTGTTCAACTGGGTGGCCACCATGTGGCGCGGCTCGATGACCTTCGAGACCCCCATGCTGTGGGCGGTGGGCTTCATCTTCGTGTTCACCATGGGCGGCTTCACCGGGCTGATCTGCGCCATCGCGCCGATCGACATCCAGGTGCAGGACACCTACTACGTGGTGGCCCACTTCCACTACGTGCTGGTGGCCGGCAGCCTGTTCGCGCTGTTTGCCGGGGCCTACTACTGGCTGCCGAAGTGGACCGGCATCATGCCCAGCGAGGGCCTGGGCAAGCTGCACTTCTGGTGCTCCATCGTGTTCTTCAACATCACCTTCTTCCCGATGCACTTCCTCGGGCTGGCCGGCATGCCGCGCCGCATTCCCGACTACGCGCTGCAGTTCGCCGACTTCAACGCCCTGGCTTCGGTGGGCGCCTTCGGCTTCGGTCTCTCGCAGCTGATCTTCATCGCCGTGGCGGTGCGCTGCGCGCGCGGCATCGGCGAGCGCGCCACCGCCAAGCCCTGGGACGGCGCCGACGGGCTGGAATGGACCGTACCCTCGCCCGCGCCGCACCACACCTTCGAGACCGCTCCGGTCTTCCGCTGAGAACCCGTGATCACCATGAACCACCCGGCCACCCCGACCAACAGACGCCAGGCCAACCGCCGCACCGGCCTGCTGCTGGCCGCGCTGGCGCTGTTCTTCTTCGTCGTGGTGATCGTCAAGACCGGAGTGCTGAACCAATGAGCGCGCCCGCCACCGAGAACCGCCGGCTGCTGGTCCGCCTGGTGATTTCGGCGGTGGCGATGTTCGGCTTCGGCTTCATGCTGGTGCCCTTCTACGAGAAGATCTGCGAGGTCACCGGCATCAACAACCTGCTCAAGCCCGACCAGGTCGCGGAGAACACCCAGGTCGACAGCTCCCGCTGGGTCACGGTGCAGTTCGACTCCAACGTCCATGACCTGCCCTGGCAGTTCAGCCCACGCCAGCATTCGATACGCGTGCACCCGGGCGAGATGGTGCATGTGGACTACGAGGTCACCAACACGCGCGACTACCCGGTGGCCGGCCAGGCGGTGCCGAGCTACGGCCCGCAGCTCGCCGGCCAGTACTTCCGCAAGATGGACTGCTTCTGCTTCACCCAGCAGACGCTCGCGGCCGGCGAACAGCGCGTCATGCCGGTGGTCTTCGTCATCGACCCGGCGCTGCCGGCGGACGTGACCGTGATCACCCTGTCGTACACCTTCTTCGAGATCGCCGGGCGCCGCATTTCGGGAGACGGCGGCGGACCGCCGGGCAGTACATGAACAAGACGCCGGAGCCACCCCGGCAGGCGGGTTTCTTCGCCACCATGAAGGCAGTGCTGTGGTCCTTCGCCGGCATCCGCCGGCGGCACGACTACCACCGCGACGCCGAATCGCTGAACCCCAAGGCGGTAATCGCCGCGGGCCTGCTGGGCGGATTGGTCTTCGTGCTGGCGCTGGTGGCGGTGGTGAACTGGATCGTGCCGTAGCGGTTGGAGGAAGGCGGCCGCATCGCGGCCAAGGCCGCGATAGCGAACACAAAGAGCAAGAGGGGGGAGGCAAGGGAGGGCAGGCAGGGCGGTGCGGGCTAGGAGCGGCTCGTCCGCCCCAGCCTGTTCCACCGGGCCTGCAGCCCGGATGAAGCGCAGCGCAAGCCCGGACCGGTGCGGACAAGGGCCGCGCCGGCCGACAGAGGAGGCACGCAAATGACCGAGACACTGGAAAAGTACTTCGTTCCCGAGCCCTCGAAGTACCCCATCTTCGGCTCCATCGCCCTGCTGCTGTTCGGCGGCGGTGCGGTGATGTGGCTCAACGACGTCGGCGCCGGCCCCTGGGTGCTCGCGCTCGGCCTGGCGGTGCTGATCTATATGCTTTTCGGCTGGTTCGGCCAGGTGGTGCACGAGTCCGAATCCGGCCGCTACGGCAAGCGGGTGGACACCTCGTTCCGCTGGTCGATGGGCTGGTTCATCTTCTCCGAAGTGATGTTCTTCGCCGCCTTCTTCGGCGCGCTGTTCTACGCCCGCGTGCTGTCGGTGCCGGCTCTGAGCAGCGGGGACAACGAAGCACTGCTGTGGCAAGGCTTCACCTCGGCCTGGCCCACCGCCGGGCCCAACGCCGCCGACAGCTTCACGCCCATGGGCGCCTGGGGCATCCCGGCGCTGAACACGCTGATCCTGCTCACCTCAGGCGCCACCATCACCTGGGCGCACTACGGCCTGCTCAAGGACAAGCGCGGCCAGTTCAAGCTCGGCCTGCTGCTCACCATCCTGCTGGGCGCCATCTTCCTCGGCTTCCAGATCTACGAGTACCTGCACGCCTACGGTGACCTGAACCTGCGGCTGGATTCCGGCATCTACGGCTCCACCTTCTACCTGCTCACAGGCTTCCACGGGCTGCACGTGACCATAGGCGCGATCATGCTCACCGTGATGCTGGGCCGCGCCCTGGCCGGACACTTCACCGCCGAGCACCACTTCGCCTTCGAGGCCACCGCCTGGTACTGGCACTTCGTGGACGTGGTGTGGCTGATGCTCTTCATCGTGGTGTATTGGCTATAAGCCGGATGAAAAGCGGAGCGCCCCTTCCCGCTGCGTGGCGATCGGCCATTTCGGCCGCAGGAACGGGCCTGCCCGCGACTGCGGCCGTGGCACATGCCACTGCGGGGATCGCGGCCAAGGCCGCTCCTACAGACGGATCACACAATGCCCCCGCACCCCGGGCACAAGCTGTAGGAGCGGGCTTGCCCGCGATCGCGGCCGTGGCACATGCCACCGCGGGAATCGCGGCCAAGGCCGCTCCTACGGCCGGATCGCGCGGCGTCCCGGCACCCCGGCTACAAGCTGTAGGAGCGGGCTTGCCCGCGATTGCGGCCGTACCACATGCCACCGCAGGGATCGCGGCCAAGGCCGCTCCTACAGCAGGACCACTCGCCGGCTACAGCTTGCCGGTAATCAGCCCTGAGGCATAACCGAGCATGAGCAGTGTGAACAAGGTAATCGACAGCCCCACCCGCAGCGCCAGCGCGCGCGCGGTGCGCTGGCCACCCTTGTCGCGCAGCAGGAAGCCGAGGGCCGACAACAGGCTGCCGACGATGAGCACCAGAAACAGCACGACGACCACACGCATGGACACTCTCCCGGGGCGTTTCCGGAAGTTTAGCGTCCTCGCGCTGCCCCTGCTGGCCGGACTTGCCACGGTGCTGCTCACCGTCCAGCTGGGCAACTGGCAGTTGCGCCGCGCGGCCGAGAAGAGCGCGCTGCAGCAGGCCATCGAGCAGCGCAGCGCGCAGGCGCCCGCAGCACTCGGCCAGGACGATCCGCCGGAATGGACGCCGCTCGCGCTGCGTGGCGAATGGCACCCCCGGCATCTGTTCTACCTGGACAACCGCATCCACCAGGGGCGCGCCGGCTACCACGTGTTCGCCCCCTTCCATGACCAGGACAGCGGCCGCTGGGTCATGGTGGCGCGCGGCTGGATCGCCGCCGGCGCCGACCGCACCCGGTTGCCGGCCGTGACCACGCCAGACGGCCCCGCCGGGCTCACCGGCCAGGCCCGCGTGCCCGGTGAATCCTTCACCCTGGCGAACGACGGCGCGAACAGTGCCATGGACGGCGCCCGCTGGCAGGCCATCGACCTCGACGCCTGGCGCGCCGCCACCGGCCTGCCACTGGCGGGCTTCTACCTGCAGCAGACCGGCGCTGCCAGCGACGGGCTGGTACGCGACTGGCCGCGCCCGGACGCCGGCATCGACCGCCACCGCGGCTACGCGTTGCAGTGGTTCGCCATGGCCGTACTCGCCGCCGCCCTGACCGCCCTGTACCTGTGGCGCATTTTCCGGAGGACACAAGATGTCCAGCACCGTGCTGAATGATCCCCGCTCCGCACCGCCGCGCACACTCCCGCCCGCGGAGCGCGCCCGCGCCCGGCGCACCCTGCTGCTGCTGGCCCTGGTCTGCGTGCTGCCGGTGGTCGCCTCCTACCTGGCCTTCTACGTCTGGCAGCCGGACGGGCGGACGAACTACGGCGAGCTGATCACCCCCACGCCCTTGCCAACGGCCGGACTGCAGGCTGCGGCCGACCAGCCGCCGCTCACCGCAGCGGAGTTCGAGGGCCGCTGGACCCTGGTGCACGCGGGTCCTGCCGCCTGCGGAGAACCCTGTCTCGCCGCCCTGCACACCCTGCGCCAGGTCCGTCTCGCACAGGGCAAGGAGATGGAGCGCGTCGCCCGCGTGTGGCTGCTCACCGACCATGCCCCGGCCGCCGCCATCCCAGGCGAGGATGCCGACGGCCTGCGCATCGCCCGCATCGCCGCCGACCCCGCCTGGCTCGCCGCCCTGCCCGGCGCGGCGACCGGCGCGCACATCTACCTGGTCGATCCGCTGGGCAACGCGATGATGCGCTTCCCGCCCGCGGCCGACCCCAAGCGCATGGTCAAGGACCTGCAGCGCCTGCTGAAGTATTCCGCCCTGGGGAGGTAAGGATGGGGCTCTACCGCCGTCTCGTACTGCTCGCCCTGCTGCTCACCGCCGTGGTGGTGGTGTTCGGCGCCTATGTGCGCCTGGCCGACGCCGGCCTGGGCTGCCCGGACTGGCCCGGCTGCTACGGGCAGCTCAGCCCGGCGCACGCCGCCGACGACATCCGCGCCGCCCACGCCGCCGACCCGCACGGCCCGGTCAGCCTGCCCAAGGCCTGGAAGGAGATGGTGCACCGCTACCTCGCCGCCACCCTGGGCCTGGTGATCATCGCCATCGCGGTGCTCGCCTGGCGGCGGCGCGCCGAGCCCGGCAGCGCGCCCGGCGTGGCCATGGTACTGGTCGGCGTGGTGATCTTCCAGGGCCTGCTCGGCAAGTGGACCGTCACCCTGCTGCTCAAGCCCGCCATCGTCACCGCCCATCTGCTGGGCGGACTCACCACGCTGGCACTGCTGAGCTGGCTGGCACTGCGCGCGTACGCCGCGCCGCGGCGCCAAGCGAACCTCGCCGCCGGCGCTTCCGCTCCGCTGCGCCTCGCCGCCGCAGCCGGTTTCGTGCTGCTGGTCGGGCAGATCGCCCTCGGCGGCTGGACCAGCACCAATTACGCGGCGCTCGCGTGCACCGACTTCCCCGCCTGCCACGGCAGCTACTGGCCGGAGGCCGACTACGCCAACGCCTTCCACGTGGTCCGCGAACTCGGCATGACCGCCGACGGTGAGCTGCTGTCGCTGGCCGCACTCACCGCCATCCACTGGACGCACCGGCTTGGCGCGCTGGTGGCCGGCGGTTTCCTGCTCGTGCTGGGCGCCGCACTCATGCGCCGGCCGGGCAGCCGCGACGCCGGCATCGCGCTGCTCGCCGCGCTCGCGGTGCAAGTGGGACTGGGCATCGCCAACGTGCTCCTCAGCCTGCCGCTGCCGCTCGCCGTGGCCCACAACGCCGGCGCCGCGCTGCTGGTGGGGGTGATGGTGTGGGTGAACTTCACTCTCGCATGCACCCGCTCCCTCCCCTTCAAGGGGAGGGTTGGGGTGGGGATGGGTTCCAACCAACACACGGATCACCCCATCCCCCTCCCAACCTCCCCCTTGAAGGGGGAGGAGCAAACCGCCGCCTTGGCAGCTCTATCCTCTAACCCGCAGGAGGCCTGACGCCATGAGAACCCTCGCCCTCGGCCACCACCTCTCCGCCCGCCGGCTGCACGCCTACTACCTGCTCACCAAGCCGCGGGTGAACACGCTGATCGTGTTCTGCGCGGTGATCGGCATGTTCCTCGCCCTACCGGAGGGCCTGCCCTCACCGGCCACCGTGCTGGCGGCCACCATCGGCATCGCCGCCGTCGCCGGCGCTGCAGCAGCGATGAACTGCCTGATCGAGCAGCGCATCGACGCCCACATGGCCCGCACCCGCGGCCGCCCGCTGCCGCGCGGCGAGCTCGACTCCACGGAGGTCGCGGTGTTCTCGGCCGCGCTCGGCGGCAGCGGGCTGGCCATCCTCTACCTGCTGGTGAACCCGCTCACCATGTGGCTGACCCTGGCCACCTTCGTCGGCTACGCGGTGGTCTACACCATGCTGCTAAAGCCGCGCACACCGCAGAACATCGTCATCGGCGGCGCGTCCGGTGCAATGCCGCCGGTGCTGGGCTGGGCCGCGGTCACCGGCGAGGTCAGCGCCGACGCGCTGCTGCTCTTCCTGATCATCTTTGCCTGGACGCCACCGCATTTCTGGGCGCTGGCGCTCTACCGCACCGCGGACTACGCGCGTGCCGGGCTGCCGATGCTGCCGGTCACCCACGGCTCCGAGTTCACCCGCCTGTCGGTGCTGCTGTACACGCTGATCCTGTTCGGCGTCAGCCTGCTGCCCTTCGCCACCCGCATGAGCGGCTGGGTCTATCTGGCCGCTGCGGTGCTGCTGGGCGCGCGCTTCATCGGGTTTGCCTGGCGGCTGTACGTGGATTACAGTGACCCGCTCGCGCGGCGCACCTTCCGCTATTCCATCGTGTATCTGGCGGCCCTGTTCGCCGCGCTGCTCGCCGACCACTACCTGCCGTTCTGAACGTCGGGGCCGCCCGGCCCCGCCTTGCCCCCACATGCCCGCTTGCCGTCAACCGTTCGTCTTTATCGCCGCCCTGTTCGCGGCCGTCCTGCTCACCGCCTGCGGCGAACCGCCACCGAGCTTCCGCAACACCGACATCACCGGCGCGCCCTACGGCAAGAGCCTCGCGCTGACCGACCACAACGGTCAGCCGCGTACGCTGCAGGATTTTCGCGGCAAGGTCGTCACGTTGTTCTTTGGCTTCACCCAGTGCCCGGACGTGTGCCCGACCAGCCTGATGACCATGAACGAAGTCATGCGCCTGCTCGGCCCGGACGCCGAGCGGGTACAGGCGCTGTTCGTCACCGTCGACCCGGAGCGCGACACCCAGGCCCTGCTCGCCGAATACGTTCCCGCCTTCGACCCGCGCTTCCTCGGCCTCTACGGCACGCTGGCGCAAACCGCCGAGGTCGCCAAGGAATTCCGCATCTACTACCGCAAGAGCGGCGACACCAGCGGCATGAACTACACCATCGACCACTCCGCCGGCACCTACATCTTCGACCCGCAGGGCCGGGTGCGGCTGTACGTAAAGCACGGCGAGAGCGCGGAGAACATGGCGGCGGACATCCGCATGCTGCTGGCAGGGAAGTAGCGGGCCGGGCAGCCATTACTCGGCTGCGGGCCATGCAGGATCGCGTAGGAGCGGCCTTGGCCGCGATTGCGACGGTTCGGGGTGTAAATGACGCCGCATCGCGGCCAAGGCCGCTCCTACATGCGGCGTTCGCCGCGCCTTAAACCGCGGCGGCCAGCATCCCGCGCATCTTCTGCATCGCCTTGACTTCGATCTGGCGGATGCGCTCGGCCGAAACGCCGTACTCCGCGGCCAGTTCGTGCAACGTGGCGGAATCGTCTTCGTTCAGCCAACGCCGCTGCACGATCGCGCGGCTGCGCTCGTCCAGGCTGGCCAGCGCGCTCTTCAGACCTTCATCCTGCAGGCGGGCCATCTGTGCCTGCTCCAGCACTTCCGACGGCTCGGCGTGCGGGTCGGGCAGGTAGGCGATCGGGGCGAAGCGCTCCTCGTCGTCGTCGCTGCCGCCTTCCAATGGCAGATCGCGGCCGGTGAGGCGGGTTTCCATCTCCACCACCTCTTCCGGTTTCACCTTCAGCTGCGCGGCCACCGCCTCGACCTCGTCGGCCGACAACGTGCCGGTGTCCTGCTTGAGGCTGCGCAGGTTGAAGAACAGCTTGCGCTGCGCCTTGGTGGTGGCAATCTTCACCAGGCGCCAGTTCTTCAGGATGTATTCGTGGATCTCGGCCTTGATCCAGTGGATCGCGAAAGACACCAGGCGCACGCCGCGCGAGGGGTCGAAGCGCTTGACCGCCTTCATCAGGCCGATGTTGCCTTCCTGGATCAGGTCGGCATGCGGCAGGCCGTAGCCCAGGTAACCACGCGCAATCGCCACGACCAGGCGCAGGTGGCTCATCACCAGCTTGCGCGCAGCATCCAGATCACCTTCCTCGCGGAAACGGGTGGCCAGATCCACCTCTTCGCGCTCGGTGAGCATCGGCACACGGTTCACCGACTGGATGTACTGATCGATGCTGCCAGCGGCCAGAACCGGAAGCGACAGGGCTTGAGTCATGTGCAGGAACCTCCTTCGGAAGCGATTTTAGCACTCGGCCAATGAGAGTGCTAAGCGCACCGAAAGTTCTCCGCTAGCCGGCAGATGCGGCCGCCTGTGACGTGTCGCCGCTCATCGCCCCCGGCCCCAGCGCGCCTTCCAGCACCTGGAAGAACACCGCCTCCAGCGTCATCGCCGGCTTCACGGTGACGATGCGCCCGCCGTCCTGCTGCAGGCGCTCGATGAAGGCCGGCAGCTCGGCCTGCGCCAGTTCCAGCTCGAACTCGCCCTCGCGCACCGTCTGGGCCCCGGCGGCCAGCGTGGCCCCGCCCTGGTAGCGCACCAGATAGCGGTCGGCGCGCTCGGCCACCAGCTCGTGCGGCGCGCGGGTGGTGAGCAGTTGACCGCGATGGATGAAGCCGAAGCGGTCGGCGATGCGCTCGACGTCGTGCAGCACATGCGAGGTCAGGAAGATCGCCCCGCCCTGCGCCTTGTAGTCGGCGAGGATCTCCACCACGTCCTTGCGCCCCACCGGGTCCAGGCCGGAGAGCGGCTCGTCCAGCACCAGCAGGCGCGGCTGCACCACCAGCGCATGCGCCAGCGCCACGCGCTGCACGTTGCCCTTGGAGAGCTGGCGGATCGCACGCTTGGCGTACTCCGCCACCGAGAAGCGCTCCAGCCAGCGCATGCACCAGGCGTCGCGGTCGTCGCGGCGGATGCCGTACATGTCCAGCGCCATGCGCAGGATCTCGAGCGGGGTGAACTGCTCGTAGAGCGCAGGGGATTCCGGCACGTAGGCCACGCCCTTGCGCGAGGCGGCGTCACGGGCGGAGACGCCGTACAGGCGTACCTCGCCCTCGTAGTCGTCGATGACGTCCAGCATCACCTTGATGGTGGTGGACTTGCCCGCGCCGTTGGGGCCGACGAAGCCGAACACTTCGCCTTCGGAGACGGTGAAGCTGACGTCGCGCAAGGCCTGGACGGTTTTTCCGCGGGTGCGGAAAATCTTGCTGACAGAACTGAATTCGAGCGCCTGACTCATTTTTCGCCCATTGAAGCTGATGTTGGATCGCCGACGCGGGAGCATGGACAGCAATTCATTGCCGCCGCTCTGCACCGGGAATCTTCATTTCCCGCAGGCGAAACCGCCCGTCGACAAACTCATAGCCCAAGCGCAAGGGATCCTGCGGCAATACGGCCAGCACCCCACTGTCCAGCAAGGCCTGTGGATTGATGAGCGGCCTGCCGGTAGTCGCCTCGTACTGCGCCTGCGCCTCACGCAACACGATCAGGCCCTGCAAGCGCATGACCCGCTTGTCCAGCATTTCAATGAGTTTGTCGTCTACCGCCTGCTCGCGCTCTCGTTCCAGAAAGGCCAGTGCAGCGCGATCGTCCGCATACTCGCCAGCTTCAATCATGATGCCGACCCGTCTCATCGTGGCTGCATTCTGAGGACTCCTCGCACGCCCAGCTGCCATCTCGAGCGCACGACGGGCTTCCTTTGCATCGCGGTTAAAGAACCACTGATTGAAACCGTAGAAGAATGGAGGGAACTCATCCCATTGCCGGCAAGCCATCGCCCCACGCAGAACCTCAAGCCCCTCCGATGGCGCCCCCCCCCAAGGGAGCATCGCATTCGCCACGTAGTAGTTGTCCTCCTGGCAGGGATTTAGTTCGGCCACGACACGGTGCACACGCACCTGGAAGGAGGCACTCGCCGCCACCGTTGCCGGATCATCGTCGAGCGTCGCCATTGCGCGAATCGTTTCAAAGTTAGCAGCGAGGAAACGATCCCCCCCGTACAGCAGTATCTGCACAGGCGCAGCAACGACCACGCGGTCAGCAACTTTGGATTGTGGAGCACTTGCTGACGGCCCGCGAGCTACAGTGAGCAAGGCAAACGCTAGGAAGCCAACCATGGCGGCCACTAGACCACCCCTTCCCCGGGCTATGGTCATGCCATGCGCCTGCGTGTCAGCGCCCAGACCGCCAAACCGATGAGGGCAGCGCCATATGCCAAAGCACCTGCCAGATGCCAGGGCCACTGCTCAGGGAGAAGGTTCATCTGCCCATAGAGCGCAATCATGCGCACATCCAGTGCAGCGAGGTCGGGCAATAGATACCCCAACAAACCGAGCGAAGAACTATACGTCTCGGCATCCTGAACAAGCCATGTCTGGCGCTGGAGCATCTGAACAATGGTCGAGAACGAACGGGCAACCAGCATGAATCCCAAGGTGCCGATCAACACGAAGCTCGGAGTAACCGCCACAACGGCAAGAAGCACGGCCATTGCGATGATCACGACCAAGTCCACCAGTATGAAGCCGACTGTAAGCCAGTAATGCCATCCAAGCGCCACCGGCGTCGCCTGTTCATAGCCCCGAGCGAGCAAACCAACAAGCCCGGCCAGTGAGACCCCGAGAACACCTAGCAAGATGGTGAGCATGCAGCCCACAGCCAACAACCGACCGAGCAGAAAACGGTAACGCGGGCGAGGATAAGTCAGAGATGTCAGAAAGAGGCGGCGATCAAATTCACGTGAAACTAGTTCTTGAAGCAACAGAATGCCGATTATCGGCAATCCGAAGCGGATAACCGAAAGCCCCACATCAAGGGCAACAGTGGACGGCTGACGCCCACTGAATTGCGCCGCCATCCATGCAGCACCCAACACAACGACCACCAGCCACAAGGACATCGACGGGAAACGCGCTCTGGCAATCAAACGCAGCGCAACTGCAAGATCCGGGGCGATAGACATCCTAACGAACGAAAATGAGAGAACGAGGCAACGATAATGGCGTCGTAGCCAGCAAAGATCAAGACGGCCTGCGCATCGCTGCCACTAAAAAAGCCGCCGCGACGAAACGCCACGGCGGCTTCGGCCTCAGCAGTCAAAAAGCCACAAAATCTGCTCGTGGATCAGCCACCCCAAGCCGGGAGGGCGGACAGGGTACTCGCTTCACAACGCCCCGTCAGCGGCTGCTCCTGAATCACGCCGCCTTCACTGCTGGTAAAGAAGGCCTTGTACGACGGGTTGGGAGCATTCCTGCCGGCGGCAACATCGTCATCGGTGCATCCCGACCCCACGGGAACCTGATTACCCGCGGTAAGAGGGTCAGTATCAACGCAGGCCACACCGCCTTGGCGACTGCCGCCAGCGTGACACGCGCCAACCTGAACAAGATTGGTGGCTTCTTCGCAGAGATACGCGCCGGTCACACCAGACGAAGCACCAAGAACGACAGCCTCAGCCAACAGCACGCATTCAGCGGAGGTCACGTTAGCGTTCCCAGAGAACGTCGTTTGTGCCATCGCAGAACCCGAGATGCCGAACGCTGCACAACACGCAAGAGCGAGATTGATTTGTTTCATGAGAGAGCTCCTCAATATCAAGTGTGACGCGGTCAAATCATTGCAGCAGACATGACCGTGATCATGTTCTTGGTGTCCGCCTTCGCCGCAGAGTCATTCGCCTTGGCGCGATACTCGTTGAACTGCGGAATGGCGATCGCCGCCAGGATGCCGATGATCGCCACGACGATCATCAGTTCGATCAGGGTAAAACCCTTTTGCAGCTTCTTCATGAGAATGCTCCTCTTGGTAGTATCCGCGAAACAGATGCTTGCTCCGCTCACGGACAGTGTACGCACGACTCGTGCCAGCTCCGTAACCCGCTGATTCCCGGCATGCAGGCCAGCATCGGTGACACGATCAGAGCAAATAATGACAAGATCACGGTCAACATTGTCAAATGTTGACCTTGCCGGTCCGCAGTTTCGGACATGACTGACACGATGATAGTCGGCTGTCCGCGGATCGCTACCGCCGGCCCCGAGGGGTGGCTCCTTCGGTGGACTCCAATGTGAGGCGCGTTCCGGCTGGTCTTGGGGCCTGCATGCGCGGGCTCCGGGTTCTGGATATCCGGGGGCGATGGGGAGCTGCCCCAATTTCATGCAGCGCCTGTGGGAGCGGCCTTGACCGGGATTGCTGCCGTGCCTCGTACCACCATCGGAATCGCGGCCAAGGCCGCTCCTACAGGGGAGTTGGCCAATTGAGGCGGGGTTGTGTGGGTTCGACCGCTTCTGGCTCAGCGGCAGACGATCCGCCCGCTGCTCGCGTGTTCGATGCCGCGCGCGAGCGCAGCCTGCGCTCCGGCTTGAATGGCATTGAGGACGGACCTCGTTTTCCGGTCGCGGTTGATTGCCCCAGATACCCTGGCGTTACCTCCAGCTACGGGGTTCGCGTTTCGCGGTCCATCCACCCGCGCCGACCTGCCTCGGCGATCATGGCTTGCGCGGCGCCGGCCAGCAGGGAAACGCCGCAATGACCGGCCTGCAGCGCACCGACGAGTACGGCGGGGTCTTCGACATACTCGTGCACCATCTGGTTACGTAGTCGGCGCAACACCATCCAGTCTTCGGCGGAAGCAATCAGGCCGAGACGCTCGGCACGATCAAGATTGTCGATGGCGGCACCAGTCCGCTCACCTAGCGACTGCAGCAACAGCGGCAGCAACTTGTCTCCGATCGTGTCCTGCAAGCGGGCGAAGCGCCCCACGAAGGCTTCGACCCGCTCGGCGAGATCCTGGTCGTGCGCGAGGGCTTCGGCACGGTCCAGCGTGAATGGTTGGGCGAACAGCCGAGCATCGGTCGCTAGCAGGTGGCTGCACTCTTTCCCCACCACGCGGCAGAGAAAGGCAAGGCGGATGGCCAGTGCGGGATCAAGCGTCATAGCGGCAGGCCCCGGCGCTGAGCGACGTCGTGTATCGGGTAACGGCGCAGATTGGGGGCGGCGAGCAAGACATCCACCTGCCTCCCGTCCAGCGCACGGGAGATGCGCGCGGAAAGCCTGGCGGAAAGGACGGCAGGATTGTCGATCGGCTCGGGCAGTTCGACCATGAGGTCGACATCTCCCCCCCGCGCCGCGTCATCGAGGCGCGAGCCGAACAGGATCACGCGTGCTGCGTCGCCCGCAGTCTGGCGGACTACCCGGCGGATGGCGGCGGCCTGGATCGGTGTGAGTCGCATGGGGGCATTGTAGTACGCGCGGGTGATGAGGCGCGACGCGGCGGGATGCCGACGGCGCAAGGTACAAGGCCTGTAGGAGCGGCCTTGGCCGCGATTGCTGCCGTGCCCAGGGACACGGCCTGCCCCTTACCACCATATGAATCGCGGCCAAGGCCGCTCCTACAGGGGGCTGGACGATTGCGGCGGGGTTGTGTGGACTCGACCGCTTCTGGCTCAGCTACAGACGATCTGCCCGCTGCTCGCGTGTTCGATGGCGCGCGCCAGCGCAGCCCGCGCGCCGGCTTCGCCATGCACCAGCCGCACTTCGCGGGGCCAGTGGCGCATGCCGGTGACGAAGCGCACCAGGCTGTGCTGGTCGGCGTGGGCGGAGTAGCCGGCCAGAGTGTGGATGGCGGCGCGGATGTCGATGCGTTCGCCGTCCAGGTCCACATAGCCGCCGCGCGGGCCATTGCGCTGGATGGCGGCGCCGGGGGTGCCGGCGGCCTGGTAGCCGACGAAGAGCACGTCGTGGCGCGGGTCGTGGAGCATGGCCTTGAGGTAGTTCACCACCCGCCCGCCGGCGCACATGCCGCTGGCGGCAATGACCACCGCAGGCTCGCCGCTACGCGCGAGGCGGCGGACGTTGGCCAAATGGGCGTCGTGGCCGTCGATGGCGACGAGTTGGGCGAAGTCGAGCGGGCGGCGGCCCTGGCGGACGCGGGCACGGGCCTCGGCGTCCCAGTGGGGCTGCAGTTCGCGGTAGAGCGCGGTGAAACGGCTGGCGAGCGGGGAGTCCAGGTAGATGGGCAGGCGCGCCCAGCGCTCCGCCTGCCTCCCGCCGCTGCGGGACTGGCGATGCAGAATGTCTTCGAACTCGTAGAGCAGTTCCTGGGTGCGGCCGATGCTGAAGGCGGGCACGATGACCGTGCCGCCGTTGGCGATGGCATGCTCGACCGCGGCCTGCAGGCGCTGGCGGCGGGTGTGCCGCGATTCATGCAGGCGATCGCCATAAGTGCTTTCCAGCACGACCCGGTCTGCGCGCCAGGGCGGGCGCGGAGGAGGCAACAGCGGTGTCCAGGGCGCGCCGAGGTCGCCGGAGAAGACGATGCGCTCGGCTGCGGCACCCGCCGCGGCGACGTCGCATTCGACATAGGCCGACCCGAGGATATGCCCGGCGCGCTGCAGGCGGATGCGGCATCGCGCGCCGCGCTGCGTGGGAATATCGGCCCATTGCCTCCATGGCAACGGGCGCAGGCGCGCTTCAACCAGCTGCAGGTAGCGCTCGACATGGCGGGTGTCGCGGCTGATGCCGAGCGCGAAGGCATCGGCCAGCACCGTGGGCAACAACCGGGCGGAGGCCTCACTGCAGTAGATCGGCCCCGAGTAACCCGCGGCGAGCAGCCAGGGCAACCGGCCGACGTGGTCGATATGCACATGAGTGAGGACCAGCGCGCGGATGTCGCCGACCGGAAAGCGCACGGCAAGTGCGTCTTCACCGCTGCGGCCGTCCTGAGAGGTTTCGGCGCCCTGGAACAGGCCGCAGTCGATCAACAGGCTGTTGGCGGCGTCGATGCGCAGTTGGTGGCAGGAGCCGGTGACGCCGTCGTGGCCGCCGTGATGGATTAGCTCGTATGACATGCGCGCATTCTAATGCAATGCACTATGCATTCTGTTTCTTGACCCGCCGATCTACTGCGTGTGCGGCCATGACCATGACGGCGCCGATGGCGTCATCGACTTCCGAGCCGATTACATGACAAAGAACTAACACCGAACGATCTTCGATGCTGTACCCTCGCAGCGCATCCAATGCCATTGGCGTTCATCGACCTCAAGCGGTGAGGCCAACGGCCGGCACACATCGGAGAGAGCGATGGCGCAATCGAGGAAGAGGATTGGGGCTCTGCTGGTCTGCCTGCTGCTGGCGACCACCACCAGGGCAGAGGCGATCGACACCAGTGCGGAAGACGAGGCCGCGCGTCGCCTTGCGTGGGAAGAGGAGCAGGCAGAAAACGATGTGCGCGCCATGTTCGAGCGCCTGAACGCCCGGAGCGAGGAACTGGAGCGACGCGCGAACGAGCTGCCCTACCCGGACCCGGTCACCGTCGGCATCGAGAAACCGCGGCTGGACTGGCTGGAGAAGGAAAAGGCACGCTACGCCCACTTGCTCGACGACATGCGGGTCGACGTCTTGTTGGCACCGGTGCAGGTGCAGGGCACTGGCGTATCGCGTACGACACGCGCACTGATGGCCGAAAGCCTCGCTGCGGCGCTCCCGTCAGGCGTGCGAGTCGCCCCACCGTCGGTTGTCGCCCGTGCGACAGGCGATGGCCAGCGCCAGCTCGAGCGTGCCGACGTGATCGCCGTGGCCAACCGGGCGCACGCCCGGCGCATCATCTGGACGTATGCCGGCCATCGCTTCGACGGGCGCCTGCACTTGTACTTCGAGATTCAGGATCTTGGGGAACGCGGCGGTTTCCAGGAGACCGATCTGCGCCGGCCAGTGAGCATAGACCCGCTGCCGTTCGCTCTCGACGATGGCAACGGCCCGCTGCAAGTGTTCCGCGCACATCTACCGCAAATCCTGGCGGCCCTGGACTACCCCGCAGCGACCCCACACACCGTGTCCGTCACCCCCTTGCCGCAGCGATTTCCGGCAAGCCTGGGCGAGATTGCGCACGAAGACACCAAACCCGCCGCGCGCGCCCTCTACCTGCAGCTGCTGGCAGCGCTGGTGCCGGCCACGGATACACGTGGGCGCGAGCGCCTCTACGAACGCTCGCTGACAATCGCCTGGCAGATGCCACCCGCCCACCCCACCACCCGACTGCTGCTGGCGCGCGCGTACCACGGGCTGCACATGCGTCCCGCGGCGCTCGCCGTGCTGGCCGCCCCCGCAAGCGACGCGGAGCGCGCCCTGGTCGCAGCCTTGCAGGGCAACCTGCCCGAACTGGAGCGCCTCCGCCAGCGTATCGCCCTGTCGCCCTTGCGCCTGATGGCCGAGATCGACGCAACAGACATGCGCTTCGCGTATGAGGCCGAGTCCATCGCAAGCCACGCCGAACGCGAAACGCTGCTGGCATCCCTGCCCTCCCCGTGGCGAGATCTTGCAGCACGCCGCTTCGTGGCCAGTGACCCCACCGGGCTCAATGCCGTAGATCCGATGCCGGTTCTGGATCTGCTCGGTCGTGAGTTTCCACAGGCTGGGCCATCTCCAGCGGAGCGCATCAAGGGGCGCATGCTTGCCGGCCGCTGGCAGGATACCGGGATGGAGGTCGCCATTGCGCCTTATCTCAATCCCCTTGTCGCGCAGGTCGACAACATTCCGTGCTGTGCCGCCGACGCCAGTGGTCAGGCACGCGCAACCCGGCTCGACGTCCTCGACTTCCTGGTCGAATCGGCCATCGCGGACATCGTCTATGCGGCGCGGCGCAGGATCCGCGCTCAGGGGCGCTACCGAGACGGGCTGCGCGCGCTCGACGAGCTCGACGTCGTGTTCAGGGACCATCCCGAGTTGCTGAATGAGCGTGCATTTGCCGATGAACAGCTCGCCAGGAACGCCGAACCTGAACTGCAGCAATCCCTGCACCAGCGCGCCCTCGCCTCGCGAAGCAGGGCACAGTCGGCCGCAGCGTTCGGCGGCCTTCACCCCTCTGACATGCCCACGCACATCGATGGCCCGCCGCCTCACATACCAGGACACAAGGGCCACGAGGACACCACAGCACGCATACGCTACATCGGGCGCACAGCCCTTGCGCATGTCACCCACGACAGCCATATGCTGGGCAGCGTTTACCAGCAGCTCGAATCGGCTGCCGAACGTGAAGCCTTGCTGCAGGAGACTGCCGGCCGCTTCGACGGCAGTTCAGTGCCGCCGCTGCTGCTGGCCATGCTGGAGCACGAGAAAGGCCGACCTGCCCGCGCACGTGAAGTACTCGCCGCAGCGGCCCGACAGGGGCTGCCGTCATGGGAAGTCTATGAGCGTCTCGGTCGCGAGTATCTCTCCGAAGCGCGCTACGTCGAAGCAGCCACAGCCTTCAACAGCTATCCCGGGTTCAGCGGCGCGGCGCGGGTGCATCCGGTGAGCCGCGACAACCTCGCTTACCGGGTTGGTTCGCTGCTGTACTGGCGAGGCGAGCCGGATCTCGCCGCGCCGCTTTACCGTATGGCGGCAGGATCGGGCACCGGATCTGGGGCAAATCACACCAGTACGGCCCGCCTGGCGCTACTTGCCGGTGACTATCGAGCAGCCGCGATGGCCTTTCACGTCAACATGCGAAACTACGACTTCGCCTGGAGCTATCGCGACTTCTTCAGCCTGATGCATATGCTCGGGCAGGGCGGGACGGCCTGGGAAGGCTTTCTCATCACGGCGCATCGCCTGCAGGTTCCGCAGCTATGGCATGCCGCCCTCGTCGGCCACCGGCGCGAGGCCTTGCGCCCTGCCGAGTACGGACAATGGCTGCGCGACAATCGCTTTGTGCACGCCGAGCGGGTCGAACCCTGGGTGGCCGGATATCTCACCCTGGCGGCGGTCACCGACCGGATGCCCAGCGAGGACGCGCTGGCCGAACTCGGCCGCTTGCCCGCTCATGAGACGAGGATCCTGCTGCCCTTTGCGCAGGCATACCGGGCCATCCGCCAACACGATTTTGCCGGTGCGGAAGCGGTGCTGGCCGACACGCTGGACAAGATCGACCTACGCGGCCTGATGCGCGCACCATATCTGCTGCCGTACTACGCACTGGCCGCCGCGCAGGCCGGCAAGACGGAAGCCGCCCGCGCGCGCATCGACGCTGCGAAGCCGGCGATGGCCGACAACATGGACCTGCGTTTGGCTATTGCGGTGCTGGACGCGCTTAGCTGCAAGCCCAATGCCCCCGAGGGCTTCGCGCGCGCCTTCGCTCACCGCGTCTTTGCCGAGGACCGTCCGCTACTCGTGGAATACGAGTTTGCCGATCTGGCCATGTGGGCGCATGAACTGACCGGTGAGCCTGCCTATCGCGACTATGCGCTGAAGATGGCCCGCTTCAATCAGCGGGTTCAGCCCTGGGAAGCGTGGTCGCATGCACTCGCCGCCCTTCTGCTGGAGCCGGGAGAGGAGCGCAGCCAAGCCGCCCGCCGTGCGGTCTACCTCGACCCTCAGTCCGCATGGCTCGTCCGCCTACCGGCAAACGAGCTCGACGCCGCCCGTGCCGCCGTTCGTACCATGCCGCCGTTCATCCTGGTGGAGGAAGACGGCACAGGGATTTGAGCATGTGTCATTTCACCCGAGCGACGAACTCCTCAGGGGCGCTACTGCCGGAAAGTACTCACTCCATCCCCCACTTCTGCAGCCGGTAGCGCAGCTGCCGCAGGGTCATGCCCAACCGGCGCGCTGCGGCCGAGCGGTTCCAGCGGGTTTCGTCGAGCATGCGCAGCACGCGGATGCGTTCGTCGTCGCTGTCCTCGTCCTGCGCACCGGGGTCGTCGGGGGAGTCGAACTCGCCGGTATCGAAGCGGGGCATGGCGCGCAGCAGGCCTTCGGTGGGGTGCAGGTCGATGTCCTGCAGGCCGATCTGCTCGCCTTCGCACAGGGCGCAGGCACGCTCCAGCAGGTTCTCCAGTTCGCGCACGTTGCCCGGGAAGGGGTGGCGCTGCAGGGCGGAAAGCGCGTCCATGGACAGGCGGCGCGGGGCGGTGCCTTCGCGCTCGGCCAGGCGGGCGAGCACGTGGGCGGCGAGGTCCGGGATGTCTTCCGGGCGCTCGCGCAACGCCGGCACGCGCAGGGTGATGACGTTGATGCGGAAGTAGAGATCCTGGCGGAAGCGGTTGTCGGCCACCAGTTGCGCGAGGTCGCGGTGCGAGGCGGAGAGGATGCGCACATCCACCGGTTCCTCGCCGTGCGCACCCACCGGGCGCACGGCGCGCTCCTGGATGGCGCGCAGGAGCTTCACCTGCATGGCGAGCGGCAGTTCGGCTACTTCGTCGAGGAACAGCGTGCCGCCGCTGGCGGCCTGGAAGAGGCCCTGCTTGTCGCTGGCGGCGCCGGTGAAGCTGCCCTTCTTGTGGCCGAAGAACTCGCTTTCCATCAGCTCGGGCGAGATGGCGCCGCAGTTCACCGGCACGAAGGGGCCGGCCGCGCGCGGGCCGAGCGAGTGGATGAGGCGGGCGATGACTTCCTTGCCGGTGCCGGATTCGCCGTGGATGAATACCGGCGCCTGGTTGCGTGCCAGCTTGGCGATCTGCCCGCGCAGTTGCTCGAGCGCCGCCGAACGGCCAATGAGCTGGCGCCCGCCGGCATCGACCGCATCCTCGGCGGGACTGCGCAGCGCGTGGGCGACCAGCTCGCGCAGGCGCTTGAGTTCCACCGGTTTGGTGACGAAGTCAAAGGCACCCAGCTTGAGCGCGCGAATGGCGGTCTCGATGCTGCCGAAGGCGGTGATCACCGCGACCTGCAGGCCGGGCTGATGGCCCTGGATGTACTCGACCAGTTCCAGTCCGTCGCCGTCGGGCAGGCGCATGTCGGTGAGGCACAGGCGGTAGCGGCGTTCGTCCAGCAGCGTGCGCGCCTCGCCCACCGAGCCCGCGGTGTCGCAGGCCAGGCCCATGCGCAGCAGCGACAGCTCGATGAGTTCGCGGATGTCGTCCTCGTCGTCCACCACCAGCACATCGGCGGTGCGCGAGGACGCCCTGCGGTCTTCGTTGTTCATGGCTTGCTCCGGCCGGCGAGGATGAAGTGGGCGCCGGTATCGCTGGGCGCCAGTTCGAGCGCCGCGCCGTTGGCTTCGGCGAGTTCGCGGGCGATGTACAGGCCCAGCCCCGTCCCCTTGGGGTGGGAGGTGAAGAAGGGTTCGAAGATTTTAGCGCGGTCGCCCGGCGGGATGCCCGGGCCGTCGTCGGCAACGTGCAGGACCACGGTTCCGGGCTCGGGGGCTTCCGCCCGCAGTTGGATCGCCCCCGGGCTGCCGCTGCAGTAGCGCCGCGCATTGCCGACCAGGTTGGCGAGAATCTGCTGCAGGTGCGCGCGGTCGGCCGCGAAAGTGAGCGCCGGGTCGATCTCGATACGGTAGATCTGGCGCTCATCGTCGCGCCCGAGACAGGACTCCTCGACCAGGGCAACAATGAAGTCGCGCAGCGCGATGGCGTCGGGCAGCACTTCGTCGCGCCGGCCGAGCGCGAGCACGTCGCGCACCATGCGTTCGATGCGGCGCGCGTTGTCGTTGATGATGCGGATCAGGCGCGCCTGCATGTCGCCGCGCTTTTCCTCTTCCAGCAACTCCGCGGCCTGCGACACCGCCGACAGCGGATTGCGGATCTCGTGGGCCATGCTGGCGGTGAGCCGGCCGAGGGCGGCGAGCTTGGATTGCTGGATCTGGCGCTGGATCTCCTCGAAGTCGGTCAGGTAGATCACCGTGTCACCGCTGCCGCCCGCGCCGTCGCCGGCGCCGACCGTGCGGCAGCGCAGGCTGCGGCCGGCGCGCCCCATGCGGCCGAGCCCGGTGTCCTCGCAGCTGCCGTCGAGCATGCAGGCGGGCAGGGCCGGGTCCAGTTCGGCCAGCAGGGCGCCTTCGGCCAGGTCGATGCCCAGCAGTTCGGATGCGCGCGGATTGGCGTGGCGGATGCGCCCGTCCGCGCCGAGCACGATCACCCCGTCCTGCATGTCGCGGATGATGCGCTCGTTGATGGCCTGCTGGCTGGCGAGTTCGGCGCCTCGGCGCGCTGCCAGCGATTCGTTGGCCTGGGCGCGACGGGCGAGCAGACGGGCGACGATGGCGATGGCAAAGAAGCCCGCGCAGGCCATGCCGACCTGGAAGAAATCCCCCGGCGTGCCGCCGCTGACGAAGCGCCAGGCGTTCTCCGACAGCACCAGCACCGTGGCCAGCGCCGCATGGAAGAGCACCGTGCGCTCGCGCGAAACCAGGCCCGAACCGGCGAGCACCGCCATCATCAGCACCGGCAGGCCGCTGCGATAGCCGCCGCTTGCCCACATCAGCACTGCCAGCACGCAGATGTCGATGACACCCTGCAGGTTGGCGATGCGGTCGAAGCCGATGCGCCGCACCGCGTCGGGGAAACCCAGCAGCAGCACCGCGGCGAGATACGCGGCCGACACCGCGAGGAAGGTGCGCGGCGCGGCGCCGCCGAGGTTGAGTTCGTGACCGGCCGCCACGAACACCCCGGCGAGGATCAGGCGGAACAGGTTGAAGTAACGCAGCGACGCGCGGCGCGCCTGGTCGAACTCGCCGATGCCGGCCGTCGTCGCCTCGCTCATTCAGCCGCGCCTGGCACCCAGCTTGCGGTGCGCCTCGCTGCAGAAGAAATGTTCACCCGCCTGGACGCCTTCACTTTCCGGCACATGCACGCCGCAATGCGCGCAGGCCAGCATGCGCTCCGGCGTCTGCCGGCGCCCTTCGTCGGAGGCCCCGCCCCCCCGGCCGGCACGCGGTTTCTGCAGGGCGCGCCGCACCCACCAGATGACGATCAGGACGAGAATGAAGATCAGCAGATTGCGCACGGGGACACGCGGCGGTCAGGGAGAAATATGCGGGCGCAGTTTAGCATGGGGGTAGGGCCGGGGCCGGCACGTTTGCCAATGTAGGAGCGGCCTTGGCCGCGATGCGGCTCCCGGCAACACGAACATCGCATCGCGGCCAAGGCCGCTCCTACATGGCCGACTGCGTCAGTCGTGTGAGCCGCTCGCAGGCCTGCGCCAGGGTGTCCTCGTTCTTGGCGAAACAGAAACGCACCACGCGGTCGTCATGGCCATCGGCGAAGAAGGCGGAGACCGGAATCGCCGCCACACCGACCTCGCGGGTCAGGTACTCGCAGAAGGCGGTGTCCGGCAGATCGGAGAGCGCGTGATAGCGCGCAAGCTGGAAATAGGTGCCGCGCGAGGGCAGCAGCTCGAAACGCGAAGCGGCCATCGCGTTGCGGAAGAAGTCGCGCTTGTCCTGGTAGAAGGCGGCCAGGCCGAGGTGGCGGCTGGCGTCCGCCATGTAGTCGGCCAGGGCGTGCTGCACCGGGGTATTCACGGTGAACACGTTGAACTGGTGCACCTTGCGGAACTCGGCCATCAGCTCGCGCGGGCCGACCACGTAGCCCACCTTCCAGCCGGTGATGTGATAGGTCTTGCCGAAGCTGGAGACGATCAGGCTGCGCGCGGCCAGCTCCGGGTGGCGGGCACAGCTCTCGTGGCGGACGCCGTCGAAGACGATGTGCTCGTACACCTCGTCGGACACCACCACGATGCCGGTGTCTCGGGTGAGCGCGGCCAGCTGTGCCATGTCGTCCGCGCTCCACACCGTGGCGGTGGGGTTGTGCGGCGAGTTGATCATGATCATGCGGGTGCGCGGGGTGATGGCGGCAGCCACCGCCGCCCAGTCCGGACGGTAGTCGGGAGCGGACAGGCGCATGCGCACCACCGTGCCGCCCTGCAGCTCGATGGCCGGGGCGTAGGAGTCGTACACCGGCTCGAAGACGATCACCTCGTCACCCGGATGCACCAACGCCGCCACCGCGGTGAACAGGGCCTGGGTGGCGCCCGCGGTCACGGTGATCTCGCTGTCCACGTCGTAGGCGGTGCCGCAGAGCGCCTCGACCTTGCGCGCGATCGCCTCGCGCAGCGCGGGCACGCCAGCCATCGGCGGGTACTGGTTGGCCCCGGCGCGCATCCAGTGCGCGACGCGCTCGAACAGCAGGTCTTCGGCGTTGAAGTCGGGATAGCCCTGCGACAGGTTGATGGCGCCGCATTCCTGGGCGAGCCTGGACATGACCGTGAAGATGGTGGTGCCGACCTTGGGCAGACGGGAGGCGACGGGGGCGGGGAAGTTCGGCATGGCGGCGGGCACGACGGCGGGAAGGACTGGACGAACGATTGTGGCAGAGGCCGGTCAGCTTTGGAAACGGCCACACCGCACTTGGTAGAATCCCCCTCATGAGCTTCAAGCAACCCATCCCCACCATCCGCCGCGACGGCGACCGCGCCGTCATCCTCGACCAGACCCTGCTGCCGCACCGCACCGAATTGCGGCATCTGTCCTCCCTCGACGACGTGGCCCACGCCATCCGCAGCATGCAGGTGCGCGGCGCGCCGCTGATCGGCGCCACCGCCGCCTATGGCGTGGCGATCGCGATGACCCACGACGCGGGCGATCGCGCGCTGGAGACCGCCCTGGAAGTACTCGCCGCCACCCGCCCGACCGCGGTCAACCTGCACTGGGCGCTGGGCCGCATGGCCGCCCGCCTGCTCGCCCTGGCCCCGGTCGCCCGCGTTGCGGCCGCATGGGACGAAGCCGAGGCGATCCGCCTGGAAGACATGGAAACCTGCGCGGCCATCGGCCGCCACGGCCTGACGCTGATCGAAGCGCTCGCCGCCCGGCGCCCCGGCCCGGTGCGGGTGATGACCCACTGCAACGCCGGCTGGGTAGCCACCTGCGGCGCCGGCACCGCGCTGGCGCCGGTGTATGCGGCGCACGCGCGCGGTATTGCGGTGGAGGTGCTTGTCTCCGAAACCCGCCCGCGCAACCAGGGCCTGCTCACCGCCTGGGAACTGCGCGAGGCCGGGGTGGCGCACAGCCTGATCGCCGACAACGCCGCGGGGCTCCTGCTCGCGCGCGGCGAGGTCGACCTGGTGATCACCGGCGCCGACCGCGTGGCCGCCAACGGCGACAGCGCCAACAAGATCGGCACCTACCTCAAGGCGCTCGCGGCGCAGGACGCCGGCGTGCCCTTCTACATTGCCGCGCCCTTTTCCACGCTGGATTTCGCCTGCCCCGCCGGCAGCGCGATCCCCATCGAAGACCGCGACGCCGACGAGTTGCTGTGCGTGAACGGCGTGGATGCCGACGGGCACCTGCGGCAGTTGCGCCAGGCGCCGGCCGACACCGCGGTGCGCAACCCCGCCTTCGACGTGACGCCCGCACGGCTGATCCGCGGCATCGTCACCGAGCGCGGCATCGCCGCCCCGGGCGCGCTGCGCGAGCTCTACCCGGCCGAGGACGTGCCCGCCTGATGGATGCCAGCGCCGCCCAGCGCGAGGCCCTGCTCGCCACCGCCCGCGCGATGGGCGCGGCGCGCCTTAACGTCGGCACCGCGGGCAACGCCAGCCTGCGGCTCGGTTCCGACGGCAGCTACCTGATCACCCCCACCGGCCTGCCGGCCGAGGCCTGCAGCCCGGCGGACATGGTGACGATGTCGCCCGACGGCATCCCGCAGGGCACGCGAGCGCCCTCCTCCGAGTGGCGGCTGCACCACGACATCTACGCCCGCCGCCCCGAGGCCGGCGCCATCGTGCACGCCCATCCGCCCTTCGCTACCGCGCTGGCCTGCCGGCGCGCGGAAATCCCCCCCTTCCACTACATGATCGCGCGCTTCGGCGGCTCCACCGTGCGCTGCGCCGGCTATGCCACCTTCGGCACCCAGGCGCTGTCCGACCTGGCGCTGGCCGCACTGGAAGAGCGCTGCGCCTGCCTGCTGGCCAACCACGGCATGGTGGTGTTCGGGCGCGACACCGCGCACGCGCTGGCGCTGGCGATCGAGTTCGAGATGCTGTGCGAGCAGTACTGGCGCACCCTGCAGCTGGGCGAGCCGGCGCTGCTGTCGGATGCTGAGATGGCCGAGGTGGTCGCGCGCTTCAGCTGGTACGGCCAGCCGCAGGACCAGGACCGCAGCTGAAACGCTGCCCTGTGGGAGCGGCCTTGGCCGCGATGCGGCGCGTGGCAAGGACGGACATCGCAATCGCGGCCAAGGCCGCTCCTACACGGGGGCTTCGGCCTCCAGCACCCGCAGCAGGCTTGACGTGTCGTCCCGCCCCCAGCCGGCGGCCATCAGCGCGTTGAGCTGCTGGCCGGTCTGCGCCGCCACCGGCAGCGGCACGCCGAGACGACAGGCGTCGGCCAGCAGCAGGCCGAAGTCCTTGTGGTGCAGGCGGGCCTCGATGCCGGCGCCGAACTCGCGCGCCACCATGCGCTCGCCCATCAGCTCCAGCACCTTGGAGGCGGCCGAACCGCCCATCAGCGCGTGGCGCACCGCGGCGAGGTCCACCCCGTGGGCACGCGCCAGGTGCATGGCTTCGGCACAGGCCTGGATGGCGTTGACCATGATCATCTGGTTGCAGGCCTTGGCCACCTGGCCTGCCCCGGCTTCGCCCACATGCACGATGCGCTTGCCCAGGATCTCCAGCAGCGGGCGCACCCGCTCCAGCACCGCAGCCTCACCACCGGCCATGATCGCCAGCGCCGCCGCGCGCGCGGCCTGTTCGCCACCGGACACCGGCGCGTCCAGCCAGCCTATGCCGCGTTCGGCATAGCGGGCAGCCAGGTCGCGCGCCATGCCGGGGGCGATGGTGCTCATGTCCACGTGCACCGCACCGGGCGCAAAACCCTCGGCCAGCCCTTCCGGCCCGAAGGCCAGCGCCTCGACGTCCGCGCTGCTGGTGACGATGGTGATGACCACCTCGCAACGTGCGGCGAGCGCCGCCTGCGTGGCGCACACGTGGGCACCCCGCGCAGCGAGCGCGGTGGTCGCTTCGGGGCGGCGTGCCCACACCGCGAGCTCGTACCCGGCATCGAGCAGGTGGCCGGCCATGGGCGCGCCCATGGCGCCCAGGCCGATGAAGCCGAGCTTCACGCGCCCTCCCCGCCGCTCATGCGCTCGAGCAGCTTGAGCATGGCGATGGAATCGTCCTCGCCCATGCCGCTACCGACTAGCGCATTGAACATCTGCGCGGTGGCGGCCGACGAGGGCAGCGCGAGGCCGAGGCGATGGGCCTCTTCCATGACGATGCGCATGTCCTTCTGATGCATCCAGGCCTTGAAGCCGGGCTTGAAGTTGCGGTCCAGCATGCGCTGGCCGTGGTTTTCCAGGATGCGCGAGTATGCGAAGCCGCCGAGCAGGGCTTCGCGCACCTTGCCGGCATCCACGCCGCTCTTGGTGGCGAAGTTGAGCGCCTCGGCCACCGCCGCCACGCCCACGCCGGTAAGGATCTGGTTGCAGGCCTTGGCCACCTGGCCGGCACCCGAATCGCCGATCAGGGTCACCGACTTGCCCATGGCCTCGAAGGCCGGCTTCGCCTTGTCGAACGCACCCGCATCGCCGCCGACCATGATAGTGAGCGTGCCGGCAATCGCGCCGACCTCGCCACCAGAGACCGGCGCATCCAGCATGGTGACCCCGCGCCCGGCGAGCGCGCTGGCGATCTTCTGCGCCGCCGCCGGGGCGATGGTGCTCATGTCCACGTGGATGTGGCCGGCACCGGCGCCGTCGGCCACGCCATCCGGTCCCAGGGTAACCTGCTCGACGTCCGGGGCGTCGGCGACGATGCTGATGGTGAGCGGCGCGCGGCGCGCCACCTCGGCGGCACTGGCGCAGTCGCCGGCGCCGGCGTCGAGCAGCGGCTGCATCGATTCGCGCCGGCGGCTCCACACGTGCACCTTGTGGCCGGCCTTGATCAGGTTGAGCGCCATCGGGCGCCCCATCAGGCCCAGGCCGATGAATCCGACTTCCATGTTGTTCTCCTCTCTGTTCTCGCTGGCTCGCGGCACGGTTTCGGGCGGATAATGCCCGGATGAGCTACGCCCCAATCATCAAGGAAATCGGTCGAGGCGCCAAGGGTGCGCGGCCACTGGACGCCGCCCAGGCGCAGGACGTCTTCGGCGACATGCTGGACGGCAAGGTGCCCGACCTGGAACTGGGCGCCATCGTCATGGCGCTGCGCATCAAGAGCGAATCCACCGAGGAACTGCTCGGCTTCAAGCGCGCCATGGACGCCCGCACCCCGCAGGTCGCCGTACCCGCGGGTCCGCGCTGCGTGGTGCTGCCGACCTACAACGGCGCGCGCCGGCAGGCCAACCTGATGCCGCTGCTGGCGCTGCTGCTGGCGCGCGAGGGCGTGCCGGTGCTGATCCACGGCCGGCACGACTTCGAGAGCCGCACGAGCCCCTTCGAGCTGCTCGCCGCGCTGGGCATCCACCCTGCGGCCGATGCACAAGCTGCGGGCGCCGAACTGCGCGCCGGGCGCGTGGCCTGCCTCAAGCTCGACACCCTGCTGCCCGGCCTCGACCGCCTGCTGGCGCTGCGCCTGCGCATGGGCGTGCGCGGCAGTGCGCACACCATGGCCAAGCTGGTCGACCCATGCCGCGGGCACAGCGTGCGGGTGGTGGCGGTCACCCATCCGGAGTATCTGGAGCGCATGCACGGTTTCCTGTCCGCCGACGGCGGGCGGGCGATGCTGTTGCGCGGCACCGAGGGCGAAGCCTTCGCCAATCCGCGCCGGCGCCCGGAGATGAAGGTGTTCGACGACGGCGCGGCGCGCATCGCCTGGGCGGGCGAGGAAGGCGGCGCCCCGCCCTTGGCCGATCTGCCGGATTGCCCGGAGGTGGAAGCGAACGCTGCGCTGATCCGCGCCATGCTGGACGGCCGCACGCCGATCCCGCAGCCGGTGCGCGAGCAGGTGGAGGCGCTGGTGGCGCTGGCCCGCGCCTGATCCTGCGTAGGAACGGCCTTGGCCTCGATTGCGGCCTGAGATAAAACGACGCCGCATCGCGGCCAAGGCCGCTCCTACAACGGCGGCATCGCACTGCAGCATCTACGACGTTTGACTCATCCGGCGGTTGACCGCCTAAAATGAGCAGCTTTACCGACCGGGGCCCGCACCGATGCTCTCCCGCCTGTCCGCCCGCAACTTCTTCTTCGCGCTGTTCCTGTTCTGCGCCGGACTGCTCGGATTCGGTCTCTACCTCCAGCATTTCGAGGGGCTGGAGCCGTGCCCGATGTGCATCATGCAGCGCTATGCACTGGCGCTGGTGGGCGCGATCGCCCTGTTGGGCGCGCTGCACGGGCCGCGCAACGGCGGCGCCCGGGTCTATGCCGGGCTGATCCTGCTGGTGAGTCTCGCCGGCGGCGGCGTGGCCGCGCGGCAGAGCTGGATCCAGCTCTATCCGCCGGAGATCCCGGAATGCGGGCCGGGGCTGGAGTTCATGGTGGAGAGCTTCGGCCTGGCCGACGCCTTGCCGATGATCTTCCGCGGCGCAGGCGACTGCACCGCCATCGACTGGACCTTCCTCGGCCTGTCGATCGCCAACTGGTCGCTGGTGAACTTCACCCTGATCGCGCTGCTGGCCCTCTACCTGATGGTGCGCCGGCATATCCGGCGCTGGTATTGAGGGCTGACGACCGATCGCAGGCAAACCCGCTGTTGTAGGAGCGGCCTTGGCCGCGATCGTCCTGTGAGGAAGCAGGCCCCGGGATCGCGGGCAAGCCCGCCCCTGCCGAAAGCGGAGCGGGCGGCCTAGCCCAGCACCCGCACGATCGCCCCGCCAATCTCGTAGCGCCCGCTGCCTACCGCGTGGCAACGCTTGACCTCGAGCCTGGCAAGCAGGGGCGCAGCGCCGGTGGGTGAGCTCACCGACACTTCCAGCACCTCGCACTCGCCCGGCACATAGGTGGAATGCAGGGTCATGCCGCTGATGCTCAGTTCGATGCACTCCGCGGGCACGGTGTCGCCACCCGGCAGATGGATGGCGGCGGAGCAGCCGAGCGGGATGCGCCGGTCGAGTCGGCGTTCGGGAGGAGCGGCACGATCATTCATGACGAGAACCCGGGCAAGTTGGCGACCGGGCGATTGTAGCCTCCGGCGGGCGGATTCCGGCAGCCCTTGCGCACGGCGCACGGCGTGAACGGCACGGGGCGGCCCGCAGGCCGCCCCGTTTCAACCCTGACAAGCCCTAGCCG
Organism: Thauera sedimentorum; assembly: GCF_014489115.1. Taxonomy (NCBI): domain Bacteria; kingdom Pseudomonadati; phylum Pseudomonadota; class Betaproteobacteria; order Rhodocyclales; family Zoogloeaceae; genus Thauera; species Thauera sedimentorum. The sequence goes on along the minus strand of NZ_JACTAH010000002.1, from coordinate 1,106,453 downwards.
TTCAGCGGCCGGCGGCGCGCATGGCTTCGGCAAACACGGCTTCCTTGTCGATCTGCAAGGCCACCGGGGCTTCCGCCGGGCAAACCGAAGCCGGGTCGATCGGCGCGCCGTCATGGCCGATGTCGCCCGGGGCGGGCAGGTCCTCGCGCGCCACTTCCAGTGCGCGCATCAGCCGGCCCATGCCGGCCAGGGTGCGGGCCTGGGCGATCTGCCGGTCGGTTGCGGCGGCCACGTAGGCACGGCGGGCCTGGAAGTACTCGTTCTCGGTATCGAGCAGGTCGAGCAGGGTGCGCTGACCGATGTCGAACTGGCGACGATAGGCTTCGCGCGCCTTCTCGATGGAGAGCTGGTGCTGGTCGAGGTAGCGCAGCTGCTCTTCCAGGCGCTGCACGTCGTTATAGGCGATCGACAGGGTCTGGCGCAGATCGCGGCAGGCCTTCTCGCGCAGATCCCTGGCCTGGTTCAGCGTTTCGGCGGCCTGGCGCACGCGGGCGGAATCCGAACCGCCGCGGAACAGGTTGTAGGTGAACACCAGCTCGACCACGCCGTCGCGCGAGGTGCCGCTCAGACCGTCGAGGTTGCGGTCGACCGACTGGCGGGCACGCAGGTCGAGGCGCGGATGGAAGGCCGCGCGGCGCGCCTCCACCTGGGCCTGGCCGGCACGCACGTTCTGCACCGCGGCGTTCAGCGCGGGGCTCGCGGCGAAGGCTTCGCGCAGGGCCTCGGAGGCATCCGGGGGCAGCGCATCCGCGGTGAGCCGGACGCCGATCGGCGCGAGCGATTCCGGCGGCGTGTTGCCGACAATGCGCTGGTAGCGGGCACTGACGTCGTGCAGGTTGGACACTTCGGTGAGCAGGTTGGATTCGGCCAGCGCCAGGCGGCCGGTGGCCTGCTCCAGATCCACCCGGCGACCGACGCCGGCGCCGGCGCGTTCGGCGATCTGCTCGTGGATCTGCCGGTGCTGCACGTAGTTTTCCTGGGCGAGACGCACCAGTTCGCGATAGCGCAGCACGTCGGCGTAGGCGCGCAGCGCCTCGAGCGCGGCGCTCTCGGAGGCGTCGATCAGTTCGTAGTAGCGCGCCAGCTTGGCGTGCCCGAGCCGGGCGACCTCGCTGCGGGTGAAGAAGCCGTCGTACACTATCTGGTTGAGCGACAGCGTGGCATTGCGATGATTGAAGCTGTCGGTTCCCTGTCCCGGGCGCGTCTGGCGCTCGCGGCCGGAGCTGGCGGTGAAGTCCAGCTGGGGCAGATAGCCGCCGCGGGCCACGTTCTGCTCCTGCTCGGCCGCCCGGAAGGCGTGCCAGGAGGCCTGCACCTCCGGGTTGCCGACGACCGCGCTGCGTGCGGCGTCGCGCAACGCGTCCGGCACCTGGGCGGCGGCAACGGCGGGCAGGCTGGCGAGTACGGCAACGGCGATCAGTTTGCGAAACATCGGCGGGGGTCTTCCATGCGTGAGTTCGGTGAAAACAATCGGGCCGGCATAATCCTCCGACCCTGCCTAGATTGGGCAGCCCGGATGATAGGCGAGTTCTGCTGGGGGCTTTGCCAACTATTCGATGCTTTTGCAAATTTCCACGGTTCGGCGGATACCATGTCGGATAATTCGTCGAATCCGCCCATTGCATAGTCTCGATGCGTCATCGCAGGCCGATCAACTCCGCAACACGCATACCCCGGCCGGGCTGGAGCGCCCGCTTCGGCGCATGGGCCATGCATGCGGCCGTCGCGCTCGTGCTCGGCGCGGTAGTTGCCGCACCGGATTTCGACCGCATGCGGCAGGTGGCCCTGGAGCGTTACGGCGCCGACGGCGGCGACGCGGTGGACGCGTGGCGGGCGGCGCTGGCCCGGGCAGGCGAAGAGGTGGACGACATCGCCCGGCTGGACCGCGTCAATGCCTTCTTCAACCGCCGCATCGCCTTCGACGACGACGCGCGCATCTGGGGACAGGGCGACTACTGGGCCACGCCGCTGGAAACCCTGGGCCGGGCGGCGGGCGACTGCGAGGACTTCTCCATCGCCAAGTACCTGTCGCTGCGCCAGTTGGGCGTGCCGAACGAGCGCCTGCGGCTGATCTACGTGCGCGCGCAGATCGGCGGACCGCAAAGCGGCATCAGCCAGGCCCACATGGTGCTGGGCTACTACGCGAGCCCGGACGCCGAGCCGCTGATCCTGGACAACCTGATCGGCGAGATCCGCCCCGCCGGTCGCCGGCCGGACCTGCTGCCGGTGTTCAGCTTCAACAGCGAGGGCCTGTGGGTAGGCGGCGCCAGCGCCTCGTCGGCCGACCCGACCGCGCGGCTGTCGCGCTGGCGCGATCTGCTGGAGCGGGTGCGCAAGGAGGGGATGCAATGAGCCGCCCGCTACCACGCCCGCGCGCTTTCTCCCGCTTCCCGGATGCCGGCCCGCTGTCCGCCCACGGGCTGCACGCCTTTCGCACGATTTCACTTTCTCCCTGTCCCTCGCCGTTTGCCGGCGAGGGGATGGTCAGCAGGCCGCCTGGCGGCTTGCGCGGTATCGGAGCATTCAAGCCATGTCACTGATCAAGCAACTGTGGATCGCCATCGCCGTCGTCATGTCGCTGTCCTTCGGCGGCAGCCTGGTGGTCAGCACGCTGTCCGCACGTCACTACCTGGAACAGCAGATGCTGGTGAAGAACCTGGACAATGCCACCTCGCTGGCGCTGTCGCTGTCGCAGATGCCCAAGGACCCGGTGACCGTGGAGCTGCAGGTCGCCGCGCAGTTCGATGCCGGCCACTACCGCCTGATCCGCCTGACCGACCCGCGCGGCGAGCTCATCGTCGAGCGGGCCTACGAAGGCGGCGCAGTCGGCGCGCCGGAATGGTTCGCCCGCCTGGTGCCCATCGATACCCAGGCCGGCGTCGCCCAGGTGCAGGACGGCTGGCGCCAGTACGGCACGCTGTCGCTGGAAAGCCACACCCGCTACGCCTACGAATCGCTGTGGTCGGGCACGCTCATGCTGCTGGCCTGGTTCGTCGCCGGCGGTGCGCTCACCGGCCTGGCCGGCACCCTGCTGATCAAGTACATCACCCGCCCGCTCGGCCGTGTGGTGGCGCAGGCGGAGGCCATCGGCGGGCGGCGCTTCGTGACCACCGAGGAGCCCCGTACCGCGGAGTTCCGCAGCGTGGTGCGGGCGATGAACACCCTGTCCGACCGGGTGCGCAGCATGCTCAACGAGGAAGCGCGACGGCTGGAGCAATTGCGCCGCCTGCATCAGCACGACGAGCTTACCGGCCTGCTCAACCGCACGCAGTTCCTCAAGCAGCTCGACACCGCGCTGACCCGCGACGATGCACAATCGGGCGGCATGCTGGCCATCGCCCGCCTGGGTGAGCTGGAGCAGCTGAACCGGCTCCTCGGCCGTCCGCAGGCCGACCGCCTGCTGCAGGAGATCGGCGCCTGCTTCCAGGCGGTGGCCGAGGCGCACGAGGCCTGGGAGGCCGGCCGCCTGAACGGCACCGACTTCGCCCTGCTGGCCTGCGGCGCGGCCGAGGTCGATGAGATCTGCGCCCGCCTGCGCGCCGGACTCGACGGCATCATGGACGCCTGGGCAGCGCAGGCCGCGCTGCGCCTGCCGCTCGGGGCAACCCCGCTGGCCAGCGGCGAAGCGCGCGCGCATCTGCTCGCGCGGGTCGACGGCGCACTGGCCGCCGCGGAGCAGCAGGGTGAGCGCGCCTTGCGCCTTGCCGCCGCCGACACCGAACCGCCCGCCCACACCGATCTTGCCGACTGGCGGCAGGCCCTGCTCGCCGCGCTCGACACGGAGGGTGTGCAGCTGGGCGCCTATCCGGTCGTCGCCACCGATGGCCGCATCCTGCACTTCGAGGCGCCGATGCGCCTGCACGTGGACGGCCGCTGGCAGAACGCCGGCTACTTCATGCCCTGGGCCGCGCGCCTGGGGCTGATGGCCCGCCTCGACACCGCCGTCCTACAGGCCGCGCTGCGGCAGGTAGGCGAAGGCGAGCACGCGCTGGGCATCAACCTGTCGGTCGAATCCCTGCGCGATGCGGCCTTCCGCAGCGAGCTGTTCGCCAGCCTGCAATCGGCGCCGGCCGCCGCCACCCGCTTGTGGATCGAAGTGCCCGAGTACGGCGTGCTGCATCACCAGGCTGAGTTCCGCGCCCTGTGCCTCGCGCTCAAGCCGCTGGGCTGCAAGGTCGGCATCGAACACGTCGGCCGCCAGTTCGGCCGCATCGGCGACCTGCACGACCTGGGTCTGGACTATCTCAAGATCGATGCGTCCATGGTGCGCGGCATCGAAGGCGACGCCGGCAACCAGAACGTGCTGCGCGGCCTGTGCGTGGTGGCCCACGCCATCGGCCTGACGGTGATTGCGGAAGGGGTGTGCAGCAACGACGAAATCGACACCCTGACCGCCCTGGGGGTGGACGGCATGACCGGACCGGGCGTACGCGCCACCGATCCCGCAGCACGCGCGGCCGGCACGGAGCCGCTGTCCGAGTAAGCCCCGCGCGGGCGCGCGCAGGGCCGGCGGTCAGATCACGCCCGCGTCGTCGTCCAGCAGATTCAGCTGGCGCAGCGAGGCCCGCGCGCTGCGCCGCGCGTTGAGCTTTTCCTGCGCCGGCGCGGGCAGATCGGTAAAACGGATCACCGAGCGCTCGACCAGCAGGTCGATCACGTCCTCCAGCACCCGCACCAGCGCCAGATCGGAGGCCGCCAGCCCCTGGTCGCCGCTGACCAGCGCCTGGGCGAACACCGCCACCTCGGGCTCGTCGCCGGCGGCCTGCTCCCAGCCCGGCCCGTCCGGCTCATGGCCGGCGGCAACGATGCGACCCTGTTCGTCGCGTTTGATGTAAACCATCGGTTTCCTCGCAAGAAAGGCCCTCCCGCCTTGCGGCGGAGAGGGCCGTCCGGTTTCGCGCAGTGCGGCGGTCAGTCGATGATCAGCTTACCGGCATCCTGCAGTTGCTGCAGCGTCAGGTTGACGTTCTCCAGCACGATCACCTGCTCGGCGCCGGCGGTGCCGAGGTCGCCGGCGGTGTTCACGCTGACCACCGTGTTGGCGCCGTCCTGGCTCACCTGCAGGTAGTCGCCCAGCGTATCGCCACCGCCGTAGTTCTGCAGCAGATCGCTCAGGTCGAGCGCGTCGCCCTCGGCCAGGCTGAAGTCCTTCACGGTATCGGTGGCGGGCGTCGCTGCACTGCCCTGGTCGCCCAGATTCCAGGCGAACACGTCGGCGCCGACGCCGCCATACAGGGTGTCGTTGCCGGCCCCACCGACCAGCAGGTCGTTACCGCCCTGGCCGTAGAGGATATCGTTGCCGTCGCCACCACGCAGGGTGTCGTTGCCGCCCCGCGCATCGCCATCGACGTTGAAGCTCTCGTGGTTGGCGCGAACGTAGTTGAACAACTCCTCGTCCGTCGGTTCCGCTCCGTTCTTCAACTGAAGGAAGGTCCTGAGCGCCTGCAAGCCCGAACCGTCCGGCAGGTCCGCGGGCCTGACCGGGTTGCCATCCACACCCCACGGCAGCGCATCGGTATTGATCACGTCGCCGAAGATGATGTCGGCACCGGCGCCACCGTCGATCTCGTCGTCGCCGACGGCGACGGGGTCGAGCGAGGCCGATCCACCCTGCAGAGCCACCGTGAGTTCATCGGCTGTGTTGACGATATCGACTTCGCCTGCAGGGCCCGTGAGAACGTTCGGGCTGACCTGCGTGATGTTGTCGATATCGACCCGGTAGTTGCCGCCGGAGGAGGCATCCAGGACAGTAAATACGAAGCGGTAGGTGCCCGCATTCACCGCGTTCGTCGTGATGGTCTCGTTACTGGTGCTGCTGCCCGACCGTGCAGTCTCCCACGTGGAGCCGTTCCAGCGCTGCACTTCCCATTCGAAGGAGTCGTCACTGCGGCGGCTCGAGTGGTTTACATCGAACGAGAAGGTGGTGCCATCCGCGACGACTTCGAAGGACTTGCTCTCTACGATAGCGGCTTGCCCGCTGTCATTGGTCGTGTCGTCGATTCTCAGCGAACGGGCATTGCCGGAACCCGTGTATTCAATACTTCCGTCGCTGCCCGTCCGCACGGTCCAGTCCGACGTGGTACCCAACGGCCCTGCGTTGCTGGCGTTGAAGCTGGCCAGCACGGTGGACGTACCGCTGAACGTAACAGTGCTCGTTCCGGTCGACTCGGTATTGTCGAAGAACTTCAGATAGTTCTCGTTGATACCCGTCCCGACCCCGATCGCGTGTACGGTGCTCACCGCACTGAGCGATACAAAGGCATCCATCGACGCCTGCATCGTTGCAGCTGTCGTCGACGAACCATTCCCGAACTCACCGTTGGAGCCATAGCGAGTGGGCTCTCCGTCCGTCAGGAAGAAGGTCAGGTTCTGGTAGCCGTCTGTGTTCGAATGACCGAGCGCAGCCTGGCCGGAGAACCAGTCCACCGTCGTATCGAACGCGGCATCGTAGTTTGTAGAACCACTGGCGCTCAGTCCATTGATCCAGCCGATGAGCTCGTCGATATTGCCGGCGTTCAGATCTTGTACAGAACCGACCTCGGTCGCCGTCGTCGCGAACCGGATCAGGGAGACGTTTACCTGACCATCGTGAGTCGCGAGGTCATTGACCAGATTGAGCAGTCCCTCCTTGACCAGCGCCACGCGAGCGGACGACATGCTGCCGGACATATCCACGACGAGCGCGATGTTGTAGTCGGCTCCTTGCTGTACCGTGGTCAGCGTGCCACCGACATCGCCAAGAATCACGTCGTTGCCAGCACTGCCGTTGATTGCATTGTCGCCATTGTCGACCACGACAGTTAGGCCATCTTCGGCAGGCGGAGGCTCAGTACCACCGCCGCCCGGAAGCTGCCCCGGATTGACCCCCACCACGGTCACGGTCACGGTTGCCGTGTCCGTTCCACCTTCTCCATCTTCGATGCTGTAATCGAAGCTGTCGGTGGCCAGCAGCCCCGCTCCTAGACTATCGAACTGCCCGTTCGGGTCGTAAGAGAAGCTGCCATCAATGTTCAGCGTCAGCAGCGCACCGCTGGCCAGCGTAATCACCGCACCCGGCACGAGTGCCACACCGTTGACCTCAACGAGCGTCAGCGCGTCACCGTCAGGATCGTAGTCGTTACCCAAGATCCCTGTCGCCGCGTCAACAGTCAGCGTATCGTTCGCGGACAACTGATACACGCTGTTCGCCGATGCGGGCCCCGAACCGGAAAAGCCGGTCAGGTAATAGCCGGAGCTATCCCCTGACGTGTCGCCGTTGTGCGCCGCTTCGAAGCGAATGCTGTTGAACACCGTCGCACCGGTATCGATCGAGAAACTGCCTGAGTGGACTGGGTTCGCAAGATCGTCGAAACCGAAGCTCCCGCTGGCCACCTCGACTCCATCGTAATAGGCCACCCAACGGCCGGTCTCACCGATCCCGTTCTCGTTTGAATAGAGATTCGAGACAGAGAAGGTCGCCTGGTTGAGATTGCCACTGAAGCGCAACTCGATCGCTTCGCTGCGATCCGCGCTGTCGCTCTCGAGCTGGTTCGGCTCATACCCGCCAGCATCCCCAGTACGCGGCGATCCCGCCACGCCGAGAAGGTCGCCCGACTGCGTCAGCACACCGGCCGTACCATCCGCCTTCCACGCCAGAACATCGGTGGCCGCACCGTTGACATCCTCCGCGGTCCATCCACTGCCGAGAGCCCCAAGTGCAACCGAATAAGGCATTCCAGCAGGATCATCCACCGCCACCGGCGCCTCATTGACCGGGGTCACCCGCACGCGCACCGTCGCGGTGTCCGTGCCGCCGTTGCCGTCGCTCACCGTGTAGGTGAAGCTCGCGTTGCCGGTGAAGTCCGCCGCCGGGGTGAACACCACCTGGC